>JBBSJO010000030.1:0-27309 GCA_038257185.1 Rhodobacterales bacterium | reverse complement strand
TTCGTGAACAACAGCACGAACATGCCGGTGAATACCTTCGGGCCGACCTGTTTCACCCCCGGTACGATGATCGATACACCCGCCGGACCACGGCTCATCGAAACGCTCGTTGTCGGAGACCTGGTCGAGACGCTGGATGACGGGGCGCAGCCGATCCATGCGATCCTGCGCGACAGCTACCGCGCAGAGGGCGCGTTTGCCCCGATCCGCTTTGAGACCGGGACGGTGGGCAATACGGCTCCGCTGATCGTGTCACCGCAGCATCGCATTCTCATCTCGGGCTGGAAGGCGGAGCTTTACTTCGGCACGAGCGAGGTTCTGGTGGCGGCCAAGCATCTGGTGAATGGCAGCAGCGTGACGCGGCAGGAAGGCGGCGATGTGGATTACATCCACCTCGTTTTCGACCAGCATCAGATCATCTTTGGCCAGGGCACCCCATCAGAAAGCTATTATCCGGACCATGCCCGCAGCCTCGCCGACGCAGAAGCGCGGGCAGAGGTGCTGGCGCTGTTTCCCGGCGTCGCTGCATCGCTGCGACCGGGGCGGCCCTTCGCGCGTCCGGTCGTCGGGCGGGCAGCAGGCCAGCTGCTGGCGGCCTGACCTGGAAGAGACGGCAAACGTCACGCCGTCGCGCATTGTCTTTGGATCGCACCTTTACCCAAGGCCGTGCCGGGCTATCGTCTGTGGGATGGATTGGACAGGGCGGCGTGCGATGTTTCGGATAATGAGTGTCTTGATGATGGTCGCACTTGGCGCGGCCTGTACGGATGTGGCCCCCCGCGGGGGTGGCGATATCGTGGTGATCGGGGATTCCGTCATGGCGTGGAACGGGTCGAGCAACGCCTCCATCCCCGACGCCATGGGGCAGGCCCTTGGCCGTCAGGTCATAGACCGGGCGGTGCCGGGGGCCCAGTTCGACAACTCCTCGGGGCTGGCCGGGGTGGTCGGCTTCGACATCCACCGGCAACTGCCGAGAGGGCGCTGGACCTGGGTGGTGATGAATGGCGGGGCGAATGATCTTGGCAGCAGATGCGGCTGCGGCGCCTGTGGGCCGGTGGTCGATGCGCTGATCGGGTCGGACGCCAGTAGCGGCACGATCCCGGCCTTCATCCGCAAACTCCGAGCGGGGACGGCGGAAAACGTGATGTGGATGGGCTATTATGCGAGCTCCGGGCAGGGCTCCTTTGCCGGTTGCCGTGACGATCTGGTGGAGTTGGAGCGGCGCATCGCCCGCTTCGCAGCCACTCAGCAGGGCGTGTACTTCGTCGATTCCGAAGATGTCATCGACCGCACCGACAGGAGCCTGTTTGCTGCCGATAACACCCACCCCTCGGCAAGGGGCTCGGCGTTGATCGGGGCCTACCTTGCGGCACAGATCGCGGCGCGCGATCCCCGTTCACAAACCGGACGCTGACCCCTATAGCTGGGGCATGGCCCGGCGCAGCAGCAAGACACCGAATTCCAAGGCACCCTCTGCCGCCCGCCCGCGCCGGTCGATCCTGCGCCGGGTGATGCGGTTCACGTGGCGGAGCGCGGCCGTGGTTTTCCTGCTGACCGTATTTCTGGTGATGCTGGGGGCGGTCTTCAATCCCCCGACCGATATCTACATGTATTCCGAAAGCCGCCGTCTGGGCGCGGTGAAGTACGAATGGGTCGATCTGGAAGACATGGCCCCGGTCATGGCTCGTGCGGCCGTGGCGGCGGAAGATGCCAATTTCTGCGAGCACTGGGGGTTCGATGTGGTGGCGATCCGGCTCGCGATTGCCGAAGGCTCCAACCGGGGGGCCTCCACCATCAGCCAGCAGACGGCCAAGAACGTCTACCTCTGGCAGGGCCGGTCCTGGGTTCGCAAGGCGCTCGAAGTCCTGATTACCCCGGTGATGGAGGCGATCTGGAGCAAGCGCCGGATCATCGAGGTATATCTCAACGTGGCAGAATTCGATGAGGGCGTGTTCGGTGTCGGCGCTGCCGCACGCCATTACTTCGGGGTGGCACCCGATGCATTGACCGAAACCCAGGCCGCGCGACTAGCGGCGATCCTGCCGTCGCCCAAATCGCGGTCGGCGTCAAAGCCCTCGGGTTACGTGCGCAAGCGGGCGGCGCAGGTCCGATCCGGCGCGGCGACGATTCGCGCGGATGGTCGCGCGGATTGTTTCGAGAGTTGAAAACCCCCGGCGTTCAAGGCATTGAAGGGGACCACCCCTAGTTCATCGGAACCCCATGATGGCCCGCCTGTTTCACGTCCCGCTTTCGCCCTTCTGCCGCAAGGTGCGTCTGAGCCTCGCCGAAAAGAAGATCGAGGTGGAACTGGTCGAGGAGCGTTACTGGGAGCAGGACCCTGATTTCATGCGCCGCAACCCGGCGGGCAAGGTGCCTGTCCTGCGGCTGGATGGGATCATGATGGCTGAAAGTTCCGCGATCTGCGAGTATATCGAAGAGACGCGACCGGAGCCGCAACTGATGCCTACCGACCCCGTGCAGAGGCTGGAAGTGCGGCGGCTGATAAGCTGGTTCGACGACAAGTTTCATTCCGAGGTCACGTCGAAACTGCTTTATGAGCGGGTGAACAAGAAAATGATGAAGAAGGGCTATCCGGACAGTGCCAATGTGAAGTCCGGGGCGAAGGCGATCAAGTATCACCTCGACTACATGGCCTGGCTGCTGGATCACCGACGCTGGCTGGCGGGGGACGTCATGACACTGGCGGATTTCGCCGCCGCCGCGCATCTGTCCTGTCTCGATTACATCTCGGACGTCGATTGGAACCGGTCGGATACGGTCAAGGACTGGTACGCCAAGATCAAGTCTCGGCCGGCGTTTCGCGCGTTGCTGGCCGATCAGGTGTCGGGGTTTCCACCGCCGAAGCATTATAACGACCTTGATTTCTGAGTTGAGAGACTTGGGGGCTGTCTGCCCCCAAACCCCCGAGGAATATTTTTGGCCAAAAAGAAGGACAGCCTGAAGAACCGGCTGGGGGCCGAAGCCCTCAAGGAAGGGTTCGTGGCCTGTCGGGTGTGCAGGCCCGGCGATGTGCCGGAGGTGCCGGCGCGGCTTTCGGCCTTTGTAGAGTCTGGTTTTCACGGGCAAATGGGGTGGATGGCCGAGCGGATGCACTGGCGCGGCAACCCCGCGGCGCTTTGGCCGGAGGCGCGGTCCGTGATCATGCTGGCAGAGAGCTATGCGCCGGAACACGATCCGCTGGATGTTTTGGGGCGGCCCGACAAGGCGGCGGTGTCTGTCTATGCACAGGGGCGCGATTACCATGATGTGGTCAAGAAGCGGCTGAAGCGGCTGGCGCGGTGGTTGATCGACGCGGCACCCTGCGAGGTGAAGGTTTTCGTCGATACCGCCCCGGTGCCGGAGAAGGCCTTGGCACAGGCAGCGGGATTGGGTTGGCAGGGCAAGCATACCAACCTGCTGAGCCGGGATTGGGGCAATTGGGCCTTCATAGGGTCTGTTTTCACGACATTGGAATTGGAAGTGGACGCGCCGGAGGTCGATCATTGCGGCTCCTGCACGGCGTGTCAGGATATCTGCCCGACCGATGCCTTCCCGCAGCCCTACCGGCTGGACGCGCGGCGGTGCATTTCCTACCTGACCATCGAACATGACGGACCCGTAGACCCGGAGCTGCGCGCGAAAATGGGCAACCGGATCTACGGGTGCGACGATTGTCTGGCGATCTGTCCGTGGAACAAGTTCGCGGTGGCAGCGAGCGACATGCGGTACCTCGCCACAGAGGCCGCGCCGGACCTGGCCGAACTTGCGGGGCTGGATGATGCAGGCTTTCGGGCGCGGTTCTCCGGGTCCGCGATCAAGCGGATCGGGCGGGACCGCTTTGTGCGCAATGTGCTTTATGCCATCGGGAATTCGGGGCTGCCCCGGCTTGTCCCGGCGGCACAGGCGCTGACGGACGACCCAGACGCCACCGTGGCCGAGGCCGCGCGCTGGGCTGTCCTGCGCCTGCGCGATCCTGCTGGACCTGTGCCGGATAATCTTTAGACAGCACGAAGGATTGCGGGGAGAAGCGCGTGGCGTTGCTTTTGGGAGTGGATACGGGCGGGACCTATACCGACGCGGTGTTGATCCGCGACGATAGCGTGGTGGTTGCCTCCGCGAAGGCGCTGACGACGCGCGAGGACCTTGCCATCGGGATCGGCGGGGCGGTTCGCGCGGTGCTGGCCGAGGCGGGTGTGGAACCGTCGGAGGTGTCGATGGCCTCGCTCTCCACCACGCTGGCGACCAATGCGCTGGTCGAGGGGCAGGGCGGGCGCGTGGCGCTGATCTACATCGGGTTCCGCGAGCGCGATCTGGAGGCGCACGGGCTGGCGGAAGCGCTGAAGGGCGATCCGCATATCGTGCTTGCGGGTGGCCATGATCATTCGGGGTCCGAGGCGCAGAAGCTGGATGAAGCGGCGCTGATTGCCTTCTTGGAGACGCATAAGCGCGATGTGAGCGGCTTTGCCGTGGCGAGCCAGTTCGCGACGCGCAACCCGGCGCATGAGCTGCGTGCGGCGGAATTGGTGGCGAGGGTGACGGGGCGACCCGTATCGGCCTCGCATCAGCTATCGGCCAAGCTGAATGGGCCCAAGCGCGCGATGACGGCGGTGCTGAACGCGCGGCTGATCGGGATGATCGATCGGCTGATCGGGCGGGCGGAGGATATTCTGGTGGAGCTTGGCATCACCGCACCGCTGATGGTGGTGCGGGGGGACGGGGCTCTGATCTCCTCCGCGCAGGCGCGGGAGCGGCCCATCGAGACGATATTGAGCGGGCCTGCCGCCTCCATCGTGGGCGCGCGCTGGATGACGGGGGCGGAATACGCCTTGGTCAGTGATATCGGCGGGACGACGACGGATGTGGCTCTGTTAAGGGGGGGACGGCCTGCGATCGACCCTGCGGGGGCACGGGTGGGGCCGTATCGCACGATGGTGGAGGCGGTCGCGATGCGCACCACGGGGCTCGGCGGCGACAGCGAGGTGCATTTCATCTCCGAAGGGCTACGGGGGGGCGTGACGCTGGGGCCGAAGCGGGTGCTGCCGGTGTCGCTGGTGGCGGTGGAGGCACCCGATGTGGTGCATGCGGCGCTGGACGCGCAGTTGCGCAGTGCGACGCCGGGGGATCACGACGGACGCTTCGTGCGCGCGGTGCCGGGGCAGGACCGCGACGGTCTGGGGCCGAGGGAGGTCGCGTTGCTGGAGCGGATCGGGGAGGGAATCCGGCCGCTGGACGAGGTGCTGCGGGCGCGGATCGAACTGGGGGCGCTGAAGAAGCTGGTGGAGCGCGGGATCGTGCAGATCGCAGGCGTCACGCCGTCGGATGCGAGTCATGTGCTGGGCCGGGTGCTGCATTGGGATGCGGGGGCCGCGCGCAAGGCGCTGGAGCTGTTCGGGCGCAGGCGGACGGGGGCGGGGGATATGCTGTCCACCAGTGCGGAGCCTGTGGCGCAGATGATCGTGGACCGGCTGACGCATCAGACGGCATTGGCCCTGTTAGAGACCGCTTTTGCAGAGGAGGAGCCGGGTTTCGATCTGGCGCCGGAGGTCTTGGCGCAGCATGTGTTGATGCAGCGCGGGATGGACGGGCATCGCGGGCTTGTGCGGCTTGAGACGGGGCTGAACGTCGCGGTGATCGGGCTGGGGGCTTCGGCGACGAGCTATTACCCGGCTGTAGGGGAGCGGCTGGGCTGCGAGATGATCCTGCCGGAGCATGCGGGTGTGGCGAATGCCATCGGTGCTGTGGTGGGGCGCGTCACGATGCGGCAGAGCGGGACGGTGACCTCGCCGAGCGAGGGAAAGTACCGGGTGCATTTGGTGGATGGGCCGCGGGATTTCGGGGATCAGGACGCGGCGCTGAGATTGCTGGAGAGTGTCTTGCGGGGGCTGGCCGTTGCAGATGCACAGGAGGCGGGGGCGGCGGACATTCAGGTGAGTGTGGTGCGGGATGTGCGGATGGCGGGCGTGGAATCGCGACAGGTTTTCGTGGAGGCGACGGTGACGGTGGAAGCCGCGGGCCGACCGCGGGTCGCCGCGGAGTGACGCGCCCTCTCCGCCAACCTTGCCGTTCGCCTTTCAGGGTCAGCGACTGCCAGCGTTCGGCTGTCGCAAGGCAAGGTAAAAGATCTCGCGAAACGTATCTCTGGAAATGACGGGGCTCTGGCGCAGGTCATAGGCCGTGAGATCCGCAGGCCGACGCCCCTGGACGGTCGCTGATTGCAGGTCGGGGGAGAACCGGACGCATTTGTTGTCGGCACAGAAGTGACCTGACTGTACGCGCACACCGGATTGGCCGGATTGCGCGAAAGAAGGGCCGCAGCCGAGGCCGACAGTTGCCGCGATGATCAATGTGATGGTCTTCATGACGGATGTCCTTGTTCAGCGTTTAATTTGGGTTCGGAAAAATGTTTGAATGCCAGCCCGTTGCGAGGTCTCTCAAGGCATTGTGGCAGTTCGGCAGCAATCCGTCACACCGACAAAATAGTTATTAACCCTAGACCTTGGGGTAACGCGCGCCTCTGGACGAGAGGCTGCGTCCTGGTAGCAGTTTGTCTGACCCCTTGTTCTCCCAAAAAACCGGAGGACAAGGGGTCGGGATCGCGCGCGGACTACTCCGCCGCCGCTCGCTTGGGCAGGACCCATCCGGCGCGGGGATAATGGCAGGTGTAGCCGTTGGGCACACGCTCCAAGTAGTCCTGATGCTCGGGCTCAGCGTCCCAGAAGTCACCCGCTGGTTCCACTTCCGTGACTACCTTGCCGGGCCAGATGCCCGACGCTTCGACATCAGCGATGGTGTCCAGCGCCACGGCTTTCTGATCCTCGTCCAGGTAGTAGATCGCGGAACGATAGCTCATTCCCCGGTCGTTGCCCTGCCGGTTCAGCGTCGTGGGGTCGTGGATCTGGAAGAAGAACTCCAGCATCTCGCGATACGACGTCTTGTCGGGGTCATAGACGATCTCGATCCCCTCGGCGTGGGTGCCGTGGTTGCGGTAGGTCGCATTGGCCACGTCCCCTCCGGTATAGCCGACGCGGGTGGAGATGACGCCGGGGCGCTTGCGGATCAGGTCCTGCATTCCCCAGAAACATCCGCCCGCCAGTACTGCGCGTTCTTCGCTCATGCCACGTTCTCCACCTGATTGATGTAATCGCCGTACCCCTCGGCCTCCATGTCGTCGCGGTGCACGAAGCGCAGGGAGGCGGAATTGATGCAGTAGCGCAACCCGCCACGATCCCGCGGACCGTCGGGGAATACGTGGCCCAGATGGCTGTCGCCATGGGTGCTGCGCACTTCGGTGCGGACCATGCCGAGCGTCGCATCGCTGAGCTCCTTCACGTGCGCGGGCTCGATCGGCTTGGTGAAGCTGGGCCAGCCGCAGCCGCTTTCATACTTGTCGGCGGAGGCGAAAAGCGGCTCGCCCGAAACGATGTCGACGTAGATGCCCGGGTCCTTGTTGTAGAGCAGCTTGCCGGTGCCGGGGCGTTCGGTGCCGCTGTTCTGGGTCACGCGGAATTCTTCGGGCGACAGGCGCGCGATGGCGTCGGGGTTCTTTGCGTAGTTGGACATGGTGAACCTTTCCTCGTCTGGTTGCCGTATTAGATGGTGCGTCGGAATGAAATTCAAAGTCTTTGTAGGGGCTCTGCAACTCAATGTGATAGGGAATCGTGTCTGGAACCGAAGACTTTCGGAAGAGGAGACTGGGATGCGCTGGATTCTTGCAATTGCGATGACCCTGATCGGGGCGCAGGCGGCCTTCGCCGTGCCGCGCGACATGAGCTTTTCCAACATCGACGGCGGGTCGCTGAACCTTGCGCAATGGGCAGGTCAGCCGGTTCTGGTGGTCAACACGGCCTCGCAGTGCGGCTATACCTACCAGTACACCGGGTTGCAGAGCCTATATGACACCTACAAGGGGCGCGGGCTGGTGGTGCTGGCGGTGCCGTCGGACGACTTCAATCAGGAACTGGCCAGCGGGGCGGCGGTCAAGGAATTCTGCGAGATTTCCTTTGGCCTCGACATGCCGATGACCGACATCACCCATGTGAAGGGGTCGAAGGCGCATCCCTTTTACAAGGCGGTGGCGGCCGAGACCGGCTTCCAGCCGAAGTGGAACTTCAACAAGGTGCTGATCGGACCGGACGGTAAGGTCATGGGCAGCTGGGGTTCCTCCACCAAGCCCGAGTCGGCGGAGATCGTGAAGGCCATCGAGCCGTTGTTGAAGTAGCGGCCCTTGTTTAGGCTTGCAGCAAAGGAGCGCCGCCATGCCAGCCGACAACAAACCCGACCTCGATGCCGCCTATGCTCTGCGCACGCCGGAGGACAGTCGCAAGCTCTATGCCGATTGGGCGGAGAGCTACGACACCAGCTTTGCCATCGACATGGATTACCACCTGCCCCGGATGGTTGCCTTGATCCTTTCCGAAGCCGGGCCGGTCAGTGGGCCAATGCTGGACGTGGGTGCAGGCACCGGGCTGCTGGCGCAGAACATGCCCTCACGGGGGACGATGGAGATCGATGCGCTCGACATTTCTCCGCAGATGCTGGCGGTCGCGGCGGGAAAGGGTCTTTATCGCAAGACGATCGAGGCGGATCTGACCGCGCCTTTGACGCTGACGGATGGCACCTACGGCGCTGTTGTGAGTTCCGGCACCTTCACCCATGGGCACGTGGGGCCGGAGGCGCTGGACGAGTTGTTGCGGATCGCGCGGCAGGGCGCGCTATTCGTGCTGGCGGTCAACGAGGCGCATTTCGAGGCGCGGGGGTTTGCCGCGAAATTCGCCGCACTTGAGCCGCGTCTGGACGATCTGACGTTTCGCACCGTCAATATTTACGGTGAGGGTGCGGCGGCAGAGCATGAGGCAGACACCGCCCGGATCGCGGTCTTCCGCAAGCGGTGAGGGATCGGATTTTTCAGAAAAAATCCGGTCCGTTTTCTTTGGAAGAAAACGGTTACCCCCGGCCGGACCAGAGCACCTTGCCATCCGAGGCCTCCATCCCCGGGGGCACGCCAAATTCCGCCCGGTAGCTTTTGGAGAAATGCGACAGCGACTGGAACCCGCAGGCGACGCTGACGTCGGTGACGGACAGGTCCGTCTGGCGCAGCAGGTTGCGGGCCTTTTCCAGCCGCAGATGCAGGTAGTACCGTTTGGGCGAGGTGCGCAGGTAGCGGGCAAAGAGCCGCTCAAGCTGGCGCGTCGACAGGCCCACCACATCGGCGATCTCGTCCGGGCGCAACGGGTCCTCGAGGTTCTTCTCCATGATCTGCATCGTCATCAGCAGCTTGGAATTGCGCACCTCAGGCCGCGATTGCAGTGACATGCGCTGGGTATGGCTGTGGGCGCGCGGGACGGTATATACCATCTGGTCGGCCACCCAGGTCGCCAGATCGGGGCCGTAGTCGTCGTGAACCCGGTGCAGCATCATGTCCATCGACGCGGCACTGCCGGCCGAGGTGAAGACCCGGCCATCGACGGAAAAGATAGTGTCCTCCATGATCACGTCCGGCAGCATCTCGGTCAGGGCGGTCTTGTATTCCCAATGTGTCGTCACCCGCTTGCCGCCGATCAGGCCGGCAAGTGCCAGGATATAGGTACCCGACGACAGCGCGCCGTAGTCCATGCCCTTGCGGGTCTCACGGCGCAGCCAGTTCAGCAATGGTCTGGTCGCCCCTTGCCCCGCGTTCTCGCCCGCGCAGACGATCAGGGTCTCGTCCCGTGACAGTTCCGCCAATGCCGAATCCACCTGCACCGTGACGCCGTTGTAGGCCGTCACCGGCGCACCGGTTTCGGACATCAGCCGCCAGCGGTAGAACTTCCGCCCCGAAGGGTGGTGATTGGCCAGTGACAGGGCATCCAGCGCGCAGGAAAACCCCAGCGTCGAAAAGCCCGGCACCAGCACGAAAGCGTATGCTTTGGCGGGCGGATCGACAGGCGGTGTGAGGGCGCTCATCCCGCAGTCATACACCCGATCCGGGCCATGGGGGGAACGCCATCCGCGTCAGGCCGTGTCGCTTTTCAGCCCTGCACACGCTTTTGGCGCGAGACCTGGACGGCAAGGATACCCCCCGCGATGACGAGCACCCCCAGGATGTCGCGGGCGCCCAGCTTCTCGTTCAGCAGCAGCGCCGCGATGGCGACGCCGAAGAAGGGGTTGAGGAAGTGGAAGGTCGCGGCGCGGGTGGCGCCGATGCGGTTGACCAGCCAGAACCAGACCACGGTGGCGGCAAGACCGGGCACGATGCAGGTATAGGTAAAGGCAGCGGCGAGCCGCCAGTTCATGTCGATGCGCGGTGTCTCGAAGAGCAGGGTCGCGATGCCGAGCGCGACGCAGCTCACCAGCATCTGAAGCCCCACGATCATCAGGAAGTTGCCCCCTGACGTGGCCCCCCGCACCAGCAGTGTCGCCGCCGTCAGCGCCACGGCGCCAATGGCACAGAGCATCACCCCGTGCAGGTCCACGCCTCCGCTCAGACGCGCACTCATGATCAGGGCCACACCGATGACTCCCGCGACAAGCCCCGCGATCCCCAGCGGCCGCAGTTTTTCACCCAGGAACACCCAGGCGGCCAGTCCGACGAGCAGTGGCATGGTGGAGGCGATGATGGCGGCCAGCGAGGCTTCGATGGTCTGCATCGCGACGAAGTTGAGGCCGAGGTAGGCGGCGTTCTGAAGGATGCCGAAGATCGCCGTGGCGCGCCATTGCGCGGGTGTCAGCCGCCAGCTTTGCCCCAGCGCCAGCGCGATCCCCACGCCAAGCAGCCCCGAGATCAGGTAGCGCAGCGACAGCGCGAGAAGCGGGGAGGCATCCGCAACGATCATCCGCGCCGAGGTGAAGGCAGAGGACCACATCAGCGCAAAGACCAGCCCCACAAGTATCGCGCGTATGTCCATTTTTGCCCTGCCCCGTCTTTCGGGCGGACATTTTCGCATAAGCGCGGAAAGGACAAGGGGGCGCTGCCACGGAGGCGCCATAAGCCGCTGCACCCAACAATAAGTTAATGCGCTTGGCGCTCCCGCCGCAAGCATCATTCTACTATTTAGTTGATTGACTGGTGCGACTCATGTAATTAAACCGCATGGTAAAATGAGGAACCTGAAAATTGAACGACATCTTCCACGCCCTCAGCGACGAAACGCGCCGGTCGATGCTGCGCGACCTGTCGATCGGTGAACGCACGGTCGGGGAGCTTGCCGCGCCCTACCCGATGACCCTCGCGGCAGCGTCGAAGCATATCAAGGTTCTTGAAAAGGCAGGCCTTGTCCGCCGTGACATCCGCTGGCGCACGCATGTTTGTTCGCTCGAGGCTGCCCCCCTCAAGCAGGCGATGGATGAACTGGCGTTCTATGAAAAATTCTGGACGTCGCGCCTCGATTCCCTCGAACGACTGCTCAACGAGGAAGATGCGCAGACGGCGAAGAGTTCCGGCAAACCTACCCCACCCCGTATACCAGAAGGAGACGAAGAATGACCATTATGGATCGACTGGACGATTATGCCACCTTGCAGGACAGCTCCACGCTGGCGATCCAGCGCTGGCTGCCCGGACCGGCAGAGCGTATCTGGCGCTATCTCACCGATGGCGATCTGCGCCGGAAATGGCTGGCGGCAGGGGACATGGAGCTTGCACCCGGAACCCCGTTGGAACTGGTCTGGCGGAACGGCGATCTGAGCGCGGCCTCCGACCCCCGACCTGAAGGATTCCCTGAAGAACAGCGCATGCAAAGCCACGTCATCGCCGTCGATCCGATGCGGTTGCTGACAATTGCCTGGGGCAACGGCGGTGTGACTTTCGAGCTCAAGGAGCAGGGCGAAAAGGTATTGCTGACACTGACGCATCGCGGGTTGGTCGATCCTTCGGCGCGCACCATGATCGCGGCGGGCTGGCACATGCATCTGGACATTCTCGGTGCCGAGGTCGCAGAGACGACGGCGGGATCTTTCTGGTCCGGTTGGGTGAAGCTGAGGGACCAATACGAAAGCCGCCTCGCCTGAGGGCCTGCCCGAAACGAAAAAGGGCCGCCCGGAGGGCGACCCTTGTACATAGCGAAGATCGTGAACGGCTTAGCCGTTCACGCTGTCTTTCAGGGCCTTGGCAATGGTCATCTTGACGACCTTGTCCGCGTCCTTCTTGAACTGTTCGCCGGTGGCGGGGTTGCGCACCATGCGCTCCGGGCGCTCGCGGCAATAGATCTTGCCGACGCCTGGCAGGGTCACTGCACCGCCGCCGGACACTTCCTTGGTGATCAGAGCACAGACCGCGTCCAGTGCCGCGCCTGCGGATTTCTTGTCTGTCCCCATTTCGTCTGCGAGTGCAGCGACGAGTTGAGTCTTCGTCATTGGTTTGGTTGCCATGTTTTTTTCTCCTTAGACCGCCCGAATTTAGGGCCTCGTGCGCGGAATGTAACGGTATGTTGTAGGATAACACAACGAATAGTGGCCCGGAAAACGCTGTTTACAGCGATTTTCTGCTGTTTTTCGCCTTTATAGGAAGGCGGTTTCGTCGAAAGACCGCAATTTCCGGCTGTGGATACGCTCAAGAGGCATGGTGCGCAACATCTCCATCGCGCGGATTCCGATCATCAGATGGCGCGCCACCTGCGTTTTATAGAAGTCCGACGCCATGCCGGGCAGCTTCAATTCGCCATGCAGGGGCTTGTCGGAGACGCAAAGAAGCGTGCCGTAGGGCACCCGGAAGCGGTAGCCGTTGGCCGCGATGGTCGCACTTTCCATGTCCAGCGCCACGGCGCGCGATTGCGACAGCCGCTGCACGGGACCGGACTGGTCGCGCAATTCCCAGTTGCGGTTGTCGATGGTAGCGACGGTGCCAGTGCGCATGATGCGCTTGAGCTCGTAGCCTTCGAGCTGTGTCACCTCCGCCACGGCCTTTTCCAGCGCGATCTGGATTTCCGCCAGCGCCGGGATCGGGATCCAGACCGGCAGGTCGTCGTCGAGCACGTGATCCTCGCGCAGATAGGCATGGGCCAGCACGAAATCCCCAAGCTTCTGCGTGTTCCGCAGGCCTGCGCAGTGGCCGACCATGAGCCAGGCATGCGGGCGCAGCACCGCGATGTGGTCTGTCGCCGTCTTGGCATTGGAAGGCCCTACGCCGATGTTCACCAGCGTGATGCCCGACCCGTCTGCCCGCTTGAGGTGGTAGGTCGGCATCTGAGGGGTTTTCAGCGTCTCGGGCAGCATCGCATCGCCGGTGGTGATCTCCACGTTGCCGGTGGAGACGAAGGAGGTGTAGCCGCTGTCGGGATCGTCCAGCATCTTGCGGGCATAGTCCTCGAACTCCGTCACATAGAACTGGTAGTTGGTGAAGAGCACGTGGAACTGGAAGTGTTCCGGGTCGGTGGCGGTGTAATGCGCAAGGCGGGCCAGTGAGTAGTCCACACGCTGCGCACTGAAGGGGGCGAGGGGGCGGACGTCGTCGATGGGCAGGTAGGTGCCGTTGACGATGTCGTCGTTGGTCGTGGACAGGTCGGGCACGTCAAAGATATCGCGCAGGGTGAAATCGGCGGCGCCTTCCTGCGGCACGTTCAAGGCGCTGTCGCCGGCGACGGCGAAATGCACCGGGATCGGGGTGTCGGAAGGACCGATGACCACTGGCTGGCCGTGATTGCTGATCAGCAGGCCGATCTGCTGGATCAGGTAATTGCGGAACAGGTCGGGCCGGGTGATCGTGGCACCGAAAGTACCGGGGGAGGTGACATGCCCGAAGGACAACCGGCTGTCGACATGTGCATAGCTGGAGGTGCGAAAGCGGATCTCGGGGTAATAGGCGCGGATATGGACATTTTCCGGTGTGCAGGCCATCGCCTTGCTGAACTCGTCACGCAGGAATTGCGTGGCCTGCATGTAAAGATCGGTCAGGCGGTCCACGGCGGCGGTGGCATCGAGGAACTGTTCGGGGGCGGTCGCATTGGGGGTCAGGATCTTGGTCATGAAACAGGCTCTAACAAAGGAGTGAATTCAAATTTCCGCACGTCGACGAGGCCGAGGTCCGAGATGCGCAATTCGGGGATGACCACCAGCGCCAGCAGGGAATGCTGCATATAGGCGTTGTTGAGCGTGCAGCCGCAGTCGCGCATCGCCTGCATCATCGCGTCGGCCTTGGCGGCGACCTCGCGCGCGGGGCTGTCGGACATGAGGCCGGCGATGGGCAGGTCGACCAGCGCCAGTTCGACCCCGTCGCGCCAGATCGTGATGCCGCCACCAACGGCGCGCAGCCGGTTCGCGGCCAGCGCCATCTGCGCGGCATCTGTGCCCACGACGATCATGTGGTGACTGTCGTGCGCCACGGTGGAGGCCATGGCCATCGCGCCTTCATAGCCGAAGCCCGAGACGAAGGCGTTGACGACGGTGCCCGTCGCCCGGTGCCGCTCGACCAGTGCGATCTGACAGACCTCGCCGGTGCCCTGCACGCGCCCTTCGGTGACGGGCAGTTCAAATTTCAGCGCCCTGGTGGGGGCCTGGTTTTCCACCACGCCGATGACGTTGGCCGTGACGGCGTTGGCGCCTTCCGGGGCGGGCACTACGAAGTCCTCCGCCGTGAGGTCACGCGCCATGTTCACGGTCTGCCGCGCGGTCACGGGCCAGTCGTAGTGCGGGCAGTCGACGAGACATTCGCCCTCCTGTGCGACGATTTGGCCGCGCGCGATGACAGTTTCGATTGGAAGCGTTCGAAGGTCCGAGGTCAGGATCACATCCGCCCGCCTGCCGGGGGTGATCGACCCGATGTCACGCTCCAGCCCGAAATGGGTGGCGGTGTTGATCGTCGCCATCTGAAGCGCCACCAGAGGGTCGCAGCCGCAGTCGATGGCATGGCGCACGACGCGGTTCATGTGACCGTCGTTCACCAACGTGCCGGAATGGCAGTCGTCCGTGCACAGGATCATGTTGCGCGGGTCGAGCCCCTTTTCGGTGATCGCGGTGATCTGGCTTTCCACGTCGTACCACGCCGATCCCAGCCGGATCATCGACCGCATCCCCTGCCGCATCCGCGCGATGGCGTCGGCCTCGCAGGTGCCTTCGTGATCATCCGCCGGACCGCCCGCCACATAGGCCGCGAAAGCCGGGCCAAGGTCGGGGGAGGCATAGTGCCCGCCCACCGTCTTGCCCGCGTGTTGCGTCGCCGCGATCTCGGCCAGCATCTGGGGATCGGCGTTGGAGACACCGGGGAAGTTCATCATCTCGCCCAAGCCCACGATGCCGGGCCATTGCATGGCCTCAACCACATCCTCGGCGCTGATCTCGAAGCCCGTGGTTTCCATCCCCGGCGCGGAGGGCGCGCAAGAGGGCATTTGCGTGAAGATGTTCACGGGTTGCATGAGGGCCTCGTCGTGCATCATGCGCACGCCGTCGAGGCCCAGCACATTGGCGATCTCGTGCGGGTCGGTGAACATCGACGTGGTGCCGTGGGGGATCACGGCGCGGGCGAACTCTGCCGCGGTCAGCATGCCGCTTTCGATGTGCATATGCGCGTCGCAGAGGCCGGGCACCATGTAACGGCCCTCCGCCTCGATCATCTGCGTTCCCTCGCCCCGGCAGTGGCTGGCGCCCGGGCCCACGAAGGCGATGCGTCCCGCTGCGATGGCGATATCATGGTCAGGCAGCGTTTCGCGGGTGTGGACGTTGACCCAGATGCCACCCGTGACGATCGTGTCGGCGGCGCGCCGTCCCGCTGCCACGTCGACCAGTTGACTGGCCACATCGGCCCATGAGGGGAAAGGTTCTTGCGTCATGGCCAAAGGTGCCACAGGGTCCGGGCAGGTTCAAGCGCCTGCGACGCGGGGTAAGGCGATGGAGTACGAAACGGTATCGGCAGAGGTATTCGGGGCCGGCCTGCGGGGTCTGGGGCTGAACATTCTGGTGCGCGACGTGCCCCGGCAGGTGGCGTTTCTGAAGGCTGTGTTCGATATGGCGGCGCACCGGGTCAGTGCCGATTTTGCAATCATGGTCTACGGCGATCAGGTGTTTCAGTTGCACAGTGACGGCACCTATCATGCGAACCCGCTGCTGGGGCTCCTGCCGGAAAGCCCGCCACGCGGCGCGGGGATGGAGATCAGGCTCTATTCAAGCGATCCAGACGCCGCCGCCGCGCGCGTCGAGGCGGCGGGGGGGACGATCCTGCAAGCGGCGACCGACAAGCCGCACGGGCTGCGCGAGACCTACATCCTTTGCGAGAACGGTTACGCCTGGGTCGCAAGCCGACCGCTCTGAGGGTCGCTTTTCGGCGCGCGGGCGTTTAGAAATGGCGGCAAGCTGACATAAACCGGAGGACGACCCGATGAACGTGACCAATCTTCGCCCCAACATGGACCACTGGCAGGAGCGCGTGGACCTCGCCGCCGCCTTCCGCTGGACCGCACGGCTGAACATGCACGAAGGCGTGGCGAACCATTTCTCGCTGGCGGTGAACGACAGCGGCTCGAAGTTCCTGATGAACCCCAATCAGGCGCATTTCAGCCGGATCAAGGCCAGCGACCTGTTGCTGATAGACGCCGACGATTCAGAGACCTACGCCGGCCCCAACGCCCCCGACCCGACCGCCTGGGGGCTGCACGGCGGGGTCCACGCGGCCTGCGCCCACGCGCGCTGCGTGATGCACGTCCATTCGATCCATGCCACCGTGCTCGCCTGTCTTCAGGACAGCCGCCTGCCGCCGATCGACCAGAACTGCTGCACCTTCTACAACCGCATCGTGATCGACGAGGACTACGGCGGGCTGGCCTTCGAGGACGAGGGCGCGCGCTGTGCGGCTCTGCTGACCGATCCCAAGCAGAAGGTCATGGTCATGGGCTCGCACGGGGTCCTGGTGATCGGCGATACGGTCGCGGAGACCTTCAACAGGCTCTATTATTTCGAACGCGCGGCAGAGACCTATATCCGCGCGCTGCAGACCGGCCAGCCCCTGCGCCGCATCCCCGACGACATCGCGGAAAAGACGGCGAGCGAGATCGAGGCCTATCCCGAACAGGACGAACGGCATCTGGCGGAGCTCAAGGCGATCCTTGATGACGAGGGATCGGATTATGCGGCCTGAGCCGGGCGGACAGGCGCGAAACGCGGGCGAAAAGGAACCACCTGCCTGAGCGCCCGATCCGGGGGGCTCGCCGTTGTAGCAGTGGCCGCTGAGCGGGGCGCGTTGCCTTTGACGGTGCGCTGCGGTTATCTGTGCCGGGCAGTTTTCAGGCAAGGCATCAGATGAATATCCTCTTCGTGCATCAGAACATGCCGGGCCAGTACCGCGAGCTGGTGCAGTGGCTGGCGGCGCAGGGCGGACACCGCATCTATTTCCTGACGCAGCGCAAGAACGCCCCGAAATTTGCCGGGGTGGAGACGCGGCTTTACCGTCCGCACCGGATGCCGGGCAAGGACAGCTATGGTCTCTCGCGGGTCTGGGAGGAGGCGACGGGTGCGGGCTTCGGCGCGGCCATGGCGGCGCGGGCGATGGAGAAGGACGAAGGCTTCAGGCCCCATATCGTCATCGGTCATGTCGGATGGGGGGAGTTGACGTTCTTCAAGCAGGTCTGGCCCGATGTGCCGATCATCGGTTTCTTCGAATACTACTACAACATCACCGGCGGGTCGGTGGGGTTCGATCCGGCGGAGAAGATCTCGGAACACGCGCCGTTCCTCATGCAGGCGCGTAACGCGGTGCCCTTGGCCAATATCGAAACCGTCGATCAGGGCCATGTGCCGACGCAATGGCAGCGCGACCGCTTTCCGCGCAGTTTCCATGGCCGGATGTATGTCTGCCACGACGGCATCCGCACCGACCTTTTGCGGCCCAACCGGGAGGTGCGGCTGGGGTTGGGGCGGCTGGGTCGAGAGTTGACGCGCGACGACGAGGTGCTGACCTACGTCGCGCGCAATCTGGAACGCACGCGGGGCTATCACATCTTCATGCGCGCCCTGCCGCGCATCCTGCGCGAACGCCCCAATGCCCGCGTACTGGTGGTGGGCGGCAACGACACCTCCTATGGCGGCAAGAGCCAGCATCCGGGGGGCCTGCGCGCCGAGATGGAGAAGGAAGTGGGATCAGGGGTCGATTGGGAAAGGGTACATTTCCTCGGGCAGATCCCCTATCCCGACTATCAGAAGCTGATCCAGATCAGCCGTTGCCACATCTACCTGACCATGCCCTTCGTGCTGTCTTGGTCCTTGCTGGAATCGATGTCGATGGGGGCCACCGTGGTCGCGTCAGACGTGGCCCCGGTACGCGAGGCGATCACACATGGTGAAACCGGCCTGCTTGTGGATTTCTTCGACCCCGACGCGCTGGCCGCACAGGTGGTGGAGGTATTGGCACGTCCGAAGGACTTTGCCCATCTGGGGCAGGCCGCGCGGGCGCATGTGGTGGAGACCTACGATTTCCTGACCCGCTGCCTGCCCGAACACATCGCGCAGATCAACGCGCTGGTCCCGGCGGACAAGCAGATAAGGCTCTAGTTGGAGGCGTTGTTGGCGGCGTTGAGCAGGCCGAAGCCGGTTCCGACAAGTCCGAGGACCGTGCGCGTATCGGTCAGCACGCTCTCGGTCGCCAAGACAAGATCGCCTGACTGGATATGGAAATTCCGGGCCGAGAAGAGGCCATCCGAGGTGGTCAGGTCGAGGGTGAAGACCACGCGTGTCTTGCGCGGCCCCCGCACACCGGCGCTGACCGCGCTGGCCGGGTATTCGCGCAGGATCAGAATACCGCGCGGGTCGGCGCGTGCATCGTTCACGCCGCCGATGATCGACATCGCGTCAAGTGCAGAGATGTCGTCTCTGGTGAAGGGGAACTGGGCCTCGCGTCCGGCGGCACCCAGAGAGAGGAAATAGCGGCGATCCTCTTCGACGATGAGCTTGTCGCCACCGTTCAGACGCGTGTCGAGCTGCGGGTTGTCATAGAGCCGGTCGATGGAGGTGGCATAGATATTGCTGCCGCGCACCAGCTTGACCTGCGGATTTTCGAGGGAGTTGCTGACACCACCCCCGGCCGAAATCGCGGCCAGCACCGAGAAGTTGTTGTCGGGCATCATGATGTTGCCGGGGTTGTTCACGCCGCCCACGAGATCGATGGAGTTGCCGCGCCCTTCGGCCATGGCAAGCTGGACCTGTGCCGCGGGTACGATCGCTTCGAGTTGGCGCTGGATCAGCGATCGGGCGCTGTCGGGCGTGCGGCCCGAAACCTGCACCTTGCCGACGTAGGGCACAAAGATAGACCCACTCTCCGACACACGGATTTCGGGCAAGGTCGCCACGCGCTGGTCGGTGCCGGTGAGGAGCGAATTCTCGCTGCTGTCCCAGACGAGGAGGTTCAGGGAATCTCCGGGCCGGATGATCTGGGCATTCGATCCGCTGCTTCTGCCGATCCAGCCATAGCTGCGCTGGCCAGTGCGGGGCCATTGCGCGATGCTGGGCAGGAAGGCGCGCGTGACGGGATAGACGGCGATGTCGGTGGTCGGTTCGTTCTGGGTTTTCAGCACTTCGCGTTCGATCGCGGCACCGCGCGGCAGGCCCGAACAGGCGGCCAGCGCGACCGACAGGATCACCCAGACCAGGTTTTTGCGAGACAAACCCATATCAGCACAACCGCCCTATAAAGTCCCCATCCCTTGTGGGGACGTCTGCGTGCCGCCATACGCATTCTTGCAGGGCGGTGTAAGTGCAGTTGACAAAAAACTTGCCCCCAGTTGGAATTCTCTTGGGCGCAGGATAGTGGCTAAAGGTATGGCGTCAATGATTTCGGACCCTGCCGCGCGGAAAAGCGCGGTCCTCTTGCTGGGGGCGTCGGGGCGTCTGGGCACGATGCTGCGCGCGTTCTGGCCCGAGCCGGAGAAACTGATCTGCCACAGCCGCACCGCGAGTCCGGGTTTCGTGGCCTTCGATCTGCTCACCGAGCGCGACGAGGCCGTCGAGGTCATGCGCGGTATCGGCGCGGTGATCTGCCTTTCGGGCGTCACCAATGACCGGGCCGCGGCAGGGGGCGGGCTGTTGGAGGACAATGTCGATCTGGCATGTGCCGCAGCGCAGGCGGCTGCCCTCGCCGGGCAGGTCCAGGTGTTTGTCGCGTCCTCGGCCGCGGTTTACGGGGCCGCGCAAGGGCCCCACACGGAAGACGCAGTTTGCGCTCCGGTCTCCGACTATGGGAACGCGAAGCTTCGGATGGAGGACAAGGTACACGCAGCACACCCCGGCCAGCCGGTGACGGCCTTGCGGATCGGCAACGTCGCCGGAGCGGATGCGATCCTGGGCGGCTGGAGGAAAGGAATGCAGATCGACGCGCTGGAAGACGGCACCACGCCCCGCCGCAGCTACATCGGGCCGCTGACCCTGGCGCGCGTCCTCCACGGACTTTGCGGGATGCGTAACCTTCCGTCTACGCTCAATATCGCCGCCCCCGGCACGGTCGAGATGGGGGCGCTTCTGGACGCCGCGGGTCTGCCCTGGGTGCCAAGGCCCGCAGCCGTCGGGGTGATCCCGCAGGTGGAACTGGCGACGGACCGTCTGGAACAACTCGTTTCCTTCGCGCCGGAAAACAGCACCGCTGAAGGTCTGGTTTCCGAGTGGCGCCGCTTTGAGGCGACGACATGAGTTGCCGTCCATGACCTGGCGCAAGCGCATTTTCGATCTGTTTTTCGCCAGCCTGCTGGTGATCATCCTGGGGCCGATCCTGATCTGGCTGATCTGCTGGCTCTTCATCAAGGAAGGCCGCCCGCTCTTCTATGTAGCCGAGCGCATGAAAGGTGTGGATCAGCCCTTCGGCCTTTGGAAACTGCGCACGATGACAGTGGTGGAGGGCGATCAGGGTGTGTCGGGCGGCGACAAGGCGGCGCGCATCACCGCCACCGGCGCCTGGTTGCGGGCCAAGCGGCTGGACGAGTTTCCCCAGCTCTGGAACATACTCAAGGGCGATCTGAGCTTTGTCGGCCCCCGACCGCCCCTGCGCGAATATGTGGAGCGCTTTCCCGACCTCTATGCGCAAGTGCTCAGATCCCGGCCGGGGGTGACCGGGCTGGCCACCATCCGCTTTCACAAGCATGAGGAACGTCTGCTGGCGCGGTGCGGCACGCCAGAGGAAACCGACGATATCTACTGCCGGATTTGCGTGCCCCGAAAGGCGCACCTTGACCTGATTTATCAGCGCCACCAGTCGACCTGTTACGACTTCGACCTCGTGTTCCAGACCATTGGCAATCTCTTCAGACGGCACGACAGGCTGAAAGATGCCGAGAAATGAGGATTCTCCGGGAATTCTTGCCAGTGGCGCGGCTATGCGACAGAGGAACCTGTGAAACTACAACCAAGTGTTGTAGGAAGAAGAGACTTTGCTTGGACCCTATTCCGAACCCGGGCATCGACAATATCATGGAACTTCTGCCGCGTAGAAAACGATTTCCATTGATCAGGTGATTGAAGGGTGGCTGCTGCCGTGTTGAATTTTGTCAAGTCTCTGACCAAGCGGCAGAAGCGTGCAATCATGTTGGCGACAGATTCTGTCCTTGTGGTGCTGTCGGTGCTCTTTGCGCTTGCCGTACACGGGCTGCCCGGCGACCTGGCGAGCAATATCGTCCTCTACATGCCGGTGCTGCCCTATGTCTTGATCACCGGCATCGGGGTGTCGATCTGGCTGGGGGTCTGTTCGATCCAGCTCAATGCCTTTGAGACCACCGCCGTCGGGATGACGGGGGTGTTTGCGCTGTTTCTCGTCTTCATCTCCGTCACAGTGTCGAACGTGGCGGGGCTAGGCCTGCCGCTGGGGGTGCATCTGGTGTTCGGGGCCGCATTCTTTTCGATGGTCGTGATCAGCCGGGCGGCGCTGCTGCAACTGGTGCTGGCGATCTACCGTCGGTCGACCGCGCGATGCCGGGTGCTGATCTATGGTGCAGGCACCACCGGCACGCAGCTTGTCTCGGCGCTGCGTAGCCACGAGGTGATCGAGCCTGTGGCCTTCGTGGATGACAACGTGGCGATCCAGGGCCTCTATGTCGCACATCTGCCGGTCTACAATCCCCTCAAGATCGCCGAACTGGCCCGCGACAAGAACATCGACCGCGTGCTGCTGGCCGTGCCCTCGCTCAGTCCTCCGAAACAGGCGCAGATCGCGCGGCGGCTCCAGAAGATGGGGCTGGAAGTCCAGATGTTGCCCTCCTTCGCGCAGTTGATCGGGGAGGAGGCGCTGATCGACAAGCTCAAGCCGGTATCGGCGCATCGTTTCCTGAACCGTGCCGAGGTCGACCAGTCTCTTGGTGAAGGGGCGGAGTGCTATGGCGGCAAGATCATCCTGGTGTCCGGCGCGGGCGGGTCCATCGGGTCCGAACTCTGTCGGCAGGTGCTGGATTGTCGCCCGGTCAAGCTGGTGCTTTTCGAGCTCAGCGAATTCGCGCTTTACAACGCGGATCAGGAATTTCGGCAACTGACCGAGGGGACGGAAATCGAGATCGTGCCGGTCCTGGGGTCGATCACCGACAGCCGTCAGGTCCGCAAGGTGCTGGCAGAACACAACGTGCAGATCATCCTGCACGCCGCCGCCTACAAGCATGTCCCGCTGGTGGAGGCCAATCCGCTTGCGGGTCTCGTGAACAACGTCTTCGGCACCCAGACGCTGGCCGAACAGGCCGCAAAGGCGGGGGTGGAGCGGTTCATCCTGATCTCGTCCGACAAGGCGGTGCGCCCGACCAATATCATGGGCGCTTCCAAGCGACTGGCCGAACTGGTGGTGCAGGACATGGCCCGCGGTCGCGGGGCCTCGGCGGGCACTGTCTTTTCGATGGTGCGTTTCGGCAACGTCCTGGGCTCGTCCGGTTCCGTGGTGCCGCTGTTCCAGGATCAGCTCAGCCGGGGCGGGCCGCTGACCGTGACGGATCGTTCCGTGTCGCGGTTCTTCATGACCGTGCAGGAGGCCGTCAGGCTGGTACTGCAGGCCGGGGCCATGGCGGAGGGGGGGGAGGTCTTTGTGCTGGACATGGGCAAGCCGGTGCCGATCACGCAATTGGCACGGCAGGTGATCGAAAGCGCAGGCTATACCGTGCGCGACGCGGATAATCCCGAGGGCGATATAGAGATCGAATTCACCGGCCTGCGCCCCGGCGAGAAGATGACCGAGGAATTGACCCTCTCCGGCAAACTGATCGGCACGCGCCACCCCAAGATATTCTCGACCCGCGAGGATGGCCTGTCGGAGATCGAGATCGCCTCGGCACTGCGGCGTCTGCGCGAGGCCTTCGTGGGCAGCAACGAGGCAATGGCCCGCGAAGTCGTGGAGCGCTGGGTCGAGGGTTTCGAGGCGACGACGCAAGTTCGCCTCACTTCCTGAGGTCGACTGCCTGTCGCATGAATGCCGCTACTCCGGCTCGACTGCGGGTCTTGCCACTGCCTGGTGTTGATTTGTACCCCATGCCGATGCAGAAACGTGGAAAAGCGTATGACGCATAAAGAAGGGTAGCTTCGTGCAGCAGGCAAAACGTTCGAGAACCACTGCGCCGCTTTTTGCCGGTATCTTTGTCGCCGTTGCGGCTCTTTCGATGGCATCGAACACCGCGCGTGCGGATGACTACGACATCTTTGCCCTGCCGGAACGCCCGACTCTGAACTTCTATGGCTCTCCCGGGCTCGTGGACATGCCGACCGCGACACCCCTGCCGGACGGCCAGTTTGCCATCGGCGTTTCCAGTTTCGGCGGCAACACACGCAGCACGCTCACCTTTCAGGTCACGCCGCGCCTGTCCGCCAGCTTTAGATATGTCGGTATCAGGAATGCAAATATCGGGGGCTTCGCCACCTACCGCGACCGCAGTTTCGACGTCCGCTATCTGCTGAAGAAGGAAAGCCGGATCTGGCCCGCGGTCACCGTGGGCCTTCAGGATTTCGCGGGCACCGGCATCTATGCGGGTGAATATGTGGTGGCGACAAAGTCGTTCTCCGGGGCGCGCATTCCCGGCACCTTCAAGGTGACTGCCGGTCTGGGCTGGGGGCGGTTGGGTAGTGCGGGGGCTATCGGGTCGCCCTTCGGCAGTAACCGGCCGCCGTTTGATCCGAACAGCACGGGCGGGAAGCCCTCTTACGATCAATGGGTTCGCGGGCCCGCCGCGCCCTTTGGCGGGGTGGAATGGGAGATCAACGACCGTTGGGGTGTGAAGGCCGAATACAGCTCTGACGCCTATACGCAGGAAGCGGTGACGGGCAACGTCTTTACCAAGAAGTCCCGCTTCAACTTCGGCGCGGAGTATCAGTATTCCGACCGCACGCGCATCGGGGCCTATTACCTTTACGGCTCCGAAATCGGCATCAACGTGCAAGTCCAGTTGAACCCGAGAAGGCCCATCGAGCCACTCCGCGTCACGCCCACAGCGCCGCTCAGCATCCGGCCCAGCCGCGCGGCGGAACCGCAGGCGTATGCGACCGATTGGACCAACAGCGAAAGCGCTCCGCTCACGATGCGCGATAAACTCGAACCCATCCTCGACGCAAGCGGGCTGACGCTGGAGGCTCTGCAGGTCTCCGCCTCGGCGGCGGAACTGCGGTTCCGCAACGGTCGCTATCAGGCGACCTCCGTGGCGGTGGGCCGTGCGGCACGTGCCATGGCGCAGGTGCTGCCCGCTTCGGTTGAGACGTTCCGCATCGTGCCGGTGGAGAACGGTCTGGCGCAGTCTGCGGTCACCATCCGCCGCTCCGACCTGGAGGCGCTGGAATTCGATCCGCTGGCCGCCGATGCGCTGCTGGCCGTCAGCGGCATCGGCGAGGCGACCCCGAACCTGCCGGGCGCTGTCTACAACACCGATCTTTACCCGGATTTTGCCTGGTCGCTCGGTCCCTACACTTCCCCCAGCTATTTTGACCCCGATGAGCCGGTCCGCGTCGATGCGGGACTGAAGCTGGATGCCACCTATCGTCCCGCGCCGGGCTGGACCGTGGCCGGGGCGCTGAAGTATCGCCTTGTCGGCAATGTCGGCAACTCGACCCGGGTCAGCAACTCGCTCTTGCCATCGGTGCGTACCAACGGGGTGCGTTATGCGCAGGGCAGCGATGTGAGCCTCGACAACTTCTATGTTTCCAAACAGTGGAAGCCGGGCGACGACCTTTATGCCCGCGTCACCGCGGGCTACCTTGAGAGGATGTTCGGCGGCGTATCTACCGAACTGCTGTGGAAGCCGGTGGCCAGTCGGCTGGCGCTGGGGCTTGAGGCGAACTATGTCCAGCAGCGCGATTTCTCTGGCCTTGGGTTCCAGAACTACGATGTGGCGACAGGTCATGCCTCGGCCTACTACGAATTCGGCGGCGGCTATCACGGGCAGCTGGACGTGGGTCGCTACCTCGCGGGGGACTACGGCGCAACCGTGACGATGACCCGCGAATTCGACAACGGCTGGCGGGTGGGGGGGTTCTTTACCCTCACCGACGTTTCGGCGGCGCAGTTCGGGGAGGGGTCCTTTGACAAGGGCATCAACCTGACGATCCCGATCAGCTGGTTCATCGGAACGCCGGGCAAGCGGGTGGTCAGCACGACGATCCGTCCGATCCAGCGCGACGGCGGCGCGCGGCTGGAAGTGCCGGGGCGGCTTTATGAGCAGGTGCGGTCGGGCCATCGCAACGCGCTTGTCAATCAATGGTCGAGGGTCTGGGAATGAACCGTTTCACCATCAGCCTGATCCTGGCCTGCGGCCTGGCGCTCGGCGGCTGCGGCTCGGACAACTCCAACGGCACCGACGACATTGATCTGGTTCGGAGCGCGGGCAGCACCCTGCTGAACAAGGTACGCGCGGGCACCGCTGGCGCCAACGCCCCGGCCATCAGGGTCGTGGTGACGCGCGCGCTGCTGGATGAGACCCCCGGCGAGGTCATGGAGGTCGTGCCCGAACTTACCGGTTTGCAGGACTTCCTGTCGCTGATCGAGACCCGGCGCGACAGTACTCCCGGCAAGATCGAGGTCTGGAAGTCCTCCGACAACCGTCAGGTGATTATGCGCGAGGGCGTGCTGGTCGGTACCAAGGGGCTGGGCGGCGACATGCGTTCCGCCGAGGCGGCGGCGGCGATTGCGGGTTTCGACGGTCAGGGCGGCGGCGGGCAGCGGCTGATCACGCTGGACAGGCAGGATGGCACGGCCCAGACGGTGTCCTTTTCCTGCGACATGACCCAACTGGGACGGGAGACGATCCAGATCGTCGATCAGCGGGTGTCGACCTTTCACATGCGCGAAGACTGCATCTACAACAAGACCTCGATCCGCAATGACTACTGGGTCGAAACGGCAGGGGGCAGGATGCGCAAGTCGCGCCAGTGGGCAGGGCTGCGATACGGCTACATCAACTTCACGCGGCTCAAGAACTGAGCGGCCACGCGCCAGTTTTGAACGTGACCCCTTGCCCCATCTGGGCGGAAGCGCGAGTTTCGACGGATGAACAAGACATTGCTTTCCTTCGGACACGGGTTCAGCGCGCGGGCGCTGGCCGACCGTCTGCTGCCGCAGGGCTGGCGCATCATCGGCACCACCCGCAACGCTGACAAGATGGACGGCATAGCCGCGACCGGAGTCGAACCGCAGCTTTGGCCCGGCAGCGATATGCGGGGGCTGCTGGAAACCTGCCCCAATATCCTGATTTCCGCCGGACCGGGGTCGGAAGGCGATCCTGTCCTGAATGCCCTGGGCGATCAGATCGCGCAGGCCGCGCCGCATTTGCGCTGGGTTGGGTATCTCTCCACCACGGGGGTTTACGGCGATAATCGGGGCGGTTGGGTGGATGAGACAAGCCCGCTCGCTCCGGCAACCGAACGCGGGCGCGCGCGGGTGGAAGCCGAGGCCGCCTGGTCCGCCATCCCTGACCTGCCGCTGCACATCTTCCGGCTTGCGGGTATCTACGGCCCCGGTCGCGGCCCCTTCGAGAAGGTTCGCAACGGCACTGCACGTCGGATCATCAAGGAAGGCCAGGTCTTTTCCCGTATCCATGTGGAGGACATCGCGCAGGCGCTGGAACTGTCGCTCGCCACACCCGATCCGGGGGCGATCTACAACCTCTGCGACGACGACCCTGCCCCGCCGCAGGAGGTCATTGGCCATGCCGCCGAGCTGCTGGGCCTGCCGCTCCCGCCCGCCATCGATTTCGAGACCGCCGAGATGACCCCGATGGCCCGCAGTTTCTACGCCGAAAGCAAGAAGGTGCGGAACAATCACGCCAAGTCATCGTTGGGCTGGCAGCCTGCCTATCCCGACTATCGCAGCGGGCTGGCTGACCTTTTGGCACGTGAAACTGATTGATACGGGGATGATATGGACCGCGAGGACAGCCTTCCCCTGACCCATCTTCTGGATGATCTCGAGCGCACCGCCGAGGC
>JBBSJO010000029.1:0-28510 GCA_038257185.1 Rhodobacterales bacterium | reverse complement strand
TTTGGGCCCCCCACGGCCCCCAGCAGCACGGCATCGGCCTTGAGCGCCTTGGCCATCGTCTCGTCGTGCAGAGGCGTGCCATGCTTGTCATAGGCCGCCCCGCCCACAAGGTCCTGCTCTACATCGAAGGCCAGATCGCGATTTGCGCCATACCAGTCGATGATGCGCGTCACCTGCCCCATGACTTCCGGTCCGATGCCGTCGCCGGCGAGGATAAGCAGGGTAGGGTTGGCCATGGGTCGCTCCTGATCTGAAATGTCTCGCGTGGGGTATCCCGACCGCGCGGGGCGGTCAAGAATGCCTAGCGCGTGAGGTCGACCCAGACCATGCCATGGCGGCTGGCCGTTGCGTTGCCAGGGTGGACGCCCGAGGCGGCGACGGTCCAGTCGGCGGAGGGCAGTACATAGTCCACCCGCATCTCCCCGGTCTGGGGCCAGTTAACTGTAGACTGGCCCGCAAGCGGGTCCTGCAATGCCGGGAGCGCCAGCAATGCGCGGATCGCCTCGCTACGGCCATCGCCGCGTTCGGGGTCGAGGTTGGCGTCGCCCAGCAGGACGAAGGCAGTGGCGGGCGCGGACCCGAACCGACCATTGAGGTAATGCTGCCAGAAGAACACCTCATCATGGTTGCGCCTGCCATTGCGGTCTTCGGGACCGTCAAAGACCGGGGGCGCGGCGTGGAAGGTCAGGAGAGTGAAGCGGTCCATCGTGGGATGGTCAATCGGCACGACCCAATGGCCGTTGGAGGACAGGCGTTGAATGGCTTGAGCCGCCGCGCTCGGGAAGGGTCCGGCCTCCGTGACGGGAAGAAGGGCGTCGGGCAGATCACGCCACAGCAGGGTGGTGAAATCCTGCACGTCTGGCGTCGCCACGGGATACCGCGACAGAACCGCCATGCTGCCCTGCCCGAAGAAGCGGCCATAGCCCTGCGCATCGCCGGGCCCCCCGGTCTCGCCGTCGCCGTCGAGATCGAGATCCGTCATGCGCCCGGCATTGGGAGCGGCGGCAAAGCGGTGGGGGTAGGGTGCCCCCGCCTCTTCGAGCGCTTGCGCGAGGGCGCGGAGGGCACTGGCATTCAGGTCGTGGTCGATGCCTTGAAGGGCCACCACGTCGGCATTCACTTCTGCAATCACGGCGATGACCGCCAGAACCTGAGGATCGTCACCCTTGCGGATGTCGCGCAGCAGGATGCCGGGGCCATCACGCTGCAATTCCGTGTTGTAGGTGGCGATGCGCAGTGTGTCGGCGGCGCCCGGTGCGGCGAAGAACAGCGTCAGCGCGAGGGTTGTCAGACGGGCTGCAAGTCGGCCTCTGCATCGGCGTAGGCGCGGCGGCGCTTGTCCTGGATCATGTCCGCCACCTTTGCCATCGCGATGCCGCGCATGATCATGCTGGCGGGAAGGAAGGCCCATGCGCTTATTGTCCAGATCAGAGTTTGCGGGTTCTTCAACGACACCGGGTCTAGCAGACCGGAGGTGGCCTTGACCACTGCCGGGATGATGAAGGGCAGCAGGAAACCGATCACGATATTGATCCGCGCATCCCGCTGCAGGCGGTACAGAACATCGCCCCCCGCTGTCGGATCGAAAAGGGGAAGGTTCACCCAGACGTTGAATGCTCCCTGACGCGCGGGCCAGCCCAGGCCCCGTACAAGCACCAGGAACGACACCAGGGTGAAGACCGAGATGAAGTAAGACAGTCCCGCAGCCATCCGGACGGCCCGGATCAGTTCGGGCGATGTGTTATCGGGCAGCATCAGCACCACCAGACGCACAGGCGAATAGGGGAAGTCGATGAGATTGCCGATGATCGTCCCCATCGAAGTCAGACCGCCTGTCATCAGTGTGGGATCGGTTTGCCCTTTCATGATGGCGCTCAGCAGGAACACCATCAGGAACAGCGAGACGAAGCGCATCCTGTTGAAAGGCGGGGCATCGCGGAACTCGACGATGCTGGGAAAGTTGGAATTGTATTCGATGAAGGTCAGGAAAGCGGCCAGCAGGGCGATCAGAACGGTGATCTGCGTCGAATCGACCGCCAGTCCCGGCAACATCAGCGCCGGAGTTGCGATCAGCAACGCCACCAAGAGGGCGCGCATCACTGCACCTGCCATTTGTCCTAACACACTTTGCCCTTCCAAACTGGCCAGCCGCGATACGATGCCGCGCGCTTGTTCCAACTTGTCGACCCCGGGATGACGGAGTCTGCCTCATTGTTGCCCAACTTGTGCCTTCTTTCGTCGCTGCGCTCAATACCGTTGGTTAACTAGACGTAACGGATGAGGCAATTTGAAGGAGGGGGTGGTGCGTTCTTGCATCATTTTCATGGCATGAGAAAGGCACACGTCAACATCTGGTAGGCGACCTGCCATCGCCCACCATTATCTTGCAAAATGTGTCTATTCTTTGGCTTTTAGACCCAGGGCCTGCTCTGGGCCGCAGCAGACTCGAACGAATCTATGGAGGCGGCCTTTTCCATTGTCAGGCCGATATCGTCGAGACCATTCATCAGGCAGTGCTTCTTGAAGGGATCGACATCGAAGTTGAACGACTCCCCGTCAGAGGTCGTGACTGTCTGTGCCTCAAGATCGATGGTGATGCGTGCATTCGCGCCCTTTTCGGCGTCCTTCATCAGCACGTCCACCTGTTCCTGCGGCAAGGCGATGGGCAGGATGCCGTTCTTGAAGCAGTTGTTGTAGAAGATGTCGGCATAGCTGGGTGCGATGACGCAGGTGATGCCGAAGTCGGCAATGGCCCATGGCGCATGTTCGCGGCTCGACCCGCAGCCGAAGTTGTCGCCTGCGACGAGGATTTGGGCATCGCGGTACTGCGGCTTGTTCAACACGAAACCCGGAATTTCCTGTCGGTCGTCGTCATAGCGCATCTCGTCGAAGAGGTTCACCCCAAGGCCCGACCGCTTGATGGTCTTGAGGAACTGCTTGGGGATGATCATGTCGGTGTCGATGTTGATCATCGGCATCGGGGCGGCGATTCCGGTGAGGGTGGTGAATTTGTTCATGATATCCTCCAGCAATCCTTGGGCACTGATGTCGGCCTACACAAACAAAAGGGTGCCGACAAGCGGCACCCTTTCGAAGTTTTCAGGTTGATCTGTCGGATCAGGCTTTGGATGCCTTGCGACGGCGCTTGAGTGCAGCAAAACCTGCCAGACCCGTCAGCAACAGCGGCAGACCCGCAGGCACCGGAACTGAGCTTACCCCGCCCGGACCTGTGCCGGGGTCCACGCTGCCGATACCGGACAGAGTGACCAATACCTGATGACCCATAGTGTCGATGCAACAGTTGGTTCCGGTGAAGAACCACCACGAACCATCGCCAATGACCAGAGGCGCGGTGTAGAGCCAATCGTCGTCGTTGCCGCCGCCTCCGTTAACAGGATCATCCACGTATCCCAGCAGCGTACCGTCATTGACCATGTCGTCACGGTCGGTGTTGTTCAGGGTTCCCGCCCATTGGACAGTATAGGCGTTGGTCCCGTAAGATGCGGCACTCCCCGAACCGTCACCGGAAATCGTCAGACCCCCGTTGGCGGAGCAAAGCACGCCTTCATTGCACGGAAAGGTCTGATCGCCATGCCAGTGCTCGTTCCACAACGTAACGGTTCCGTTACCGTTGTCCGTCCAGCCGAAAGTAACCGTATGGGCGCTGACCGATCCGGCCAACGCCAGGAGGCCCACTGCGGCCGATAAAACAATATTCTTTAAGTTCATTTCCCTACTCCTGTGAAATCGAAAGTCACGTCACAAAATGCCGAGTGACCCCAGATAAATTTATCACACGGTCACGGTTTTGTCATCTGTTAAGCTTTTTTTAGCCATATTAGTTTCAGCAGAATGTCGGTCCCTGATACACGAACCGTTTCGGCGTCCCGAGTACCTCCCGGTGCCGGTAGTACGTTTCTGGAGGTGCTTCTGCACAAACCCCAGATAGACTATTGAAATAAAAGTAAATTTTCGAGACGTAGGCAGGCGAACCCTCAAGTTCATCCGGGAAAACGGGCAAATTCAGGGCCCAGCCATTCTGAAACTCGTGTCTCGCCCGCGCCGCGATAGAATCGGCTAATTCTCCAACACAATCAGTCAATCTTCCTGTCGACTTCTAGCTTGACGTGTGCAGGGCAACTATGAAATGTGCCCTGCTGGCCAGAAACGAATCGGCGTATCACATCATCTCGCGCACGTCCGTCAAGTGCCCGGTGATCGCCGCTGCCGCCGCCATCGCCGGGCTCATCAGGTGGGTGCGACCGCCACGGCCCTGACGGCCTTCGAAGTTGCGGTTCGAGGTGGCCGCGCAGCGTTCGCCGGGGCTGAGCTGGTCGGGGTTCATCGCAAGGCACATGGAACAGCCCGCAAGGCGCCATTCGAAACCGGCGTCGATGAAGATTTCCGCCAGACCTTCCTCTTCCGCCTGCGCCCGCACAAGTCCGGACCCGGGCACGACCATAGCGCGCATGCCGTCCTTGATCTTCTTGCCCTTGAGGATTGCGGCGGCGGCGCGCAGGTCCTCGATTCGGCCATTGGTGCAGGAGCCGATGAACACAGTGTCGATCTTTACCTCGGTCAGCGGGATGCCGGCGGTCAGCCCCATGTAGTCGAGCGAGCGTTGCGCCGCCTCGACCTTGCCACCCTTGAAGTCGGCAGCTGCGGGGACTTTGGCGGTGATCGGCAGCACGTCTTCCGGAGAGGTGCCCCAGGTCACGACGGGGGCAATGTCTTCGCCTTTCAGCGTGACGACCTTGTCCCAATGGGCGTCGTCGTCGGAATAGAGCGTCTTCCACCAGGTCAGCGCCGCTTCCCACTGCGCACCTTTCGGGGCATGGGGGCGGCCGTTGCAGTATTCGTAGGTCTTCTCGTCCGGCGCGATCAGGCCCGCGCGTGCGCCGCCTTCGATGGCCATGTTGCAGACGGTCATGCGGCCTTCCATCGACAGGTCGCGGATCGCCTCACCGCAGTACTCGATTACATAGCCGGTGCCGCCCGCAGTGCCGGTAGCACCGATGACGGAGAGGGTGATGTCCTTGGCCGTGACGCCGGGGCTCAGCTTGCCGGTGATCTCGACCTTCATGTTCTTCGATTTCTTCTGGATCAGCGTCTGGGTGGCCAGCACATGCTCCACCTCTGACGTGCCGATGCCATGGGCCAGCGCACCGAAGGCCCCATGGGTCGCGGTGTGGCTGTCGCCGCAGACCACGGTCATGCCGGGCAGGGTCCAGCCCTGCTCGGGACCGACGATATGCACGATGCCCTGACGGACGTCGGAGACGGGATAGTAGTGCAGACCGAATTCCTTGGCGTTGGTATCCAGCGCCTCGACCTGAATGCGGCTGTCCTCGGTCATGGTCTTGGCGTTGGCACGGTCCAGCGTGGTGGGGACGTTGTGGTCCGGCACCGCGATGGTCTTGTCAGGCGCACGCACGGTGCGGCCGGTCATGCGCAGACCCTCGAAGGCCTGAGGGCTGGTCACCTCGTGCACAAGGTGGCGGTCGATATAGAGAAGGCAGGTGCCATCGTCGGCTTCGTGCGCGACATGGGCATCCCAGATCTTGTCATAGAGCGTCTTGGGGGACATGGGTCCACTCCCGGTATTGATTGAAAAGGGGTCGGTCACGGTCGGGTGCTGACGATCAGACGCAGGCGCGCACCGTTCGGGCCGCCCCGAAGAAGCGTTCGCGCAGGCGGGCGCGGTCGTCCAGATCGAAAATCTGCATCATGGAGCGTGAGATACCGCGAAGTGGCGTCTGTCGCAAGATGGCAGTGGGTCAGGTCACCAGGAACCGCAGAAGGAGCAGCCATTCCAGCGGGGCGAGACAGCAAGCGTTCGTGACCCCGTGAGCGTTGCGGGTTTCAAGGGGATATGCAAGCATTCCGAAACTCAGTTGAAAAGAGCCCGATGAACCCTGACACCGAACAGCTCAGCCATTTCGTGACGTCGCTGCAGGCACTCTACAATGGCGTGATCAACTCCGGCGTCAGCATACTCAATCCCGGCTGGCGGCAGAACCAGATCCTGATCCTGATCGGTCTGGCCCTCGTGTCATGGCTGCTGCACCGGGTGTCGGGCAATATGCTCCAGAACTGGGTGCGCGCGCACGAAGGCTGGAAGAAGTGGCAGTTGCGTATGGTCGTGCAGGTCAAGCGGCGGCTGGGTCTGATGTGGTTCGCCCTGTTGGCCGGCGCGGTGTATCTGGTGATGCAGAGCCTCACCTGGCCCTCCCGGTCCTACATGATCGGGCTTGCGGCGACCCTGGCTACCGTCTGGGTCTGCATCGCCTTCGCCGCGCGCTTGGTCCGCAACCGCTTCCTGCGGCGGTTGGTGACATGGGGGCTGTGGATCTATGCCACGCTCTATTTCCTCAATGTCTCGGACGAAGTGTCGCGTTTCCTCGACGGGGTCGCCTTCGGCATTGGTGAATTCCGCCTGTCGTTGCTGGATCTGATCACCGCGCTGGTCGTGATCGGGGTCCTGTTCACGCTGGCGCGGTTGGTCAGCACCACCGCCGCCGTCAGTATCCGCAAGAATGAGGATATCAGCCCCTCAATGCAGGTGCTGGCCGTCAAGGGGATGCAGATCTTCCTCTACGGTTTCGCCTTCTTCATGGGCGTGCGGGCCGTCGGCATCGACCTCACGGGTCTCGCGGTGCTGTCGGGTGCCATCGGCGTGGGCCTCGGTTTCGGCCTGCAAAAGGTCGTGTCGAACCTCGTGTCCGGCGTGATCATCCTGATCGACAAGTCGATCAAGCCGGGGGACGTCATCAGCCTCGGCGATACTTTCGGATGGATCGCGACGCTGGGTGCGCGCTATGCCTCGGTGGTGACCCGGGACGGCAAGGAATACCTGATCCCGAACGAGGATCTTATCACCAATCAGGTGGTAAACTGGTCACATTCCAACGATTTCGTGCGGCTCGACATCTATTTCGGCACCGCTTACGCCGACGATCCTCACAAGGTGCGCAAGCTGGCTATCGAGGCAGCCATTGGCGTGGACCGGGTGCTCAGTTTCAAGGCGCCGGTCTGTCACATCGTGGGTTTCGGAGACAGTTCCGTCGACTATATCCTGCGTTTCTGGATCAAGGACCCGACGGGCGGCCTGACCAACATCCGGGGGAATGTCTATCTGGCACTCTGGGATACTTTCAAGGACAACGACATCTCCATCCCCTTCCCGCAGCGCGAGGTGCTCATGCTTCCGGACAGCAAACTGGCCATGGCCCGCCAGCGCGACCACGACCTGCCGGACCAAGGCGACGAGGAGATGCCACAAACGCCCGAACCCCTACGCAAGGAACTGCCATGACGCAGTCTGAAAAGATCGTGCTGATCCTCGGCTCCGGTCCCAATGCGCCGGAGTGCCGGGACTGGCCCAAGGATCACTTCGACCACATCGTCGCGATCAACAATGCCTGGCGTGTGAGACCCGATTGGGACATGTTGATCTACCCCGAGGACTTCCCTGCCGACCGCATGCCACCCGCGATGACACCCGATCAGCAACTGATCGACGCGGTGGCCTTCGTGCCTGCGCAGAACCATTTCGGAGGCTTCGTCTACGCCGGGGCGACGATGGCCTACACGGCGGCTTATTGGGCGCTGTCGGCCCTGCGACCGCGCGTGATGGCGTTTCTTGGCTGCGACATGGTCTACCCCAAGACCGGAAACACGCACTTCTATGGCACAGGCGCTGCGGACCCGTTGCGGGATGATCCCACCTTGCGGGACCTCGGAGCAAAGTCGGCACGTCTGGCACTGGTCGCGGCGCGGCATGGCTGTGCCTGCGTGAACCTCTCTACCGCCAATTCGGCGCTTCTGTTTCCCCGCGCACGGCCTGCGGACCTGCGGCGCCGGGGCGTAAGCCTCGACCTCGACCTGGCGCGTTACCGTGCCGTACGTGGGGCGGAGGAGGCCTTGGGCTATGCAACACCCACGGGCCGATACAGTCTTGCACCGGACGCGATGGACCGCGCCGCGCTGGCCTCGCTGGACACGGCATGGCGCGACATGTTCACCTCTGTGGCGAAGGACGACCGGCACGGCGAGGCGGTTTAGGAGTAAAAGGAAACCCGATGCCCGACAAGATCACGGTTCGCCAGACTGACCCCCGAACCGCGGCCTGTCCCATGATGCCTTCGACCGACCCGGATTGGGCGATTTCGAGACCGGACACCTCACGCCCTGATGCCGCACCGCGATATCCTGCGCGTTTTGGGGGCATGGAAGGACAATATCGTCACGGAACAGGGCTGGTCGGCGGATGAACGCCGCCTTGTCATTGAAATGTCACCTCTGGCTTGCTACCTTTCACATAACCCCAGCGCCGGGGGTCCGTCGGCGCGTCAAAAGGAGGACGATGTCCTGTCAATCCAAGCGCACGCAGCCCGGGCTGCGGACACCGGTGCACCGCTGATGGCAGTTGCAACCGACATGGCCGAAAGCGAAAAGCTTCTGGCAACTATTCTCACAGCACTCGCCGACGACACGGCCGAAGAGATCGTGCAGATCGATCTGCGCGGCAAGACGGCCATTGGCGACTACATGGTGATCTGTTCGGGGCGTTCGACCCGGCAGGTGACGGCGATCGCCGAAAAGCTGGCTCAGACCGTCAAGGACGAGTACGGGCGCACTGCCAAGATGGAGGGCAAGGACGTCGGCGACTGGGTCCTCATCGACACGGGCGACGTGATCGTCCATGTCTTCCGCCCGGAAGTCCGCGATTTCTATCAGCTGGAAAAGATGTGGCAGACCGGCGAACAGGCCGCAGCCGCAACCCACTGATCCTGCCTTAGCGGCAGCGATGCGCATACATATCTGTGCGGTCGGGCGCCTGCGCGCCGGACCGGAAAAATCCCTCATCGACGATTACCTGACCCGGTTTGACCGGACAGGGCGCGGCCTTGGGCTCGGCCCCGCGCGCTTGGTCGAGGTCGACGACCGCAAGGGCGGCGGTATGGCGGCGGAGGCCGCTCTGCTGCGGCGGGCCATTCCTGAAAATGCAGTGATCTGCGTGCTTGACGAGCGCGGCATTGTGGAGCCCTCGACCTCTTTCGCGCAGCGACTGGGGGGCTGGCGGGATGCCGGACGGGGCGATCTGGCGCTGGTGATCGGCGGCGCGGATGGCATCGACCCCGATCTGCGGGGCGCGGCGGATCATGCGCTTTCGTTCGGGGCCATGGTCTGGCCGCATATGCTGGTGCGGGTCATGCTGGCCGAACAGCTCTACCGGGCTGCATCGATCCTGTCAGGCGGCCCTTATCACCGGGTCTGAGCCTGATCAGCGCAGCTTGACCATCTTGATGTTCGGAGACCAGCCGTTGACCGTGTCCCGCACCTGAATGCCGACTTCCGTCACATCTTCGGGAATGCGCACGCCCGACAATGACCGCGTGAAACGCTGTTCGCCGGTATGCGGGTGCGCAAGGTCGCGGATGCCGAATTCCTTGCCGCTTGCGTCCACAACGCGCCAGGCGTCGGCATAGTCTTCCCAGCCGGTATCGGTGTGGGTGATGGTCACGTCGAACTTCCACAGGCCCCCCTCGCGGGAAACGTTAACGTTGTTCACGACTGGCGCATCGGCCAGCGCCGGTGTGCTCAGGGTCAGAAGGGCAACGAGGCAGCGTTTCAACATGGGTTCACCTATGGGACAAAACCGATGGTATATAGGAACGGGACCTATTTCTCCAACAGAATTTCGCGTGAACGGGAGGCGAATTCCCTGCGCCAGATGACAACCAGTGTCAAAAATGCACCGGCCATGAGCGCCAGCGCCCCGGCCAGCCAGGCCACGCTTGCCAGAGCAAAATAGAGCGATCTGAGCCCCCGGTTGAAGCTGCGCGCCGCCGCGATGTTCAACTCCGCCGCCTTGTGCGCCATCTTTTCGGCAGTCGGATCTTCCGGGTCATTCGGGACGGCCCCCATCAGGACCGAGCAGTAGCCGAACAGGCGGTTGGACCAGACGAATTTGAGGAAGGCATTGGCCAGGAACACGCAGAGCAGCATCAGCTTGACCTCCCAGACGATATCGTGGGAGGTGTCGAAGGTCAGGTCTTCGGCCACCAGCGCCAGACGCTCCGCATTGCCGATCAGCGCCAGCACCCCGCCGATGGCGATCATGCTGGTGGAGGCGAAGAAGGATGTGCTCTGCCGCAGCGTGGCGACCGTCTGCGCGTCGAAGATGCGTGGATTGCGGGTGATCATCTGGCGCATCCACTCGCGGCGGTAGTCGGCCACGATTCTGGACATCGAAGGATTGGCGGCAGAGGATTGTTCGATCCGCAACCCGACCAGAAGCCAGAAGGCAAAGATCATCCCCACGGCGGCGAAATCGAGGGGAGCAAACAGGGCAATGCGGTCGAACCAGTCCATGTTATTCTCATAAGCGGGGTGGATTGAACTTGCTAGCCGCCAAAATTGGTAATATTATTTTACCAGATGGAGGATTCCGATGGAAATGCCGATACCGAATGCCGAGGTCCTCTCCCACAAGGCGCGGGTCGTGGCGCGGTTGCTGGAAGTTCTCCCGAAGGATGGGGTGATCCACGATCCGGCGGAGACGCGGGCCTATGAATGTGACGCGCTGACTGCCTATCGCTGTCCACCGATGGTCGCCGTGCTGCCCGAGACCACTGCCGAGGTATCGGCGGTGCTGCGCATCTGCCACGAAGAGGGCGTGCCCGTCGTCCCGCGCGGTTCCGGCACATCGCTTGCCGGGGGGGCACTGCCGACGGCGGATTGCGTGATCCTGGGCGTGGCGCGGATGAACGACGTCTTGGAAACCGACTATGACAATCGTCTGATTCGGGTGCAGACCGGGCGTACCAACCTGAGTGTTACCGGTGCGGTGGAGGAGAACGGTTTCTTCTATGCCCCCGACCCCTCCAGCCAGCTTGCCTGCGCCATCGCGGGCAATATCGCGATGAATTCGGGCGGGGCGCATTGCCTGAAGTACGGGGTGACGACCAACAACCTGATGGGCGTGACCATGGTGATGATGGACGGCGAGATCGTCGAGGTCGGTGGCGGGCATCTGGATGCGGGCGGGCTGGACCTGCTGGGGTTGATCTGCGGCTCTGAGGGTCAGTTGGGCGTTGTCACGGAAGCAACGCTGCGCATCCTGCCCAAGCCCGAAGGCGCGCGGCCCGTGCTGATCGGGTTCGACGACAACGAGGTGGCGGGCGCCTGCGTGTCAGACATCATCAAGGCGGGTGTGCTTCCTGTGGCGATCGAGTTCATGGACCGCCCCTGCATCGAGGCGACGGAGGCCTTTGCGCATGCGGGCTACCCGATGTGCGAGGCGCTGCTGATCGTGGAGGTGGAGGGCTCGGACGCCGAGATCGACCACCAGCTGGCGCTGATCATGGAGATCGCGCGGCGACACAACCCCGTGGAGTTGCGCGAGAGCAAGTCGGCAGAGGAGAGCGCCAAGATCTGGCTCGGGCGCAAGAGCGCTTTTGGCGCGATGGGGCAGATCAACGATTACATGTGTCTTGACGGAACGATCCCGGTGAGCGCGTTGCCGCAGGTGCTGCGGCGGATCGGGGAAATGAGTGCGGAGTATGGTTTGAAGGTCGGCAACGTGTTCCACGCGGGCGACGGCAACATGCATCCGCTGATCCTGTTCGATGCCAACAAGCCGGGCGATCTGGAGCTTTGCGAGCGGTTCGGGGCCGATATCCTGAGGCTTTGCGTAGAGGTTGGCGGCTGTCTGACCGGGGAGCATGGCGTGGGGATCGAGAAGCGCGACCTGATGCATGTGCAATACGCGCCTGCCGATCTGGAAGCTCAGATGGCAGTGAAGGATGTCTTCGATCCGGCGTGGTTGTTGAACCCGGCCAAGGTGTTCCCGCTGGATGCCTCGGAGGGGCGGCGTTCGGTGGCGATGGCGGCGGAGTGATTTCGCCGCGCGCTTGCGCGGCGACCGGCTGGGGGCTCTGCACCCAGACCCCCGGGAATATTTAAGGCCAAAAAGAGGAAGAAGGGCGTGGAAGAAGCGGAACTGGCATCTTTGATTGCGGGGGCATCCGGGCCGGTTTCGGTGCGGGGTGGCGGCACGCGTGGGATGGCGGGGCCGGGGGAGGTGCTGAGCGTTGCGGGTTTGAGCGGGGTGACGCTTTACGAGCCCGGTGCCTTGACGCTGGTGGCGCGGGCCGGGACACCCTTGGCAGAGATCGAGGCGACGCTGGCGGTGGAGAACCAGCGGCTGCCCTTTGAGCCGATGGATCATCGCGGATTGCTTGGGACCACTGGGACGCCGACCATCGGGGGCGTGTTCGCCGGCAACGTCAGCGGTCCGCGGCGGATCGCTGTCGGGGCGGCGCGGGATTTCCTGCTGGGGGTGCGGTTTGTCGATGGGCGGGGTACGGTCATCAGCAACGGCGGGCGCGTGATGAAGAACGTGACCGGATATGACCTCGTGAAGCTTATGGCGGGGTCCTTCGGCGCACTCGGTGTGTTGAGTGAGGTGTCGCTGAAAGTGCTGCCGCAGCCCGAGACAGAGAGCACGCTGCTGATGCATGACCTCGATGACGCGGCGGCGGTTGCGGCGATGGCGCGAGCCATGGGCAGCCCTTTCGAGATTACCGGCGCTGCGCATCTGCCGGAAGACCGGGCGACGCTGCTGCGGCTGGAGGGTTTCGGGGAGTCGGTCCGGTATCGGATTGGCCGGTTGCGTGATCTGATGGGGAGAAGCGGCGCAGAAATGACAGTGTTGGACGCGCAGCCTTCCGCCGCGAAGTGGCGGGAGGTGCGGGACGTGGAGACTTTTCGGGGCGCGGAAGGGGATGTCTGGCGCATCTCCTGCAAGCCGTCGCTTGCGCCGCAGTTGGCGGTGCAGGCCAGGGCCGATGCCCATGTCTTTGACTGGGCGGGTGGGTTGATCTGGTGTCGCGTGACCCCGGGCACGGATTTGCGTGCCCGTTTGGGACAGTTCGACGGGCATGCGACGATCGTGCGGGCCGCGCCGGACGTTGTCCGGCGGCTGGGCCGTTTCCATCCCGAATCGGCGGGTGTCGCAAGGTTGACCGCCGGGCTGCGGGCGCGGTTCGATCCGAAGGGGATCTTCAACGTCGGACTGATGGACTCCGTGGCATGACACTGACCGCGCTCTTTCTGTTTTTCTTCCTCGTCGGACCACTCTCCTTTCGTTTGCTCACGAAAGCGAAACCGTCGGGTCACGGGATGCGCCGACTCGCGGCGATTGCCGTGATCCTCGCCCTGTCGGGAATTGTGTTGAGATACATCGCACCGGACAGGTGGGGCCATGCCCTTTGGCTGACTGGGTTGGTGATCCTGTTGCTCTGGTGCGGCTGGATCGCGGTGCTGGCTTTGGGAGCGCAGGCGCTGCGAAGCGCGGATCCGGGCCCGATTATGCGGCGCTGGACCGAGATAATCGGTGCAGCGGGGACTACGGTTCCTTGGTTCGGGCTGGCCTCGGCCAACCTGCTGAGCGGGTAAGGCGCGCGAGCGAGCGTACTTGCAAAGCGGCTCTGCCGCTACTTTGACGGAGTTTCCATGCAAACCACATTCACCCCAGACCAGCTAAGCGACCCTGCCATTGCCCGCAGCAACGAAATCCTGCGATCCTGTGTGCATTGCGGGTTCTGTACGGCGACCTGCCCGACCTATCAGGTGCTGGGGGACGAGCTCGACAGTCCGCGGGGGCGCATTTACCTGATCAAGGACATGCTGGAGAACGACCGGGTCCCCGATGCCCGCACCGTCAAGCATATCGACCGCTGCCTGTCCTGCCTCGCCTGCATGACGACCTGCCCGTCGGGGGTGCACTACATGCACCTCGTCGATCACGCGCGGGACTATATCGAGCGGCGCTACAGACGCCCATTCGGAGACCGCGCCCTGCGCTGGATTCTGGCCCGAATCCTGCCGCATCCGATGCGCTTTCGCGTAGCCCTGTTGGGGGCGAAGATCGGCCGTCCTTTTGCGCGCCTGATGCCGGACGCGCGTCTGCGTGCGATGCTGGAGATGGCCCCGAAGGTGATCCCGCCCGTCAGCCGGAACGACGATCCCCAGACCTTTTCGGCGCAGGGCACGCGCCGCAAGCGCGTGGCGCTGATGACGGGTTGCGCGCAGAAGGCGCTGAACACCGACATCAACGATGCCACCATCCGCCTGCTGACGCGGCTGGGCTGCGAGGTCGTCGTGGCGGAAGGTGCGGGATGCTGCGGGGCGCTGACGCATCACATGGGCAAGACCCGCGAAAGCCACGCCACTGCGGCGCGCAACATCCGGGCGTGGTGCGCCGAGATCGATGGAGGAGGGCTCGATGCCATCGTCATCAACACGTCGGGCTGCGGTACGACAGTGAAGGATTACGGGCACATGTTTCGGGAGGACGCGATGGCGGCCGATGCGGCGCGGGTTGCGGCGCTGGCGCGGGACGTGTCGGAGGTCTTGATTGAGTTGACCGTTGAAGTTCCCGCAAAAGTGGCACCCCGCCCCATTCATGACAAGATTGCCTTGGTGGACCATGAGCGTGCCGCCGATTCCATGCCGGAGGGCCTGGTAGTGGCCTATCACGCGGCCTGTTCCCTGCAGCATGGCCAGCAGATCAAGAGCTATCCCAAGGACCTGCTTAAGCGGGCCGGATTCACCGTGGTTGAGCCTGCCGATTCGCACCTTTGTTGTGGTTCTGCAGGGACCTATAACCTGATGCAGCCTGAGATCTCGAAGCAGCTGAAAGCCCGCAAGATCAAGACCTTGGAGGCTCGAAACCCCGACGTGATTGCAGCGGGCAACATCGGCTGCATGATGCAGATCGGGGCGGGAACGGGGGTGCCTGTGGTGCATACGGTCGAACTGCTCGACTGGGCATCGGGGGGGCCGAGACCGCCCGCGCTGCACGGCGACAATCCGCGTATGGCGGCGGTTCCCCGGCTGCGCTGAGGGTGATGCCCTATTTTTGCCGCAAGTCGCGGGTATCCCACCCAGATGCTTATGTCTGAGGGGTATATCGTGCGGCGTTTGTTGGCTCTTTCCATGATGGCCGTTGTCATCGCAACGACGGCCGTCGCGCAGGACGCGCGGCTGAAGCGGCTCGATTCGGGCGTGGATGCGGCGGATTGGGAGGCTGTCGGGCGACTTGACATAATGGGCACCGGTTTCTGCACCGGCACGCTGATCGCCCCCCAGCTGGTGCTGACGGCAGCGCATTGCCTGTTCGACAAGACCACACGCGAGCGCATCGACCATGGCGAGGTGACATTCCTTGCCGGCTGGCGCAACGGTCGCGCCGGCGCTTACCGCAAGGTGCGCCGCGCGGTGGTGCATCCCGATTATGTCTTTGACGGCAAGGTTTCACCGGAACGGGTGCGCAACGATCTGGCATTGCTTGAGCTGGAGCGGCCGATCCAGAACACCACGATCCGCCCCTTCGGCACCGCTGCCCGCCCGCGCGCAGGCGATTCCGTGGGTGTCGTCAGCTACGCCCGGGAGCGTTCGGAAGCCCCATCATTGCAGGAAGTCTGCAAGGTTCTGGCGCAGCAGGAGGGGGTTCTGGTCACGTCATGTTCGGTCGACTTCGGCTCCAGCGGCGCGCCGATCTTTACCTTTGTCGATGGCGAGGCGCATATCGTTTCCGTCGTTTCCGCCAAGGCGGAGGTCGACGGCGAACAGGTTTCGCTGGGCACTTCGCTGGGCGCGCCGCTGGCCCTGTTGCAGGCGGAAATGGTGGCCGGCAAAGGGGTGTTCATCGAACCGGGGCCCGGCAGCAAGCGCGTTATCGTCGGTCAGGCACAGCGTGAGACCGGCGCGAAATTTGTCCGTCCCTGAGCGTTTGGCCGGGTCTTGACACCCGGGCAGGCCAATCCCACATCAGATGAGCCGGGGTGCCTGAGAGGGCTTCGGCAACAACCAGAGGGCCTGTCCGATGTCGGAAGGTCCGCTTACGTCAAATCGCTCACTGATGAGGATGAACACCATGCGTACGTTTGATTTTGCACCGCTTTACCGTTCCAGCGTCGGCTTCGACCAGATCGCCAACATGATGGACCGGGTTCTGACCAACGACGGTACGACCCCCAGCTATCCCCCTTACAACATCGAGAAGCTGGATGATGATTCCTACCGGATTTCCATCGCCGTGGCCGGTTTCGCCGACAGCGACCTGAGCGTCGAAGTTCGCGAGAAGGCGCTGATCGTCTCGGCCCGCAAGGCTGACGAGGACGAAGGCCGCAAGTACCTGCACCGTGGCATCGCGACCCGCGCGTTCGAGCGTCGGTTCCATCTGGCCGACCACGTTCAGGTGACCGGTGCGGCCCATGCCAACGGCATGCTGCACATCGAGCTGGAGCGTCAGGTGCCCGAGGCCCTGAAGCCCCGCCAGATCGAAATCGCGTCCGACGTGAAATCGATCGAGAAGGATGTGGTGGACGCGAAGTCCGTCAACTGAGCCTGATAGGGTTTGAATGAGGGAAGGCCCGGCGGGACACGCCGGGCCTTTTTGCTTTGACTTGGATAATTGCCGACCCGGAACGAGCCGCAGGCCCTGTGCGCCCTCAGTTCGCGGATAGGCTTTCTGCGAGCCGCATCAGCTGGATCGCCTCGGCGCGGTACCCGTAAGGGTCATCGCCCTTCGTTGCATTGGCCAGCGCAATCGCGTCGGCGTAGGTCCAGTCCCCAAGGTAGGTGGAGCCGCGCAGCAGCTGTCCGAAACCCGCGATGGCAGTGGCGAACCCGGCCTCGGTCTGGACCGTACCCTTGGTGATCGGCGCTTCGATCAGTTGGCTTGTTTCAACGCCCGGTGCCTTGTAGCGCAGGCGAAGGAAGCCAAGCTCATCGCTGTCGCTCGTCGCCATCCCGGGCGTGCCATAGCGCAGCGGGTCGCTCAGCGTGGCAGGTGAGCCGACGGGCGTCACCTCGTAGATTGCCGTCACCTGATGGCCCGCGCCGATGTCGCCCGCATCGACCTTGTCGTTGTTGAAATCCTCGCGCCGCAGGGCGCGGGTTTCGTAGCCGATCAGACGGTATTCGGCGATCTGGGCAGGGTTGAACTCCACCTGTATCTTCACATCGTCGGCAATCGGGAAGAGCGCGCCGCCCAGCTGATCCACCAGCACCTTCTGCGCCTCGCTCAGCGTGTCGATATAGGCGGCCTGCCCGTTGCCGTTCTGCGCCAGCGCCTGCATTGTCGTGTCGTCGAGGTTGCCGCGACCGAAGCCCAGCACGCTGAGGTAGGTACCGCTCTCGCGCTGCTCGGCAATATAGTCCTTCAGCGCCTCCGGGTCCGAGAGGCCCACATTGAAATCGCCATCCGTGGCGAGGATCACTCGGTTCACGTCGCCCTCCTCCGCCATGGCGGCAGCGGTGGCATAGGCTTGCTGTAGTCCGGCCTGTCCGGCGGTTGATCCACCCGCATCGAGATTATCCAGAGCCGCGAGGATCGTGGACCGCTCGCCAGCCGGGGTGGGGGCCAGCACCTGTCCGGCGGAACCGGCATAGGTCACGATGGCCACCTGATCCTCGGGGCGCAGCTGGCTCAGCATCAGGCGGAAACTTTGCTTCAGCAGCGGCAATTTGTCGGGTTGGTTCATCGACCCGGAAGTATCGATGAGGAACACCAGGTTCAGCGGTGGGCGATCTGCCACGTCGGGCATCGCCCCCTGAATGCCGATCTGCACCAGTTGCGTGTTCGGGTTCCAGGGCGTCGGGGTGACGGAAACGGTGGGTTGAAAAGCCGCGTCACCCTCGGGGGCGGGGTAGGCGTAGGGGAAATAGTTGATCATTTCTTCCACCCTCACAGCGTCCTTCGGCGGCAGCATGCCGTTCGTCAGTGAGTTGCGGATGACCGAATAGGAGGCCGTATCCACGTCGATGGAGAAGGTGGAGACCGGATCCTCGCTCACGATATGCACAGGGTTGGCGTCAGCGTTGGCGAAGGTTTCGGTGTCGGGCAGTTGCACCTGTGGCGCGGGTTCAGCGACGATGCCACCAACAACACTGCGGCCCGGTGCTGCCATTTTGCTCTGCGGCGCAGATGCCACCGCGGGTGCGGGAGCGGCGACGTTCCCGGTGAAGTCCTGCGTGGCACTCTCGGCCCTCTCCAGAACGGGAGCCTGACCCCGCGTGCGGGTGGCTGTGGCATCGTCTGCTTCGGTCTCGATCACGACGGGCGCATCCGCGACAGGTTCGCGCAAGACCTGCGGTGTCCCCCGCAGCGATCCGGTGTCGAGAAGGCCACTGCCGAAAGGGGTCAGCATAACCAGCCCCACGGCGACGATCGCGGTGGAGGCGGTGAGACCCGCGCGGGAGGTAAGGGAATTCAGCATGTTTCGTACTCCTGTCCAGATGCCCGTCATCGGGCGATCGGAAGTAGGACGCAGCCGATCCCGCGATCCTTGGAGGTCTTCGAAATTTTTCTGCGCCAAGGCGATATTTTCCGCCCGGCGCGCGGCATCGGGGCGCGGGGTTGCCGCGTCCATTGCCTTTTTCAGATCGTCGAGGTCGTCGCTCATGGCGTTTCCTCCTGCGCCCGCAGGCGCGTCAGGTGTTTCTTGGCTTCCGAAATGCGCCAGCTGACGGTCCCTTCGGAAATGCCCAGTATCTCTCCCGCCGCGCGGTGCGTCACATCGTCGAGCACCAGTGCCAGCGTGTCGCGCAGGTCGTCTGGCAGGGCACGCATTGCCCGCGTCAGCCAGTCTACCGCCTCCGCTGTATCAGCGTCCCCAGCGCGGCGGTTCACCTCCCAGTCGCCCCAGCCTTCCGCCGCCCGCGCGTGGCTTGCAAGGCGACGTCGGCGGTCGTGGGCAGCGTTCACGCAGAGGCGGTAGAGCCATGTGGTAAAGGCCGCCTCGCCCCGGAAGCCGCGCAGTTTCGCGGGCAGGGCGGCGCAGATGTCCTGGGTCAGGTCCTCAGCCTCGTGCTGCGATCCTGTCAGGCGGAAGCACAGCCGGAAGAGGCGGTCGTACTGCCGTTCCAGCAGCGCCGAGAAGGCCGCCGCATCGCCGCCTGCGGCCGCAAGAGCAAGGGAGTCGTCGCTGGTTTCCATCAACATCACCTAGGTTGGACGCAGCCCGTGCGTCAATCCTTGGGCGGCTGCGCAAAAAAGATCGGGCGAGGGCTGGATACGAAATATCAACGCCTGGATGCGATGCAGGGGCGGACGATCTGGAGACCCGATGCGCCTTTGCAAGTTGCTCTGTCTGGCACTGTTTTTCGCCTGCGGTCGCGGCGCAGGGGCTGAGGTGGTGTCGCTGGTGCCGGGCGGTGCGCTGGTATCGGCGCGGGGAGCGCTGATTGAGGTGAAGGGGACGGAATCCGGTGCGACCGGTGCCAGCCTTTTCGCCGGACGTGAGGGAACGAGCCTGTTCGCGGACCGTCCGGAAGCGCCGCCGACCTATGCTGATGCGCCCATCGTCGCGCTGCGGGGCACTGCCGTCGAAAGATTGCGGGCGCTGATCAGTGCAGCGGAATCGCACCGGGACGGATACGATGCCGTGCAGCACGGCGCGCGCATCAGGCCGGGGAAAAAGCCGACGCAGATGACGCTTCGGGAAATCTTCACATGGATCGAGGACACACCGGGACAACCGCACGCCATTGGCCGTTACCAGTTCATCCCGGCAACCTTGCGCCGGGTCGCGGGTCGGATCGGGGCGCAACCGCAGCAGGTCTTCTCGCCGCAACTGCAGGACCGTCTGGCCGACGTCCTGCTGGCGGAGGCGGGGTGGCACCGGTTTCAAGCCGGGGAGCTTGGCCGAACGGCGTTCATGAACAATCTGGCAAAGATCTGGGCGGGGCTGCCAAATGTCTCGGGCAAATCGCACTACGAGGGCTACGCGGGCAACAAGGCGTCGATGACCTGGGCGCGCTTCGAGGCGGAGATGGTGCGGCTTGCGCCGGGATGACCCTCTTGGCCAAGAAAAGGGGCAGCGAACGCTGCCCCCTGATCAGGAAAAGACCCGTAAAGCTGTCGTTCAGACACTCATGCAGATGTACTTCATTTCAAGATAATCCTCGATCCCGTGGTGGCTGCCTTCGCGGCCCAGACCGGACTGCTTGACGCCGCCGAAGGGGGCCACCTCGGTCGAGATGATACCGGTGTTCACGCCGACGATGCCGTACTCCAGCGCTTCGGCAACCTTGTACACGCGGGACAGGTCCTTGGCGTAGAAGTAGGAGGCGAGGCCGAAGATGGTGTCGTTGGCCATGACGATCACCTCGTCCTCGTCCTCGAACTTGAAGAGCGGGGCGAAGGGACCGAATGTTTCCTCCGTCGCGACCTTCATGTCCTGCGTGACGCCGGTGACGATGGTCGGGGCAAAGAAGTTTCCCTCGCGATCGTCCTTGGTGTTGCCGAGGATCACCTCGCCACCCTTCGCGACCGCGTCCTTGATGTGCTCGATCACCTTCTCGGAGGCGTCGTCGTTGATCAGCGGCCCAAGCTCCACCCCATCCTCGAAGCCGTCGCCGACCTTCATCTTCTCGACGCGGGCCTTCAGCTTCCGGGCGAACTCGTCATAGACGCCGGCCTGCACGTAGATGCGGTTGGCGCAGACACAGGTCTGACCGTTGTTGCGGAACTTGCACAGGATCGCGCCTTCGACGGCAGCGTCCAGATCGGCGTCGTCGAACACGATGAAAGGCGCGTTGCCGCCCAGTTCCATCGAGCATTTCATCACTTGGTCGGCGGCCTGTTTCATCAGGATGCGTCCCACCTCGGTGGATCCGGTGAAGGTCAGCTTGCGCACGGCGGGGTTCTCGCAGAACTCCTTGCCCGCCTCGGAGGAGGATTTCGTCGGCACCACGTTGAACACTCCCGCAGGGATGCCTGCCCGTTCCGCCAGCACGCCCATCACGATGGCCGATAGCGGAGTTTCAGTGGCGGGGCGCGCGACAAAGGCGCAGCCGGCGGCGAGCGCGGGGGCGGCCTTGCGGGTGATCATCGCATTGGGGAAGTTCCAGGGCGTGATCGAGGCGGCGACGCCGATGGGCTGCTTGATCACCATGATGCGCTTGTCGCGCTGATGGCCCGGGATCGTCTCGCCGTAGACGCGCTTGGCCTCTTCGCCCATGAATTCGATGAAGGACGCACCATAGGCGATCTCGCCCTTGGCTTCGGCCAGCGGTTTGCCCTGTTCGGCGGTCAGGATGCGGCCCAGATCGTCCTGGTTCTCCATCATCAGGTCGAACCACTTGCGCATGACGGCGGCGCGTTCCTTGCCGGTCCACTTGGCCCATTCCTTCTGCGCCTTTTCGGCGGCCGCGATGGCCTTGCCGATCTGCTTGCGGGACAGGTTGGCCACCTTGGCGATCACGTCGCCCCGCGCCGGGTTCAGCACGTCGAAGGTGCCATCATCGCCATCGGTCCATGTGCCGTCTATATAGGCGCGTGTCTCGAGGAGGCTCGGGTCCTTGAGCATGGATTTCAGATCGGTTTTCGCGTCGGTCATTTTCTGTCTCCGCATTTGTTTGTGGCACCCAAATCAACATTGGCTATGATTGTCCAGTTCCACGTCCTCGGAACACAGTATCAGGAGACGACCCCATGACCCTTGACGATGCCTATGCCAACGCTGCCTACATTGACGGGGCCGACGGTTTTCCGCCCCGCTGGCAGGAACAGGCGGCAGCCTTCCGTGAGGGGCTGGGGGCGCGGGCCCAGACAGGAGTGCGCTACGGGCCGTCCGACCGCCAGGTGTTCGATTTCTTCCAGCCCGAAGGCGTGTCGCGCGGCACCGTTTTCTTCGTCCACGGCGGCTATTGGAAGGCCTTCGACAACAGCTACTGGTCACACCTCGCCGCAGGGCCGCTTGCGCGGGGCTGGGCGGTCGCAATGCCGAGCTACGACCTCTGCCCCGAGGTGCGCATCTCGGAAATCAGCCGTCAGGTAGCCGCAGCACTGGCCGAGGTCGCCAACCGCACGCAGGGCAAGCTGGCACTGGCGGGGCATTCGGCTGGCGGGCACCTCGTGGCGCGGATGACCGATCCGCTGCTTCTGGGCAGCGATGTGCGCAACCGGATCGAACAGATCGTGGCAATCTCCCCGGTGGCGGACCTGGCCCCGCTCCTCAGGACCGAGATGAACGAGATCCTGCAGCTGGACGAGGCGGAGGCCGCCGTTGAAAGCCCGGTCAACATGAGCCCTCCGCACGGCGTCAACGTGACAGTCTGGGTAGGAGCGGAGGAGCGCCCGGTGTTCCTTGAGCAGGGAGAGGCCTTTGCCCGCTCCTGGGGGGCGAAGTACATCGTCGCCGAGGGCAAGCACCACTTCGACGTGATCGACCCGTTGGCCGACCCCGAAAGCGACATGACCAAGGCGTTGCTGGGCGGCTGAGCGGCGCGCCGGTCAAAGCCGGATCACGTAGTCCTTCACGGTGGTTTCGATGACTTCCCATGTGCCCTCGAAACCGGGGCGCAGGATCATGCTGTCGCCTGCGCGCAATGTCACCGGATCTTCCCCGTCCTGAGCCAGCACCGAGACGCCCGACAGGATGCGGAAGTATTCCCATTCAGTGTAGCTGACCCGCCATTTGCCCGGCGTCGACTGCCAGACGCCGCAATAGAGCCCGGCCGCTTCTTCCAGGTTCCATGTGCTGAACCGGGGATCGCCGGAGATAAGCCTGTCGGCGGCCGGGCTGTTTTCTTCGGACGGGCCTTCCTGCAGAACGTGCACCATCTTGCGGGTATCGGTCATCTGCGCTCTCCTTCTCCAGATGCTGCATACCGGTCTAGGCGTTTACTGTATAATCGAAAAGTATTGACCTTGCCGCCGGTCAATCTATGTTCGCCGACGCTGCGGCCGCCCGAACGGCTCTTTGCCAAAGTGGGGGAGAATCCCCTGTTCAGATCCCGTGCGAAAGCGCGGCCCCAAAGCGAGTACTCCCATGAAGGCTGCCCTGATCGGTCAGGAAGAAGTCCGCCTAGCGCTCTTGCGCGGCTACAACATCCTGGACACGGCGCCGGAAGACGATTTCGACGAGATCGTCACACTGGCGTCGGAGATTTGCAATGTCCCCGTCGCCCTGATTTCTCTCGTGGAGGAGGACCGGCAGTGGTTCAAGGCGGGTGTCGGCATCGATGTCGCGGAAACCCCCATCGAGCAGAGCATCTGCGCCCACGCGCTGGCGTCCGACGATTTTCTTGAGATCGAGGATACCACTACCGACCCGCGTACCTTGGGAAACGAGCTGGTGACGGGAGACGAGAATGTCCGCTTCTATGCCGGTGCGCTCTTGCGGGGCGACCTGGGCGTGCCGATCGGCACGCTCTGCGTGCTGGACCGGGAACCGCGCAAGCTGACCGACTTTCAGCAAAGGGCGTTGAAGGTATTGGCCAATCAGGTGATGCGCCAGATCGAACTGCGCCAGGCGTTGGCCGCCGCCGAGGTGATGCGCAAGGAAGTCGACCATCGCGTAAAGAATTCCCTGCAATCGCTGGAGGCGCTGATCCGCATTCAGGTGCGCGCAGAGACGTCGGACAAGGCCCGTGAAGCACTGGAAGCCGTGCAGGGCCGTCTGTCCATGGTCAGCCGCCTCCACGAGGCGCTCTACCTCAACGATGCAGGGGCCTTCGTGGGGGTCAGGCCATTCCTCGCCAAGGTCGTCCATTCGGCTTCCGCCCAGATGCCCAAGGGTGTCGAAGTGGTATGTACCCTGGACGATCTGGATCTTGAATCCCGTGCGGCGTCTTCCGTGGGCATGATCGTTAACGAGGCGATGACCAACGCTGCGAAATATGCCTTTGAGGGGCGCGCGCGCGGGATGTTTCGCGTGACGGGGACGCTGGAAGGCGACCGCTACACGCTCGAATGCATCGACGACGGCGCCGGATCCGGCGGTGCCGGTCCGGGCGGCACGCGGTTGGGGATGCGCATCATGCAGGCTGCGGCGCAACAACTCGGCGGCAAGCTGGAGGTGGAGGATACGCCCGAGGGCTACACCCTGCGCCTCTCGTGGCCTGTCGCCTGACATCATTCCCCCCTTTTCAACGGGCCGGGCATTTGCCAAAGTCGCACAGATATTCGTGTGACGCTGATGTAAATCGCAATAACATTGCATATATGACCCTAACCCATTGATGGACAGGAGTGTTTGATGGCCAATCTCGATGCACAGGTACAGGAATCCCAGGCCCAGGTGGCCGAGGCCCAAAGCAAGATCGCCGAATTGACCAGCCGGATCGAGACCGCCCGTGCCAAACTCAAGACCGGCGACGACGCGATGATCGACATCGAGAACGCGACGCTGGACGACGTACACGCCCATACGGACGTGATGAACGCCAATATCGCCGAGCTGATCATGGGGCTGGACGATGTTACCGCCGGGTTCAGCCGCGACTTCGACGAGATGCGGTCCAAGACCGGGATGGAAAGTTTCATCGGCATCTTCTCCAGTGCCAAGTCCGACAGCATGCGGCAGGAGCGGGTGCGCAGCGCCTCCATCGACGACAAGCTGCAGGACCTGATCGCCAAGTCCGACACCATCGTGAAACTGCTTGAGGGTCAGTTGACGATGCTGGAGGAGCAAAAGGTCAAGGTGGAGACGAACCTGACCGAAACGCTGGACGAGCGCGAGATGACTGTGGGGGAGTTGGAGACCATCCGCGCCCAGATCAACAACATGGACCCCGAGATCATCAAGCTGGAGAACGCAATCGGGTCCGAGACGGATGCCGCCAAGCGCACCAAGCTGGAGAGCGAGCTGGCCGCCGCCAACAGCCGGTACAACGCGCTGGTGCAGGACGAGCAGGTGAAGCTCGCCAAGTCACAGACTCTGGAGCGCTACATCGAGAAGGGCAAGACCTGGATCGACAGCCTGCAGAACCAGGCGGCGACGCAGATGGTGCTGATCAACAAGCTGCAGACGGACACCAAGCAGCGGGTCGTGCTTTATGATGCGCTCACGAAGTCGCTGAAGACCGCTCAGCAGCAGGATGTGGCACACCGCATCAACGAGATCGGCGTGAAGACGGATGAGGAGGCGCAATCGGCCATGGCCGGCATCGGTGCCGCGACCAACGCACGCATGGCCGACATGCTGGAAGCGCACGAGGATCACATGGTCTTCGCCCGCGATATTCTTGAGCAGAAGGCCAAGGCGGATGAACGCTTTGCCCGGCGGTTTGCCAAGATCATCGAAAAGCATGACAGCAACCAGTATGGCGGGTGAGGCAAAATCATTCGGACTGACGTTTCGGACTGCCGTTCTTTTAGTTGTGCTGGCTATTCCATTCGTGTGGATCATTAACGGCGGACTGTGGCATCAGACTTTGGAAACAGGGTTTGAAGGCATTCTCTATTTCATATTGATGATTGCTTCCTTTGGCGTGTTCTTTGCGAAACCTGCGGCAGCTGCCGTTCTGTTGGGAACCTTCATCTACGACCCTTTCGATCCCGAAAATGATTAAACCTCCGAACGACCACGTCGGACTCTCCGACACTTTCGCCAGCCGTCGATACTTTCGAAAGTTCGAAGGCATCATGCAGCACATGCTGCATGTGGCAGGCGTGATGGAGGCAGAGCGGAAGATGAACGCCGAAGAGGTGGCGATCCTCACGCGCTACGCCGCCAAGTTGACCCACACGTTCCGCGCGCTGAGCCTCAAGTACCTGCTGGTTGGCCGCGAGACGGGTCGCTTTTTCGGTTCTCTCACCATGGACAACCGCGACAGCGGGTTCCCGGTGGCCGAAGAGATCATGACCATGGCCAACGACGCGCAGCAGGCGGCCAGCCATCTGGAGAACATGCCGACGGTCGAGGCCTACATGGACCAGATGGTGCAGACCATCCTCGGCGACCGGAAGGTGCCGACCAAGCTGCAATTCGCCCTGTCGCAACGGCTCTATTACGAGGAATTGGCGCGGGGCGACCTGTTCTGGGTGCGCAATGATCCACAGGCGGAATGGCTGGGCGAAAAGGGCGAGGGGCGGCGACAATTCCGGCTGCATTGGGCGACCTACGACAGTCAGGTGAACCTGCCGGTGATCTACCTGATGGAGGTGGAGGACACCGGCCGCATCGGCCTGCCCAAGGACGAACGCCGCTGGCCGGAGGTGCAGGCGCATCTGAGTGCGCAGGCGCTTGGCGGGCTCAAGCTTGTCACCATCGCGCGCGGCTTCGACGAGGATTTCGACGACCTGCACCCCAAGCGGCTGCGGCGCTTTCATCTGGGGCCGATGTACAGCCATGAGTACACGCATCAGGCCGGCCCCCTGCGCGAGGTACTGGCCGAGGCCAAGGCCCCCGAGGGTCAGGACTGGGCGTTGGTCTGGACCGAAGAGGAGTTGCTCAGCGACAGGGTGATCGAGCAGAAATCCGGCTGGTTCTCCACCGTGCAGCGCGAGGTTTTTGCGCTCGACCCCTTCGGAATACAGGGGCCGGATCTGGGGGCCACGCGGACCGAGCGCAGTATTATCCTGCCGCAGCGGCCCTATCAGGTGCTGGAGGAGAAACGCCCGCCGGGGTTCGACTCAGTGCGCAAGTTCGTGGTCAGCCCGGAGGGCCGGGTGCTGCAGTATTGAGGGGCGGCGCGTGCGGAAACTGCGGACGGTATTTGGAAAAGGGTGAAATAGGGAAGTGCGATGAGCCAGACATCTGACGCCATGGAACTCCGCGAGGAGGATATCACGAAGCACCTGTCGGTGGCGCTTTCGCTGCTGCAGGGGTTCGACCACGCGCCTCGGATCGGCAAGGCGGGGGTGGACGCGCCCGTGGCCGAACGGTCCTCTGGCATCGGCACGCGGCGGCGGTTCCGGTCCACAACGCCGGGGCTTGTGACGCAGCGCAACGTGGCATCGGGCGCGGTTCAGCTGATGGTGCGGGTGGAGGGTGCTGGTGGCGGCGATACACTTGTCACGCCGTTGCAGGCGACCGTGTTGCACGCCTTGCGGAGGGCCATCGCCGTGGCATTGGCGGTGGCGGAGAACGTGGCGGAGCAGACGGGGCTGGGCGACCTGAAGCGCGCCAACCTCGAAGGCTCACTTCCGCCTGCGCGCAAGGCGGAGTTTTCCGAGTTGCTTGCCGCCGAGGCTTTGGTGACTCTCTATGTCTTCGGCAATGCCGCAGCCTACCTGCTGTCGTCGCACCTGCCGGAAGCGACGGTCGAAGTGGGGGACGTGGACGAGATCCTGACAGACAGCGGTCAGACCGCTCTGCATGGGGCGTTGTGGGAGTTGGATCAGGACATCGCGGCCCATGCGACTGACGACGCGCGGCTTGTCGCCACGGTCAGCGCGTTTGCCGAGGCGCTGATGGAGAAGGTCGCGATGCGTGCGCAGACCGCGCCGCGGCTGGAGGCCTTCAAGGCCTCCGCTTGGCGGGTGGGGGCAGATGATTTCACCGTGCGCGGGTTCAGCCCGGCGTCGAAAGCCAAGTCAACCACGCTGACGATGGCCTTCAAGAAACCCAACGAGGTCGTCGGGAACCACATTGCCAAGTATCAGGCGATGAAGCTGTCCAAGATGATCATGGCCTACGACTTTGACCGCCGCCTGAACCCCTTTGCGGAGATGGGCGGTTTCATCTTCACATTCATGGGCGACGGCGCGCCGGGGACAGGCAAGACGACGCTGATCCAGATGATGGCGGGGCTGATCAGCGAGTATTGCAACGTCGCGGGCTATCCGTTCCGCTATCAGAACCTGTCGACCGACAACATCGACAGCTATCAGGGCAAGTCCGGCCAGAACGCCAAGGCCTTCATCAACAACATCATCGACCCCTCGGTGATCGGCTTCGGCACCATCGACGACATCGACCAGTTGGCGGGCAAGCGCGGGGACCGGCAATCCTCGGCGGGGCAGTTGGAAATTACCGCCGTCTTGATGGAGTCGTTTGCCGGGGCCAACACGGTGGTGCGGGGGAATTGCACCTTCGGCATGTTCTCCAACTACCCCGAAAACGTGGACGACGCCCTGCGCCAGCGGGCGGGCGCGCGGTTCCTTGTGGACGGGCCGCAGACGCGGGAGGATTACGTCGACATCCTGTTCCTGCTGATGGGCAAGAACCATTCCATCCCGCTTGGGGACCACAAGGCTTTCGAGGCGCAGGCGATCAAGAAGGCGGTGGCTGCGTCCTTCGAGTCGCACTCGCGGCCCCATGAGGAGGGGTTGATGAAGGTGTATGACGCGGTGCGCGGCGAAATCGGGGATTTGGACACGATCAACAAGCTGGGGACGTATCTGAAGGGCATCCAGGAGGCGGACGAACGCTTTACGGGCCGGGCGATCAAGAACATCACCGACGCGGTGAAGGTCCGGGCGATGGATTTCGAACTGCCGGATGAGTGGATGGAGAACCCGGAGCTGTTCCTTTTCAAGGGGTACGATGAGAAGAAGATGATGATTGAGGACATGCGCCAGCCGATCACCGTGGAAATGGTGGTGCAGGAAATCAACCGCTATGCGGATTCCGAGTTCCGGTATGCGGATAAGTCGGACGAGGTGGCGATTGAGGCGGCTGTGCGGGATATGGGTCGGATGGAAGAGGCGAAGAAGCGGTATTTGGGGAGCAGGGACGGGTGATGTTAATATTAGCGATTATGT
>JBBSJO010000028.1:0-28908 GCA_038257185.1 Rhodobacterales bacterium | reverse complement strand
GAGCTGGAGATGGACAAGGCCTATGCGCCCACGCTGCTGCTCTATTGTCTGACCGCCACGGTCGGCTTCGTCGTCGACAGCAAGCTGGTGATGGAGCATGAGGCCGACGGCGATTTCGGCTACGAATGGCTCAAGACCAACTATGCTGGCTCGGGCGCCTTCACCATCCGCGACTGGCGCGCCAACGAGGTCGTCGTGCTGGAACGCAACGACAACTACACCGGTGACGCCCCCGCCATGGCACGCGCGATCTACCGCCACATCCCCGAAGGCTCCACCCAGCGTCTGCTGCTGGAGCAGGGCGACATCGACATAGCCCGCAACCTCGGCGCGGAAGAGATCGTGGCGCTGGCGGACAGCCCCGACATCAAGATCGAGAATGGCATCAAGGGTTCGATCTACTACATGGGTCTGAACCAGAAGAACGAGAACCTGTCCAATCCCAAGGTCATCGAGGCGATGAAGTACCTCGTGGATTACCAGACGATTGCCGACACGATCATGAACGGCAAGGTCAAGGTCCATCAGGCATTCCTGCCCGAGGGTTTCCTGGGTGCGCTGAACGACAACCCCTACAGCCTTGACGTCGAGAAGGCCAAGGCACTGCTCGCCGAGGCCGGTCTGGCCGATGGCTTCAGCGTCACGATGGACACGCGCAACACGCCCGAGATCACGGCGATTGCTGAAGCGATCCAGCAGACGATGGGGCAGGCGGGCATCAATATGGAGCTGATCCCCGGCGACGGCCAGCAGACGCTGACCAAGTACCGTGCGCGCAACCATGACATCTATATCGGCCGCTGGGGCCCGGACTATCAGGACCCGCATACCAACGCCGATACCTTCGCGCGCAACCCCGACAATGGCGACGATGCGGCCTCCAAGCCGCTGGCATGGCGCAACTCCTGGGACATCCCGGAGATGACCAAGGAAGCTGACGCTGCCGTGCTCGAGAAGGAGGCGGGCAAGCGGGCCGAGATGTATGTCGCACTGCAGACGGAGCACCAGAAGGTGTCCCCCTTCGTGATCATGTTCCAGGAGATCGAGGTTTTGGGCATCCGCAAGAACGTGGACGGCTTCATCATCGGCCCATCGTTCAACGACAACTCGTTCAAGAAGGTGACCAAGTCCGAATGACGGCGACGTCACCTGCAAACGAGGGAGGGCGCTGGGGCGCCCTCCCTTTCTATGGGATGAAGGCGGGCCGCCTCATCGTCACCGTCGCCATTACCTTTCTGGGGCTGCTTGTCGTCACCTTCCTGATCGGCCGTGTGGTCCCGGTGGACCCGGTGCTGGCCGTGGTGGGGGACCGCGCCTCCAAGTCCACCTACGACGCGGCCTACCTCGCGCTGGGACTGGACAAACCGCTCTATCAACAATTCTGGATCTTCCTCAAACAGGCGCTGAGCGGCGACCTGGGGACGTCGATCCTGACCAAGAAGCCCATTGTCGAGGATATCGCGCGGGTGTTTCCCGCCACGCTGGAGCTTGCGACGGCGGGCATCATTCTCGGCACCATCATCGGCGTGCCTTTGGGCGTCTGGAGCGCCGTGCGTCAGGGCAAGCTGCCCGACCAGATCATCCGTGTCGTCGGCCTTGTGGGCTATTCCGCCCCGATCTTCTGGCTCGGCCTGCTCGGCCTTCTGGTGTTCTACGCCAAGTTGAGCTGGGTCGCGGGGCCGGGGCGGATCGACATCGCCTATGAATATACCGTGACGCAGAAGACGGGCATATTGCTGATCGATACCGCCATGCAGGGCGAATGGGGGGCATTCCGCAACGTGCTGGCGCATCTGGCGTTGCCTGCGATGCTGCTGGGGTATTACTCCATGGCCTATATCAGCCGCATGACGCGGTCCTTCATGCTGGCGGAACTCGCGCAGGAATATGTCACCACCGCGCGCGTCAAGGGCGTGGCGGAGTGGCGGATCATCTGGGTCCATGCCCTGCGCAACGCCGCCGTGCCACTGGTGACGGTGATTGCATTGAGTTACGCGGGGTTGCTGGAAGGCTCCGTCCTGACCGAGACGGTTTTTGCCTGGCCGGGGCTGGGGCAGTACCTGACCAATAGCTTGCAGAACGCGGATATGAACGCGGTGCTCGGCGGGACGTTGGTGATCGGGATCATCTTCGTCGGGCTGAACCTGCTCTCCGATCTGCTCTACACCGTGCTCGACCCGCGCGTGAGGCGGGGCAAATGAACGCCATCTCCCGCAGAGACTGGCTGCTCAGCGATCAGCCCACGTCACGCCGTCAGGCCCGGCTGGGTCAGGCCTATCGCACATGGTCGCAACTGCGCCGCAACAAGCTGGCGATGCTGGGGTTGGGCATCGTGGTGGTGCTGGTGCTCATGGCGATCTTCGCCAATGTCATTGCGCCCTACGACCCGCTGCGCGGCGGCGACCTGCGGACCGAGCGCTTGCTGCCGCCCTCATGGGCGCACCTCATGGGCACCGACGATCAGGCCCGCGATATCTTCAGCCGCATCGTCCACGGCTCGCGCCTGACGCTGATGGTGGTGGCGCTGGTAGCGATCATCGCGACGCCCATCGGCCTCGCCGTTGGCACCACCGCGGGATACTTCGGCGGCTGGGTCGATACGATCCTGATGCGCATCACAGACATCGTCCTCGCCTTCCCGCGCCTGATCCGGGCGCTGGCTTTCGTCGCGGCGCTCGGCCCCGGCATCGAGAACGCGATCATCGCCATCGCCATCACCTCATGGCCACCCTACGCGCGCCTCGCACGGGCGGAGACGCTGACGATCCGCAACACCGATTACATAGACGCCATACGCTTGCAGGGCGCGCGCGCACCGCGCATCATCTGGGGCCATGTAGTACCGCTCTGCATGTCCTCGGTCATCGTGCGTGTCACGCTCGACATGGCGGGGATCATCCTCACGGCGGCGGGGCTGGGGTTTCTCGGCCTCGGCGCACAGCCGCCGCAGCCGGAATGGGGCGCGATGATCGCCTCCGGGCGGCGCTTCATCATCGACTTCTGGTGGGTCGCGACCATGCCGGGGATCGCGATCTTCGTGGTCTCGCTGGGGTTCAACCTGCTGGGCGACGGACTGCGCGACGTGCTCGATCCGAAGGCCGCGCAATGACGGCGATGCTGGAGGTCGAGAACCTGAGCGTTTCCTTCCCGTCCCGCGACGGGCCGGTGCGCGTGGTGCGCGATGTCTCGTTTTCGCTGGGCCGCGAACGGCTGGGGATCGTGGGCGAAAGTGGTTCGGGCAAGTCCCAGACAGGCCGCGCCGTTCTGGGCCTGACTCCGCACACCGGCACCGTGACTGCCGACAAGCTCTCCTTTGACGGCATCGACCTGCGCGGCGCGTCCGCCTCCACCTGGCGGCAACTGCGCGGCAAGCGGATGAGCATGGTGATGCAGGACCCGAAATATTCCCTGAACCCCGTGATGACCATCGGCCGCCAGATCGTGGAGGCCTATGCCCGCATCGGCCGCAAGAGCCGCGCCGAAATGCGGGAGAAGGCGCTGGAGATGCTCTCCGCCGTTCAGATCCGAGACCCCGAGAGGGTGTTCGACGCCTACCCGCACGAGCTTTCGGGCGGCATGGGGCAGCGCGCGATGATCGCAATGATGCTGGTGGGGGAACCCGACCTTTTGATCGCGGACGAACCGACCTCGGCGCTCGACGTGACCGTGCAGCTCGATGTGCTCAAGATACTGGACGATCTGGTGCGGGATCGCGGGATGGGGCTGATCTTCATCAGCCACGACCTGCGGCTGGTGTCGTCCTTCTGCGACCGGGTGCTGGTCATGTACGCTGGCCGCATCGTGGAGGAGATCGCGGCGAGCGATCTGAACAACGCGCAGCATCCCTATACACAAGGGCTGCTGAACTGCCTGCCGAAGATCGACGGCAGCACCCGCCCCCTCCAGACCCTCCAGCGTGACGCCGCGTGGCTGGCATGACGGGTGTTATCTCGGTCCGTGACCTGCGCGTGACCTTCGGCCATGGCGCGAGCGAGGTGCAGGCGGTCCGGCAAGTCAGCTTCGAGGTGCCCAAGGGCGAAAGTTTTGGCATCGTTGGGGAGAGCGGATCCGGCAAATCGACCGTCCTGCGCGCGATCTGCGGGCTGGCGCCGACGACGGCGGGCGAGATCAAGCTGCAGGGCGAGACACTGACCGCCCCGCGCAATGCGGCCTTCTACCGCGATGTGCAGATGGTGTTTCAGGACCCCTACGCCTCCCTGCACCCGCGTCATACGGTGGACAAGGTCCTGTCCGAGCCGCTCGCGATCCACAAGCTGGACGATGCCGAGGGACGCGTCGAACGCGCGCTGGAGGCGGTCGGGCTGGGCCGCAGCTTCCGCTTCCGCTTTCCGCACCAACTGTCAGGCGGGCAGCGCCAGCGCGTCGCCATTGCGCGGGCACTGATCCTGGAACCGCAGGTGCTGCTGCTGGACGAACCGACATCGGCGCTCGATGCGTCCATCCAGGCCGAGGTGCTGAACCTGCTCGACGCCCTGCGCAGCGAACGCGGGCTCACCTACATCCTGGTCAGTCACGATCTGGCCGTGGTCGCCCATATGTGCGAGCGGCTGATGGTGATGCAGCACGGCCGCGAGGTCGAGGAACTGACCCGCGACGCGCTCCGGCGCAGGCAGGCAACACAGGAATATACCCGCAACCTTCTGGTTGCGAGCGAGGGTTTCAAGAGCGAGGACATATGACGCAAACACCGGGCATTTTCGACGGCCACAACGACTTCCTGCTGCGCCTTCTGCGCGACCCTGGCCGTCGGATGCAGCACTGGATGACGGGAACCGGAGAAGGGCATCTCGACCTGCCCCGAATGAAGGCTGGCGGCTTTGTCGGCGGCTTTTTCGCGATCTACATTCCGTCTGAAGACCTCCCCGATGACCTCGACGACATGATGGAGGTGCCGCCCTACAAACTGCCGCTGCCTGCCCTGATCGACGCGAAGGCGGCGCAGCCCGTGGCGCTGGCGATGGCCGGGCACCTTCTGTGGATGGAGCGGGAATCGAAGGGCGCCTTCAAGGTCTGTCACAGCGTGGCGGAGATCCGCGACTGCATGGCGAAAGGCGTCATTGCTGCGATCATGCATATCGAGGGGGCAGAGGCGATCGGTCCCGACCTCGACGCGCTCTATGCCTTCCACGCCATCGGTCTGCGCTCCATCGGGCCGGTCTGGAGCCGTCCGACGGTGTTTGGCCACGGCGTGCCGTTTGCCTTCCCCTCCAGTCCTGACACCGGGGAGGGGCTGACCGGCGCGGGCCGCGATCTGGTGCGGTTGTGCAATGAGTTGCGCATCGTCATCGACCTGTCGCACCTCAACGAAGCCGGGTTCAACGATGTCGCGGAGCTCTCCGACGCGCCCTTGATCGCCACCCACTCCAATGCGCATGTGCTGACGGCATCCTCCCGGAACCTGACGGACCGGCAGTTGGCGATGATCCGCGAGAGCGACGGCATGGTCGGCGTGAACTTTGCCGTGGGGTTCCTGGCCGAAGACGGCCGCAAGGCCGATGACATCGGTTTCGATCCGATCCTGCGGCACCTCGATTATCTCATCGACCGACTAGGGGAGGATCGTGTGGGATTCGGTTCCGACTTCGACGGTGCGACTGTCCCTGCGGCCTTGGGCGATGTTGCGGGCCTTGTCGGCCTGCGCGGCGCGATGTGCAACCATGGCTATGACGAGGGGCTGATGGTGAAACTTTGCCATGAGAACTGGCTCGGCGCGCTGGAGCGTACCTGGGGGCGCTGATCCGGTCCGAAAGCAGGCGCAGATCCTGCCGCAGCGCGTTTCCTTGCCAAACGGCATCATAAGTGCTATATGATGCCATAAGGAGACTGCCATGACCCTGCACCAACTTGAAACGAAAGCCCATGATTTCGCCCCCGATCCGATCACGGATGCCGAAGGCGGTGCGATGCTGCGGGCCGCGATGAACCTTTTCGGCAAGTGGGGCCTGACCGATGAGGAGGCCGCGACGCTGCTGGACTTGCCGCTGCGCACCTATCGGCGCTGGAAGGCGGGACAGCCGGGGCGGATCGACCGGGACACCAAGGCGCGGTTGTCCAACATTCTGGGTATCCACAAGGCACTGCGGATCATCTTCACCGAACCGCAGCGGGCCTATGACTGGATCAGGCGACCGAACGGCGCTTTTGGCGGTGTCACCGCGCTGTCGATCCTGTTGCGCGGCGAACTGACCGACCTGATGCGCGTCCGACGTTATCTCGATGCGGAGCGGGGTGCCTGGTGATCCCACCGGGCACGGTGCTGCACTGGGACGCAGCGGTGCGGATCATTCGCAGCGTCTTTCCCCCCATCGACCTTTTCGAAGACATCGCGGACCCGGAAGACTGGCCGCTGTTGATCTCGGCGGAGCAGAAGACCAATCCGCGCCTGATGGAGAGCATTGGCAACCTCGACCTCGTGCCGCCCGCGCGGCGGGTGTCGGGACCGGGGGCGAGCTTTCTCATGGCGCCCTTCACCCATGCCAGCACCGATCGGCCCAGTCGCTTCTCGGACGGGCGGCTTGGCGTGCTTTATGTGGCCAGCGATTTCGAAACGGCGGTGGACGAGACGCGGCATCATCATGCGCAGTTCATGGCGCTGACCGGCCAGGAACCTGGCTGGACCTCGCAATTCCGCGAGTTGGTGATGGTCGTGGAGGCACGTTTGCATGACATCCGGGTGCGGGGGGCCGACGTGTCGGACCTGCTCGACCCTCGGAGCTATGTCGCGGCGCAGAGTTTCGCGGCAGGCCTTCGCAAGGCGGGGGGAGAGGGCATCGCCTATCCTTCAGTGCGGGGGGAAGGCGATTGCGTGGCGCTGTTCTTTCCCGATCTGGCACGCGCGCCGGTCCAGCGGCGTCATCTCGATTATCACTGGGATGGCGCGACGGTCGATCTGATCCGCGACGCGGGGTCTGGGGATGTGTTTCGCGTGCTCTGATCCCGGCGGTAGGAGTGACCCTTGCCGACACGGAGCAACTCATCGCCGCGCTGCATCTTCGCTCGGATCGTTGCGTCGACCCGCATATGTCGGATGATCTGTCGATGATTGGCAAACCCCAAGACTTTTTTCACCTGAAGGAGGAGTTCAGATGATGACTTTCATGAAGACAACGGCGGCTGTCATTGCCGTCACCGCACTCACGCTTACCGCCGCCACGGCGGAGACGCGCATCACCTACAAGTCGGCGAAGACCGGATCTTCCTACTACCAGATGGGGGTAGAACTGGCCGAGGCGATGAAGGCGGGCACTGACGGCGATATCGTCGCTCGGCGTGGGTCTCTATATCATTCCGCTGGGGATGGTGGCCAACCCGGAAATGTTGCGGCTGGCCGAAAGTCGGGCTGGCACTGGTTTCCTACGGGCTGATCGGCGCGCGCAAGGTCCTGCCCACGGTCGCGATGGTGGGGGCAGGGCTTGCGGTCGTATTCTCCGGGTTGGTGATCTGAGCGGTCAGGTCCGCAGCGGCACGTTCAGCATCTCGCGCGCCTGCTGCCATGTGGCGACGGGGCGCTCGTATTTCTCGCAGAGCTCCACCGCGCGTTTGACGAGCGCCGCGTTGGAGGGGACGAGGTTGTCCTTGTCGAGGCGCACGTTGTCCTCCAGTCCGGTGCGGGTATGCCCGCCCGCTGCGATGGACCATTCGTTGACCGTGTACTGCCCCGCGCCGATGCCTGCGGCGCACCATTCGGCGTCGGGCGCGCGGTCTTTCATGACGCTGACGTAGAAATCAAAGACGCCCTTGTCGACCGGCATGGCGTTCTTCACGCCCATCACGAACTGCACGTAGAGCTTGCCGTAGAGCACACCTTCCTTGTTCAGGCGGATCGCCTGCAGAATGTGGCTGAGGTCGAAGGCCTCGATCTCGGGCGTGACATGATGAGTGCGCATCTCGGAGGACAGCCACTCGACGAGGTCGGGGCTGTTTTCGTAAACCCGTGTGGGGAAGTTGCAGGAGCCCACGGACAGCGACGCCATGTCGGGCTTCAAAGGCAGCATCCCGCCGCGCTCCTTGCCCGCACCGGAGCGGCCGCCGGTGGACATCTGCACGATGATGCCGGGGCAGTGCTTTTCCAGACCTTCCTTGAGGGCCGCGAACTTGTCGGGGTCGGAGGTCGGCGTCTGGTCGGCGTTGCGCACATGGCAATGGGCGATGCTCGCGCCGGCCTCGAAGGCCTCCTGCGTGCTTTCGATCTGTTCGGCAATCGTGATCGGCACGGCGGGGTTGTTGGCCTTGGTCGGCAGCGACCCGGTGATCGCCACGCAGATGATGCAGGGTTTGGTCATTTCGGTGCCTTACATGTCAAAGAAGATGGTCTCGTTCTCACCCTGAAGGTGAATGTCGAAGCGATAGCAGCCGTCGCCCTCGGGCGTGGCGAGCAGGGTGGGGCGGCGGTTGGCGTGTTCGATGCGGGTCAGGATCGGGTCGTCGGCGTTCGCTACCTCTTCGTCCGCGAAATAGAGCCGCGTGTGCAGCCCGATGTTGATGCCCCGCGCCACGATCCAGACGGATATATGGGGGGCCTGCAGACGCCCGTCGATGAAAGGAACCCGCCCCGGCTTGATCGTGTCGAAACGGTAGGTGCCATCGTCCATGTCTGTGGGCGCACGGCCCCAACCGGTGAAGTTCGGGTCCGCCTTGCCGCGAGTCTCGTGCACCGCGTTGAACAGGCCCTCGGCGTCGGCCTGCCAGATCTCCAGCATCGCGTCGCGCAGCGGCGTGCCGGTGCCGTCGAAGACCTTGCCGTAGATTTCGATGGCGGTGCCCTTTGCAGAGCCTGTTTTCATCACAGTGCCGAGGTCTTGGGGGTAGACGCCGGTGATCTCGGCAAAGTTCGGGGTGCAGCCGATGTGCACATAGGGGCCTGCCGTCTGCGAGGGGCTTTCCTTGAGGACCTTGTGCTGTTGCGTCATGTCAAAGCCCCTCCCACCGGTTTTCGAAGAATGTCTGCCGCCGTCCGCGCAGTACCATGTCGAAGGTATAGACCCGCGCGTCCATCGGCAATGTCTCTGCCATGTCGAGCGAGGCGACGAGCGACTCGATCGCCTCTTTCGTGTCAATGGACCCGACGATGGGGCATTGCCAGATCAGCGGATCGCCCTCGAAGTACATCTGCGTGATCAGGCGCTGCGCAAAGGCGTGGCCCATCAGCGAGAAGTGGATATGCGCGGGCCGCCAGTCGGCCATGCCGTTGGGCCAGGGGTAGGGGCCGGGCATCACGGTGCGGAACTCGTAGCGGCCTTCCTCATCCGTGATGGTCCGCCCGCAACCGCCGAAATTGGGGTCGAGCGGGGCGAGGTAGCCTTCCTTCTTGTGGCGGTAGCGCCCGCCGGCATTCGCCTGCCAGAACTCCATCAACGTGCCCGCGACGCCGCGACCGTACTGGTCCATCACGCGGCCCTTCACGATGATGCGGGGCCCAAGCGCCATGCCGCCGTCCTTGGCGAAGTTCAGGATCAGGTCGTTGTCGAGCTTGCCCAGCATGTTGTGGCCGAACACCGGCCCGGTCTGTTCGCCAAGGGTCGTCGGCAGCGACATCAGCGCCTTCTGCGGGGAGCGCGTGACGGAGGTCTTGTAGGCGGGGGTATAGGCGTCTGGGTGCCAGGCGCGGTCGCGCACGAGGTAGCCGTTGCCTTCGGGGGGCGTGGTCATTTGTCTGCCTCCATCTCTGCATAGGTTTGCTTGGCCAGCTTCAGGGCATGGTTCGCCTTTGGCACACCCGCGTAGATCGCGACGTGCTGGAAGGCTTCGAGCACGTCCTGCTTGCTGGCCCCGGTGCGGGCGGTGGCGCGGATGTGCATCGGGATCTCCTCGAAGTTGCCGGTGGCGGCCAGCAGGGCAAGGGTGATCATCGACCGCTCGCGTCGCGAGATCGCGTCGCTGGCCCAGACCGTGCCCCAGGCCCCTTCGGTGATCATGGTCTGGAACGGCGTGTCGAAGGGTGTGCGGGCGGCTTCGGCGCGGTCGACGTGGGCATCGCCCAGCACCTCGCGGCGCACCTTCATGCCAGCTTCCTGTCGGTTGGTCATGGGTTTCCTCCTCAGTACGGCAGGCCGACGTAGTTCTGCGCCAGAACGGCCTGTGCATTCTCGTTGGATTTCAGGAAGTCGACCTCGGCCTGCTGGATGCGCAGGTCGAAGTCGGACTGTCCGGGGAAGTGATGCAGCAGCGAGGTCATCCACCAGCTGAAGCGTTCCGCCTTCCAGACCCGCGCCAGCGCCACTTCGGAATAGCGGTCGATGCCTTCGGTCTCGCCGCTGTCGTAGAACCGGATCAGCGCCTGGCTGAGATAATGCACGTCACTGGCGGCGGTGTTGAGCCCTTTCGCCCCGGTCGGCGGCACGATATGCGCGGCGTCCCCGCAGAGGAACAGCCGCCCCCACCGCATCGGCTCGCTCACGAAGGACCGCAGGGGGGCGATGGATTTCTCGATCGACGGTCCGGTGATCAGGGTGTCGGCGTATTCTTCCGGGATGCGGCGCCTGAGCGCTTCCCAGAAGGCGTCGTCACTCCAGCTCTCCACGGAATCCTCTATCGAGCACTGGACGTAGTAGCGGCAGAGGTTCTCGTTGCGCATAGAGCAGAGCGCGAAACCGGCGTCGGAACTGGCGTAGATCAACTCGTGGTGGACGGGCGGGGTTTCCGACAGGATACCGAGCCAGCCGAAGGGATAGACCTTTTCGTACTCGCGCCGCACGTCTGCGGGGATCGTGGGGCGGCTGACGCCATGGAACCCGTCACAGCCCGCGACATAGTCGCAGTCGAGCCGGTGTTCGGTGCCCCCCACCGTATAGGTCACGTAAGGCGCGTTGCTGTCGGCGTCGTGGATTTCCACCCCCTCGACCTCGAAGACCAGCTTGCCCTCCATGGCCTCGCGCGCGGCGTAGAGGTCGGCGGTGACCTCCGTCTGGCCGTAAACAGTGACATGGGCGTTGGCATGTTTGGCGAAGTCGATACGGATCTGTTCGTTGCCGTAGGAGATCACCGTGCCTTCGTGCACGATGCCCTCCTTGTCCACCCGTGCGCCGACGCCTGCTGCGTGGAGCTGATTGACCAGACCCACCTCCAGCACCCCCGCGCGGACGCGGCCGAGGACGTAATCCTTGGTCTTCCGTTCCAGCACGACGGTGTCGATACCCTGCTTGTGCAGCAGCTGGCTGAGCAAAAGCCCCGAGGGCCCGCCGCCGATGATCGCAACCTGTGTCCGCATGAACATCTCCCTTCCCGTACTCTAGGCTTGCTGTTCACGGAAAGTAAAATGAGTTATTCAGCCATATTGTTGCCGAAAACGGAATGCATGATGATCGACAGACGGATCAAGTTTCGCCACCTTCAGTGTTTCATCGAGATCGCCCGCGAGGGCAGTTTCAAGACCGCCGCCGAGAAGCTGTTCCTGACACAACCGGCGATGTCGAAGACGCTGAAGGAACTGGAGGACATTATCGGCGCGCAACTGATGGAGCGCAGCCGGGCAGGGGTGGTACTGACCCGGCCGGGTGAAGTGTTCCTGCACTTCGCGCAGATGTCGCTGGCGAGCCTGCAACAGGGTCTGGACGGGGTAGAGCAACAGGGCCGGTCGGAGAAGGAGAAGCTGGTGGTGGGCGCGCTGCCCAGTGTCGCCGCCTGGCTCATGCCGCAGGTCGCGGCGGAATTCGCGACGCTGGCCCCGCAGGCGATGCTGAGCATCATGGACGGCCCGCACGGTTACCTCATGGAGCGGCTGCGGCTCGGGGAGCTGGATCTCGTGATCGGGCGCATGGGCCAGCCCGAGGCGCTGCAGGGCATCACCTTCACCCAGCTTTACAACGAGGAGATCCTCTTTGTCGTGCGCCCCGGTCATCCGTTGCTGAACGCGCCCGACCTTGCGCAGATCGCGCAGTGGCCAGTGATCTATCCGCCCGAAGGCTCGGCCATCCGCCCGCTTGTGGAGCGCTACCTGATCGCCCACGGCATCGGCAGGCTGTCGAACCGGATCGAGACGGTCTCGGGCGCTTTCGGGCGGGTCTACACGCGCCAGTCCGATGCGGTCTGGATCATTTCGGGCGGTGTCGTCGCCCATGAGGTCGCGGATGGGCGGCTGGTGCGGTTGCCCTTTGACACGGAACTCACCAAGGGCCCGGTCGGCCTGATGCGCCGCGCGGATTCAGCGGAAAAGCCGTTGGGTCAGGTTTTCGAGTTGATCCTGGGGCGGGTCATCGCGGGTCGCTCGTGACGGTCAGAGCAATGCCGCGATCATTGCACGGGTCGAGGCGAGGCAGTCGGCCGGCGTCATCCGCTCCGGTTGAATATGCAGGTTCTGCCAGAAACCATCGGTAAGGGTGTCGATCCATTGCGCCAGTTCGCCGATGTGACTCTCCGTCGCGCCGGGCATGAGTTCGCCGCAAATCTCGCGGATCACGGCGCCGCGGTCCTGCTCGAACTCGCGGCAAATCTCGGCGTATTGCGGCACGAAGGTCTGTTCACCCCAGAAAGCGAACCAGAGCGACAGTGACTCCGGCGAACAGACTTCTGGGGCGAAATCCGCGGTGATCAGCGCCGTGAGCCGCTCCATCGGGTCCGTTCCTGCTCTGCCGAGTGCTGTGCGCCATGTTTCGTCATAAGCCTGATAATGGGTGCGCAGGGTTTCTGCCAGCAGCCCGTTCTTGGACTTGAAGTAAAAGACCGCGACGCCCTGCGAGAGCCCTGCCTCGGCCGCGACGGTGGCCAAAGTCGTCTTGGCCAACCCGTGCTGCATCACCGACCGCCGCGCCGCATCCAGCAACTGACGCCGCCGCATGTCGGCGTTGTCCTTGCGTTCCTTCCGGGGCTTCGACCCGATCTTGCTGTGTTGTTCGGTCAATCCCGTTCCTCCGAAGGGTGCGGTTCCTTTTTCCATAGTGGCGCAGGGTTGTCATTCCAATTGTTTTTGTTTGAGCGCTCAAAAAAACTTTACCCGCTTTCGCGCCTCGGATATCACTGGGCGCAAGGTCAGGGAGACAGCGCATGCGCGTGGCAAAGTACGACGCGATCATTGTGGGGGCAGGGCACAACGGCCTGACGGCCGGCTGCTACCTCGCCAAGGCGGGGCTGAAAACGCTGATCGTGGAGAAGAGCGACTGGATCGGTGGTGCGGCGGTCAGCCGGTCGCTGCACGACGGCTGGACCTATTCCAACTGCTCTTACGTCTGCTCCCTGCTGCGCCGGGAGATCGTGCGCGACCTCGAACTGCCACGCTTCGGCTTGCAGGTGATCCCCTACGAGGGGGGCGCGACCTTCACCCGCGATAACGATTACTTCGCCTACATGTCCGACCACAACGCGCTGGAACGCGAGATCGCGCGGCACAGTCCCCGCGACGTGGACGCCTACGCGCGGTTCTCGCAGACCGTGATGCGCCAGTGCCGTTTCATCCGCCCCTTCCTGCTGCGCGGCGCGCCCGACCCCACGTCGCTGCATCCCCGCGATCTGGGGGAACTGGCGTTCCTTGTGAAGAAAGCGCACGGACTGGGGGCGAAGGAGTTGGGCGAGACGATCCGCTTCTGGACGATGTCCATCGGCGATTTCCTCGACGAGCATTTCGAGAGCGATCTGATCAAGGCGCATCTGGCGGGGTCGGGCATCATCGGCACGGGGCTTGGCGTCTATTCGCCCGGCACGGCCTATGTGTTGTTGCACCACTACATGGGCGACGTGGACGGGGCCATCGGGGCCTGGGGCTTTGCCCGGGGCGGCATGGGGTCGATCTCCAAGGCTTTGGGCATGGCTTTCGAGGAGGCGGGCGGCGAGATCCGCACGGCGTCGGGGATCGACACATTCCGCGTGAAAGACGGCAAGGTCGTGGGCGTGGCGCTGGAGAACGGCGACACCTTCGACGCGCCCATCGTGGCCTCGAACATGGACGTGAAGCGGACGTTTCTGCAACATGTGGATGCGGCGCATGTGCCTGATGATTTCACGCGCGCGGTGAAGCGGTTCAAGATCCGCGGGTCGTCGGCCAAGCTGAACATCGCGCTCGACAGGATGCCCGATTTCCCTGCCGCGCCCAAGGGGGCACCCTTCCTGCGCGGCGACCTGCATTGTTCGACCTCGCTCGCCGAACTGGAACGCGGATACGATGACTGGAAGGACGGGCGCTGGTCGGCGGAGCCCTATTTCGACATGCTGATCCCATCCCAGATCGACCCGACAATGGCCCCGCCGGGCAAGCACATGATGACGGTCTTCGTGCAATACGCACCCTATGATCTGGAGGTCGATGGCGTGCGCTCCGGGCAGAACTGGACCGACGCCAAGCGCGCGGAACTGGCCGACTGCGTATACGACAAGATGGAACAGGCGATCCCGGACATACGTGACCGTATCGTGCATGCCGAGGTGCGCACCCCGCTCGATATCGAGCGCGAGGTGGGGCTGACTGAAGGCAACATTTTTCAGGGTGAGTTGACCTTCGACCAGTTGCTCTTCAATCGCCCGGTGCCCGGCTACTCCGATTATTCCACGCCCATCGAGGGGTTGTTCATGGTGGGCTCCTCCAGCCATCCGGGGGGTGGCGTCATGGCCGCGCCCGGCGCGAATGCCGCGCGGGAAATCCTGCGCCGGGCGGGCAAGGGGCGCAAGATGCCGAGGTTCGCGGCATGACCGACCGTTTCGATGTGATCGTGATCGGCGCCGGGCACAACGGGCTGACGGCGGCGGCGGTGTTGGCGCGCAAGGGCAAGCGGGTCTGCGTGGTGGAGAAGGCCGCGCAGGCGGGTGGCATGGCGCGGATAGTGGATTTTGGCGGTGGAGCGCGGGGGCCGGAGATAGCGCATCTGCTTTACAACCTCAGCCCCGCAGTGGCGCGCCATATCGGCCTTGGATTGGAGACGCGCAGCCTGCCGACGATGGTGCTGTCGCCGGACGGGAAGCATGTGGAGATGACCGGCGGCACGCTGCGGTTTGCGGATGGCAGTACGCATCCGGAGACGGAGGCCTACGCCGCGCTACATGCGCGACTGGTGCGCTTTGCCGGGTTGCTGGGTCGGCTTTCCGACGCGCCGCCGCCGTCGCTGGCGGAAGGGATCGCGAGCCTCGCCAGCCTGCGCGATCTGGGCGGCTTGGCGAAACTGGGGCTGAACCTCAAGCGGATGGGCAAGGAGGACATGCGGGAGTTTCTGCGGATCATCCTGTCCAACGCCTACGACCTGCTGCTCGAAGACCTGTCAGACGGGCCGGTCGCGGGGGCGCTTGCCGCCGAAGCTGTTCGCGGTGCGTTCAGCGGACCTCGCGCACCGGGGTCGGTGTTCTCGCTGCTCTATCGGATGGGGCAGGGGGTGAAGTGGCCTGGCCCATGGGCGGCTTCGCCGCGTTCGAGAAGGCGGCGACAAGGGCTGGCGCGAAGATGCGTTTCGGCGCGGGGGTCGCCTCCGTCACCGTCGAGGGCGACCGTGTGCGGGGTGTGACGCTGGAGGATGGGACTGTGCTTGAAGCCTGCGCCGTCCTGTCGAGCCTCGCCGCTCCCCTCACGATGCAGCTCGCAGGCGCGCAGCATTTCGACATCGAGGCCACGCGCCGACTGCGGAAGATGCGGGCGAAGGGGGCGGTGGCGAAGCTGAACCTTGTGCTGAGCGCTGTGCCAGAGATGCCGGGCCTGAGCGCTGCGCAAAAGGCGGGGCGGCTGCTCGTGGCACCCTCGGCGACCTACGTGGAAAGCGCCTTCAACCCCGTGAAGTACGGGCAAGCATCGGAACACCCGGTGATCGAAGCCGTCATCCCCTCGCTGACCGATCCGGCGCTCTGCAAGGACGGCCAGCACGTTCTGTCGGCCATCGTCAGCTATGTCCCCTTCGACCCCGACGGCGGCTGGACTGACGCGGCGCGGGCGGACCTGACCAAACAGGCCGCTGACACGCTGGCGACGTACATGCCCGGTCTCGAAGACCTCGTTACGCACGAAACGCTCCTCACCCCCGACGACATCGCCGCCAGCACGGGCGCACCGGGCGGGCACTGGCACCACGGAGAGCTGAGCATCGACCAGCTGCTGACCGTGCGGCCCGTCAACGGGATGTCGCGCTATGCTTTCGGGGTGGAGGGTCTTTACCTTTGCGGGGCGTCCGCGCATCCGGGGGGTGACGTGACTGGGTCACCGGGGCGCAACGCCGCGCGTGTGCTCTTGGCAGACGGAATACCGACATGATCCATACCGCAGCAAAGACTGTCCCCATCGGCCTGATCCCCGGCCCGTTCCACGACCGCCTTGCACCGCTCAGCCGTGCGCAGGGGTGGATGGACTGGGCGGGCTACATCTCGCCTGCCGTGCTCGACACGGCGGAGTTCGAGTATTTCGCGATCCGCAATCAGGCGACGCTGTTCGACATATCGCCCATGCACAAGTACCGCATCACGGGGCCAGACGCGCTGGACATGATCAACCGCGTCGTCACCCGCGACGTGAGCAAGATCGGCGACGGACGCGTCGGCTACGTCATGTGGTGCGACGAGGAGGGGATGCTGATCGACGACGGCACGCTCTTCCGCTTCTCCGCCACCGATTTCCGCCTCTGCTGTCAGGAGCGTATGTTCAGCTGGCTGCTGGACGCAGGCTACGGTTTCGATGTGGAGGTGACGGACGAAAGCGACACCGTCGCGGCTGTTTCCTTGCAGGGACCGACGTCCTACTCCGTCCTCAAGGACGCGGGGCTGGACGTGGCCGACATGAAGCCCTTCGACTGGCGCGAGGTGGAACCGGACCTCTGGATTTCGCGCACCGGGTTCACGGGCGATCTGGGTTATGAGCTTTGGGTGCCTTGGGATGACGCCCTCAAGCTGTGGGACCGGCTCTGGGGTGCGGGCGATCACTGGGGCCTGCGGGCCATTGGTTTTGACGCGTTGCACATCGCGCGTATCGAGGCGGGTTTCATGGCGGCGGGGATGGATTTCCAGCCTGTCCATGCCGCGACCCGCCTGCACCGGGGGCGCACGCCGCTGGAACTGGGGTTCGGGCGCATGGTGCATTTTGACAAGGGCCACTTCAACGGCCGCCGCGCGCTGCTGGCGCAGAAGGTCAAGGGCGCGCGCTTTCACCTCGTCAAGATCGACCTTGGCGGGTTCAAACCCGCGCAGGACGCGCTGATCTATCACCGCAAGCGACGCGAGATCGGGTATGTCACTTCAGGCGTCTGGTCCCCCACTACCAAGCGGAATATCGCGCTGGCCGAACTGAAAACGCCCTACGGCGATGGCAAGGTCAGCGACCTATGGGCCGAGATCTACGTCAACCAGGAGGGCCGCTGGGAGCGCCGCCTCGTGCCCGTCACCATCGAGACCAAACCGTTTTTCATCAATGCCCGCGCCCGCGCGACTCCGCCGGGGGCGTTCTGATGACCAAGGAGACCACCATGACCACGATTCCCCGCGACATGACCAACGCCCCTTCTGCGGACACGATGAGCAAATGGGACCGCAATCACCAGTTGCACCCCTGGGCCGCGATGGATGCTTGGCAAGAGAGTGATTATCACCCCATCGAGCGGGCCGAGGGCATCTATCTGTGGGACGCCGACGGCAAGCGCTACATTGACGGGCCGGGGGGGATGTGGTGCGTCCAGATCGGCTATGGCCGCAAGGAAATGGCGACGGCGATTGGCGATCAGGTGCTGCGGCTTCCCTATACCTCGCCCTGGACGACGACCACCGACCCTTCGACGCTGCTGGCCAAGAAGATCGCCGATCTGGCGCCGGGCGACCTGAACAATGTTTTCTTTACCACTGGCGGGTCTACGGCTGTCGATACCGCCCTGCGGACGATGCATTTCATGAACAACGCGCTCGGGCGGCGCGACAAGAAGATCGTGATCGCGCGGGAGAAGGGCTATCACGGCTCCACCTACTTGGCCTCCACTGTCACCGGCAAGGAGCGCGACAAGAGCCGTTTCGACGTCGAGGATCGGCTGGTGCGCTTCCTGCCGGACGTCAATCCCTACACCCGCCCCGAAGGAATGAGCGTGTCAGACTGGTGCGATGCCAAGGTCGCGGACCTTGAGAACATGATCGCGGAGGTGGGCCCCGAGAATGTCGGGGCCTTCATCGCCGAGCCGATCCTGTGTTCGGGCGGCGTGATTATCCCGCCGGAAGGCTACCACAAACGCACCCACGCGCTCTGCAAGAAGCACGACATCCTCTATATCTCGGACGAGGTTGTCACGGCTTTCGGGCGGCTCGGTCATTGGTTCGCCTCCGAGGACGTCTTCGGCATCGTGCCCGACATGATCACCTGTGCGAAGGGTCTGACCTCGGGTTACCTGCCACTTGGGGCCTGCATCATCTCGGACGCGGTGATGGAGCGGATGACGGGGCCGGACGAGAACGTGCTTTTCTCAAACGGCTACACCTATTCGGCGCATCCGGTCTGCTGTGTCGCGGCGCTGAAGAATATCGAGATCATGGAGGAAGAGCGTATCCTCCAACACGTCCGCGCGATAACCCCGCATTTTCAGAGTCGGCTGCGGGCGCTGGAGAAATTTCCCATCGTGGGCGACGTGCGCGGCATGGGCCTGCTGGCCTGCATTCAGGGGCGGCCCGATACGCCGGGCACCTCGCTGGCTGCGGAGCGAAAGCTGGGCGAGATGCTCGACGCTGCCTGCGAAAAGCGCGGGTTGCTGGTGCGTCCACTGATCAACATGGCGGTGTTTTCACCGCCTTTGATCATCAGCGAAGCGCAGGTGGACGAGATGTTCGATTTGCTGGAAGAGGCGCTTGAGGAAGTCACGGCGGCGATGGCCTCAGACTGAGGTTTCGCGGCGCCCGTAGCGGGCTGCCAGATCGATCGTTTCGCCCAGTTCCATCGCAGCACGGTGCCCGGACCAGACGGCGGCGGCGATGATCCCCGGTGCTTCGGCATCGCCGATTAGCGTGACGCTTTTCAGCCCGTGCTCCGCCTCCCGCACCGCGTCGTAGAGCGCGCGGTTCGGGATACGCCGCGTGAGCGGCAGGACGGCGTCGCAGTCGATCTCGATATCCGCGCCGCCATAGTAGGATGCCAGCCGCGCGTTACCTCCGCCCACATGCGTCATGATCCGGTTCGTCACGATCCGCACCCCCGCCGCGATCAGCGCGGTGTTCGAGGCGTATTGCTCCTGCGTGAAGCTGCCCCACTCGCAGGCGCGTCCGGCGGGTGTCACCAGCGTCACGTCGTGACCCGACTTTCGAAGGGCGAGGGCCAGTACGGAGCCGTGGTAATAATGGTCGTCGTCATAGATCGCGATGTGTTGCGCGTCGATGGTCTTGCCCGCCAGCACGTCGCACGCGCTGACGATCATTGACTTATCCGCCTCCGAAAACCCCTGCGGGCTGTTGCGCCCGATGGCGTCGTCGGCCCAGTGCGCCCCAGTGGCGACGATGAGGTGGTCGAGCTTCATCTCCGCCAGATCCTCCAGCGCGATAGTGCTTTCGGGAAACACGGTCACGTTGTCCTGCTTCTCGATCTGCCCCAGCCGCCAGTCGCGCACACGCGCCCATTCGGCCAGCCCCGGCAGCGCGGCTTCCAGCGTCACGCGACCGCCTAGCGTGCGGCTCGCCTCCGCCAGCATGACTTCGTGACCCCGTGCACCGAGCGCGCGTGCCGCCTCGAGTCCAGCGGGGCCGCTGCCGACCACCAGCACGCGGGAAGGGGCGGGGGCTGGGGGCATCCGTTCCGGATGCCAACCCAGCCGCCATTCCTCGCCCATTGTGGGGTTCTGGGTGCAGCGGATCGGCACGCCCTGGCTGTCGTGGGCGTAGCACACATTGCAGCCGATGCACTCGCGGATATCCTCGCTGCGCCCCTCGCGGATCTTCAGCGGCAAGAAGGGATCGGCAATGGAAGGGCGCGCGGCGCCGATCATGTCCTGCGTACCATCGCGAATGACCTGCGCCATCATGTCGGGGTCGGTGAAGCGGCCCACGGCGACCACAGGTTTGTCCGTCATCGCCTTCGCCCGCGCGACGCTCGTCACCAGCGTGCCCCGCTTCACAAAGCGTGAATTGCTCATCTCCACGTCGTAGTCGGGCACGGTGAGGTCCCACAGGTCAGGCATGTCGGCGAGCAACCCGAAGGCGTCGTAGCTTTCGGCGTCGTCCAGCCCCACGCTGAAGCGGCAGGCAACGGCGGCACGGCCCGCCACGGCCTCCTTCGTATCCTCGATCAGTTCGCGCACCAGTCGAACGCGGTTTTCCAGCGTACCGCCGTAGGCATCGGTGCGGGTGTTCGTCTGCGCATCGAGGAACTGGGACAGCAAGTAGCCGTGGGTCGCGTAGACGTAGACAATGTCGAAACCCGCATCGACCGCGCGAAGCGCTGCGTCGCGATGCCAGCGGCGAAGTTCGGCGATGTCCGACAGGTCCATCGGGCGCGTCTGGCCCGGCTGTACCTCTTCACCGTCCGTCTGCGGCAGGCTGCTCAAGCCCACGGGCGGCAGGCGCGTGGCGTGGTTCACGATCATCCCGCCGCCCGCCCAAAGCTCCACCCCGGCCAGCGCACCATGAGCGTGAACAGCATCCGTCATCAGCCGGTGCGCCCGGATGTCGCTGTCGTCCCAGAGCGCGCAATAGGAGTAATAATCGTTGTCAGAGGTCGGATGAATCGAGCAGTATTCGGTGTTGACGACGCCCCAACCGCCTTCCGCCTTGACGCCCCGCATCGCGGCGAGGGTCCGGGGGCGCCGCCAACCCATGCCGGTGCAATGGGGCACCTGATAGAAACGGTTCGGAGCGGTGACGGGGCCGAGTTGCAGCGGCTCGAACAGGATATCGTGTCTCGGGTCGCGCATATTATGGTCAATTTCCCTCTTCTTGCTCTCAATATTATTTGAGCGCTCAAATAAACCTTGTGTCAACTAACTTTCCCGCCTAGCTTTTGGGGCAGAGGCCTGCCTGAATGTTTGCCGGATGGGCCGACAATAAAAACAGGGAGAAATTCATGATTACTCTAAGATTGAAGGTCGCAGCACTGGCCGGCGCCGCTGCATTGCTGACATCGACCGCCATGGCGCAGGATTCCGAACTGACGGTGTTCGACTGGGCCGGCTACGAGGACCCCGAGTTCTACACCGCATACAACGAAAAGAACGGCGGCCCGCCGACCTTCGCCTTCTTCGGCGACGAGGAAGAGGCATTCCAGAAACTGCGCTCCGGCTTCAAGGCCGACGCCGCGCACCCCTGTTCGCAGTCGGTGCCGAAGTGGATGGAAGCGGGCCTGCTGGAACCGCTGGATACCTCCAGAATCGATCGCTGGGCTGACCTGAACGAGGAATTCCGCGAGATCGAGGCCTACAAGAAGGACGGTGAATATTACTTTGTCCCGATGGATTGGGGCAACACGGCGCTGACCTACAACACCGAGAAGCTGAGCGAGGATCAGGTCAAGTCCTTGCAGATCTTCGCGGATCCCTCGATGGCGGGCAAGGTCTCCGTCGGGGACAGCGTGGATGATGCCTATGCGCTCGGGTTCCTCGCCACGGGTGTGCAGGACTGGACGAAGGCCACGGACGAGGACTTCCAGAAGGCCTCCGACTTCCTGCGCAAGGTGCACCAGAACGTGCTGTCCTATTGGGACTCGTCATCGTCGTTGGCGCAGTTGATGCAATCGGGGCAGGTCGAATTGGCCTGGGCCTGGAGCGAGACCTCCGCCACCCTCGGAGGCGAAGGCCTGCCGATCGCGATGAAGCGCGACACCGACGAAGGTGCATCGAGCTGGGTCTGCGGCTACGTCAAGCTGAAGGACGGCGAGGGGTCGGACGACAAGTTCTACGACTTCATCAACGCCTGGCTGGAGCCCAAGACGGCGGAGTATATCGTGACAGCCTGGGGCTACGGCCATTCCAACGCCGCCGAGATGGCGAAGATGGATCAGGAGATGCTGAAGTCCGCGGGCCTCGACAGCAACGAGTCGCTGCGCGCGAACACGCTGTGGCAGGCACCTCCGGGATCAGAACTGCGCGAAAAGATGATCGCGGAATTCGAGAACATCAAAGCCGGGTTCTGATCGCTGCGTGAGACGATGGTTGGACCGCCGTTGCCGAAGGGCTGCGGCGGTTTCTTCATATGGGTGGTTCGGGAGTAAGTGGTTGTCAGTTTCGGAAGACGGCCAACGGGTTACCAGTCGAAGGCGTCGACGACTTTGCGCTGTCCAAGGGTGAAGGCATCCGCGACATGCCCCATCGGGGCAAGGTCCACGTCCACCGTGGATGTGGCGACGAGTTCTGCGAAGCGGGCATAGAGCGCGGGATATTCCCGGTTCGGTCCTGACGAGACAGAAGCCCCGTCCACCATCAGCTGCGCGCCGCCCTCGGACAGGACCGCATTGCCCTGCGTGGTTTCGATGTGGATGTCCCAGGTCTGCGGCCCGGTCTGGCGCCAGTCGAAGACCGCCGTCATGGCCGCCCCGCCGGGGTCGTGAAACGTGAGGTCTGCGGCAATCGGTGTGTCGCGGTTTGCGGGGAAATGAAGGACCGCGCCGCTCAGATGCACGGGGTGCGGCAGGATCGCCGTCAGGACCGACAAGGCGTTGATGCCCGGGTCGAAAACCCCCAGACCCCCGGCCTTCCAGACCCAGTCCTGCCCCGGATGCCAGCGCCGCACGTCTTCTTTCCAGACCACCTCGACCCCGGTGATGTCCTTGCCCGCCAGCCAGTCCCGCGCCGCCTCTACACTTGCAGCAAAGCGCGAATGCCATGTGGCGAAGAGCGTCACGCCCTGCTGCTCGGCAAGGGCCACAAGGTCATGCACCTCTCTCAGGGTAGCACCAGGGGGCTTTTCCAGCATCACATGCCGCCCTGCCTCAAGCGCCCGCCGCGCGTCGGTATAGCGGACCTGCGGCGGCGTGCAGAGCGAGATGCATCGGATCTCAGGGTGCGCCTCCAGCAAGGTCTCCAGGTCGGCATATCCCGCCACGCCCCCCACTTGCGCATTGCGGCTGGCGGTTGCTTTCAACGTGAAGGACGGATCGCCGGAAATTGCGGGGATATGCTGGTCGCGGGCGATCTTTCCGACGCCGACGATGGCTATGTCATGGGTGGTCATCTAGTGTGAATCCTTCGGCACGGCGTGGCCCCGACAGCCCTTGAGGAAGTCGAAATCCGCGCCGGTGTCGGCCCCCTGCACGTGGTCGTGGAACAGCCGTGCGTAGCCGCCGTTGGGCGGCGTTACCGGGTTCTTCCAGGCCTTCAGACGCCGCGCGATTTCCGCCTCCGGCACATCCAGATGCAGCCGCCGCGCGGCCACGTCGAGTTCGATCATGTCGCCGTCCTGAACGATGGCCAGCGGCCCCCCTGCGGCAGCCTCGGGCGAGGTATGCAGGATCGCGGTTCCGTAAGCAGTGCCCGACATGCGCGCGTCAGAGATGCGGATCATATCCTTGATCCCCTTGCGCAGGACCTTGGGCGGCAGACCCATATTGCCGACTTCGGACATGCCGGGATAGCCCTTCGGTCCGCACATCTTGAGGACCATGACGCAGTTTTCGTCGATATCGAGATCCTCGTCCCCGATCCGCGCTTTGTAGTCATCGATATCCTCGAACACGACCGCACGTCCGCGATGCTTGAACAGATGCGGGCTGGCCGCAGAGGGTTTCAATACGGCACCGTTTGGTGCGAGGTTGCCGCGCAGCACGGCGATGCCGCCCTGTTCCGCCAATGGCGCGTCCATCGGCATGATCACCTCCGGATTTACGTTCTGGACGTCCTTCACCTGCTCCCACGCGCTCTGTCCCGACACGGTCAGCGCGTCGCGGTGCAGGTGTCCGGCCTCGGCCAGCTGCTTGATGACGACGGGCAGACCGCCGGCGTAGAAGAACTCCTCCATCAGGTACTTGCCCGACGGCATGAGGTTCACGACCGTCGGAATGTCGCGGCCCAAGGTGTCCCAGTCGTCAAGGTCCAGCTTTACGCCGACGCGCCCCGCAATTGCCATCAGGTGGATCACTGCATTGGTGGAGCCACCGACTGCACCGTTTACGCGCACCGCATTCTCGAAGGCCTGACGTGTCAGGACGTCAGACGGCTTCAGATCGTCCTTCACCATCTGCACGATGCGCCGTCCGCTGATATGCCCCATCACGCGACGGCGACTGTCCACGGCCGGAATCGCGGCGTTGCCGGACAGGGTCATGCCCAAGGCCTCCACCATGCTCGCCATCGAGGACGCGGTGCCCATCGTGTTGCACGACCCCGGCGAACGGCTCATGGATTGCTCGGCCTCCAGGAATTCCTCGTTGGTCATCTTGCCGGCCTTGATGTCCTCCGCCATGCGCCAGAGCGCGGTGCCGGACCCCACGGCCTCCCCCCGGAAGTAGCCGTTCAGCATCGGGCCGCCCGAGACCATGATCGCGGGCAGATCGACCGAGGCCGCACCCATCAGCAGCGCGGGCGTGGTCTTGTCGCAACCGCAAAGCAGCACCACGCCGTCGAGCGGGTTGGCGCGGATCGCCTCCTCCACGTCCATCGCGGCGAGGTTGCGGTAGAGCATCGCGGTGGGGCGCAGTGCGCTTTCACCCGTCGAAAAGACCGGGAATTCCAGCGGCAGTCCGCCGGCTTCGTAGATGCCGTGGCGCACCCTTTCGGCCAGATCGCGCAGGTGCGCGTTGCAGGGCGTCAGCTGCGACCAGGTGTTGCAGATGCCGATCACGGGCCGTCCGTCGAATAGGTCGGCGGGCAGCCCCTGGTTTTTCATCCAGCTGCGGTGATAGATGCTGTCGCGGCTGTGTCCGCCGAACCATTCCTGGGACCGCAGCTTGCGCGGCCAAGCCGCCGGTTTGAAAGTCATCGCCCGATCCTCAATGCTGTTTCTGCTTGTTGTAGACGTCGAAGATCACGGCAGCGAGCAGCACCAGACCCTTGATCACCTGCTGGTAGTCGATGCCGATGCCCATGATCGACATGCCGTTGTTCATCACACCCATGATGAAGGCACCGACGACCGCACCCACGATCTTGCCCACGCCGCCCGACATCGACGCGCCGCCGATGAAGACGGCCGCGATTACGTCAAGCTCCACCGCAAAGCCCGCCTTGGGCGTCGCCGTGTTCAGCCGCGCAGCGAAGATCAGCCCGGCCAGCGCCGCCAGTACGCCCATGTTCACGAAGGTGAGGAAGGTCAGCCGCTCTGTCGGGATGCCCGAGAGTTTCGCCGCCTTCACGTTGCCGCCAAGTGCGTAGATGCGCCGCCCGATGGTCGTCTGTTCGGTGATGAAGGCATAGACGATCGTCAGCACGCCCATAGTGATCAGCACGTTGGGCAGGCCCCGGAAGGTGCTGAGCTTGTAGATGACGAACAGCAATGCCCCTGCCACGATGGCATTGCGCGCGACGAAGAAGGCGAAGGGTTCATCCTCGATCCCGTAGGCCTTGTTGCGCGCGCGCTTGCGCATGCCGAGATAGACGATGGCCATGGCCGCGATCAGACCCACGGCCAAGGCGGTTACATTGGGCCGGTCCACGTTGAAAAAGTCGGGGATGAACCCGGTGGACAGAGCCTGAAACGACCGCGGGAACGGCCCGATCGACTGTCCCTCCAGCAGCCAGAGCGACAGGCCCCGGAACACCAGCATCCCCGCCAGTGTCACGATGAAGCTGGGGATTTTCCAGTAGGCCACCCAGTACCCCTGCGCCGCCCCGATCACGCCGCCGACGACGAGGCAGGCGGGGATGGTGATCGCCACGGGAATGTCGAAGTTGACGATCATCACGGCGGCCAGCGCCCCCACAAAGCCCATGACAGAGCCTACCGACAGGTCGATATGCCCCCCCACGATGACGATCAGCATGCCGAGCGCCATGATGATGATGTAGCTGTTCTGCAGGAAAAGGTTGGTGATGTTGACGGGCTTCAGGAGCACGCCGTCAGTCACGATCTGAAAGAACAGCATGATGAAGATCAGCGCGAAGAGCAGCCCGTATTCGCGCAGGTGCCCCATCAGGTAGCCCGACAGGTTGGAGCCGCTCTTTTCGTCCTGCGCTGCGGTATCGGTCATGCGGCTCTCCTCAATGTGTCACGATATAGGACATGATGCGTTCCTGGCTGGCGTCTTCGGCGCTCAACTCCCCCACGAAACGCCCCTCGTTCATCACGTAGATGCGATCGCTCATTCCCAGCAGTTCCGGCATCTCGGAGCTGATCATCACGACACCTTTGCCTTGGGCCGACAACTCGTTGATGATCCCGTAGATCTCGAACTTCGCCCCCACGTCGATGCCGCGCGTCGGCTCGTCGAGGATCAGCACTTCGGGCGAGGTGAACAGCCATTTGGAGAGCACCACCTTCTGCTGATTGCCGCCCGAGAGGTTCATCACCTTCTGGAAGACGCTCGGTGTGCGGATGTTCATTGCTTTCCGGTAGCGTTCGGCAACCCGGCTCTCCTCCGCCTCGTTGATCACGCCGGAGGTCGATACATCGCGCAGGTTCGCCAGCGTGATGTTGCGCTGGATCGTCTCCTCCAGCACCAGCCCCAACTCCTTGCGGTCCTCGGTGACGTACGCCAGCCCGCCCTTGATGGCCGCGGCGACGGTGGAGGTGTCGATGACCTTGCCAGCCAGCTTCACCTCGCCGCTGATGTTCTGGCCGTAGCTGCGCCCGAAGAGGCTCATCGCGAGTTCCGTGCGCCCGGCCCCCATCAGCCCTGCGATGCCCACGACCTCGCCCGCCCGGACGTGGAAGTTGATGTCCTTGATGACCTGCCGCGTGGCGTGTTCGGGGTGAAAGACGTTCCAGTCCTTTACCTCCAGCAGCATCTCCCCCGCCCGCCGGGTCCGTTCGGGATAACGCTGCGACATGTCGCGGCCCACCATGTCACGCACGATGCGGTTCTCGGTGATCTCTTCGGTCCGCGCGTCCAGCGTCGAGACGGTCGCCCCGTCGCGGATCACGGTGATCGTGTCGGCCACCCGGCGCACTTCATTCAGTTTGTGGCTGATGATGATCGACGTCACCCCCTGCGCCTTCAGTTCCAGCAGCAGGTCCAGCAGCGCCTGACTGTCCGCCTCCGACAGTGCCGCAGTGGGCTCGTCCAAGATCAGCAGGCGCACATCCTTGGATAGCGCCTTGGCGATCTCCACCAGTTGCTGCTTGCCGACACCCAGCCGTTCCACCATCGTCGCGGGTGCCTCACGCAGGCCCACCTTGCGCAGCAATTCTTCCGTCCGGCGGTAGGTTTCCGGCCAGTTCATGATGCCGCCGCGCGCCCGCTCGTTGCCGATGAAGAGGTTCTCCGCAATCGACAGGAGCGGTACCAGCGCCAGTTCCTGATGGATGATGATGATCCCCAGATGCTCGCTGTCCGCGATCCCGCTGAACTTCGCCAAATGGCCGTCGTAGTGGATCTCGCCCTCGTAGGTGCCTTGGGGATAAACCCCCGAAAGCACTTTCATCAGGGTCGATTTGCCGGCGCCGTTTTCCCCCACCAACGCGTGGATCTCGCCCTGCGTCACCTTGAGGTTTACGTCATCAAGCGCCCGGACGCCTGGAAACGTCTTGGTGATGTTGCGCATTTCAAGAAGTGTCTGCATCGCTCCGCCCCCCGGTTCACGCGCTGTCCCGACCGCCCTGGGGCAGCCGGAACAGGTTCTGCTCAACGGTAAGCCGCGTTACTTCAGGTCGGCTTCCGAGTGATACCCGGAGTCGATCACGATCTTCTGGTAGTTGCTGGCATCGACCGGCACAGGCACCAGCAGGTAGGAGGGCACGACCTTCACACCGTTGTCGTAGGTGGTGGTGTCGTTGATCTCCGGCTCGCCACCCTGCAACAGGGCATCGACCATGCCGACGGTGACCCGCGCGAGTTCGCGGGTGTCCTTGAAGACGGTCGAGTACTGCTCGCCCGCGATGATCGACTTGATCGACTGCAGTTCCGCGTCCTGTCCGGACACGATCGGCATCTTCAGGTCGCCCGAGCCGTAACCCACGCCCTTGAGCGAGGACAGGATACCGATGGACAGCCCGTCGTAGGGGCTGAGCACACCGTGCACCTGCTTGTCGGTGTAGTTCGCGGACAGCAGGTTATCCATGCGCGCCTGCGCCACGGCCCCGTCCCAGCGCAGGGTACCGACCTTGTCCATGCCCATCTGGCCCGAAACGACGGCAATCGACCCGTCGTCGATCATCGGTTGCAGCACGGACATCGCCCCGTCGTAGAAGAAATAGGCGTTGTTGTCGTCGGGCGAGCCGCCGAAGAGTTCCACGTTCCACGGCTTCACGTCCGGGAAACGTTCCTTGAGGCCGCTTACGATGGATTCGGCTTGCAGCACGCCAACCTTGAAGTTGTCGAAGGTCGCGTAGTAGTCGACGTATTCGCTGTCGCGGATCAGGCGGTCATAGGCGATGGTCTTGATATCCGCGAAATGCGCGTTTTCCAGTGCGTTCGACAGGGTGGTGCCGTCGATGGCGGCAATGACCAGTACGTTGACGCCCTTGGTGATCATGTTCTCGATCTGCGCCAACTGGTTGGGAATGTCGTCCTCGGCATATTGCAGATCTACGTCATAGCCTGCGGCCTTGAACTGCTCGACCATGGAATCGCCGTCGGAAATCCAGCGGGCCGAGGATTTGGTGGGCATCGCGATGCCGATGGTGCCCTTGCTTTGCGCAAAGGCGGGCGCGGTCAGCAGGCCGACGCCAAGTGCCAGGGCGCTCAGCCCCGTGATGAGTCTTTTCATGGTATCCTCCCAAAATCCGACCGCTCCGGATGCGGAATGGTCGATGCCCTTTGCGGGGCAGAATGTCAGACGATCTAGCGCCGCCCGCGCGAATCCTAGCATTGCGCGTGCATAACGTTCAAATTACATAAATTGACATCTTCATACCAGTTCTGTCATGTCATTCCATGCAGGACCTCATCAGCCGCCTGAAATGGCGGCATCTTCGGCTGATCTGTGCCATCGACGAACACGGGCAGCTCTCCAT
>JBBSJO010000027.1:0-29540 GCA_038257185.1 Rhodobacterales bacterium | reverse complement strand
TGGGTATCTTCGCCTCAAGCCATTTGGCCAGCTTGCGACGTTCTTCGAGGTTCAGGTGAGGGTAGAAGCGTCCCATTGATCAACTCCATGCAATACTCTGTTTTGATACAGAATTTGCACTTCATTTGTGAATCCACCGTGGGTGACGAGTGAGACCCGTAAGGTTAGTTATGTAACCTTTGTGCCATGGAGCCGGTCCACATGGAAATCCCCCCCCCGCGCCAGCGTGCGGGGGGGGTGGCCAGCGGGGTGCAGACGTCGGGCAAGACAGTCCCGCGCCGCATCCCGTCGGCGTTTCAGCTATCCTGCCCCACTTCCTGGCGTTGCCGGCCCAGCCCTTCGATCACGACCTCCATCACGTCGCCTTTCTTGAGGTAGACGGGTTCCGGCTTCATCCCCATGCCGACGCCCGGCGGTGTACCGGTCGAAATCACGTCACCCGGATGCAGGGTGAAGAGCGTGCTGAGGTGTTCGATGATTTCGGCCACGGTAAAGATCATCGTGTCGGTATTGCCGGTCTGCATCCGCTTGCCGTTCACGTCCAGATGCATGGCCAGTGCCTGTGGGTTCTCGACCTCGTCGCGCGTCACCAGCCAGGGGCCGGTGGGGCCGAAGGTGTCGCAGCTTTTGCCCTTGGTCCACTGGCCGGTCAGCTTGGTCTGGAAGTGGCGCTCGGACACGTCGTTGATCACGCAATAGCCCGCGACATGGTCGAGCGCATCGGCCTTGCTGACGTATTTCGCGGTCTTGCCGATGACGACGCCCAGTTCGACTTCCCAGTCGGTTGCCGTTGATCCGCGCGGCATCATCACCATGTCGTTCGGGCCGACGACGGCGGAATTCGCCTTCATGAAGAGGATCGGATGCTCGGGGATTGCGGCCCCGGTTTCGGCGGCGTGGTCGGAGTAATTGAGGCCGATGCAGCAGAACTTTCCAATGCTCCCGACGCAAGCGCCAAGGCGCGGGTTGCCGTCGACCTTCGGCAGGCTGGCGGGATCGAGCGCGCGCAGCTTGGCAATCCCGTCGTCCGACAGCACGTCGCCAGCGATATCCGAGACCACACCCGAGAGGTCGCGCAGGGCGCCGTCGGCATCCAGCATTCCGGGTTTTTCCTGGCCCACGGGGCCGTAACGCAGCAGTTTCATGTGTTTTCCTTTCGTTGAATGGGATCAGCCGGACCAGCCGCCGTCGATGACGTGCGGTTGCCCGGTGGTGAAGGCGCTTTCGTCGCTGGACAGGTACACCACCAGCGCGGCGATCTCGTCTGCCGTGGCGACGCGGCCCATGGGTTGGCGCGACACGAACTGTTTGAGCGCCTCGTCGTAGGAGCCGACCTGCTCGCCCAGAGCCTTGACGCGGTCGTGCCAGCTGGGGCTTTCGACGGTGCCGGGGCAGATGCAGTTACAGCGGATGCCCTTGGTGATGTAGTCCACCGCGACCGATTTCGTCAGCCCGATCACGGCGGCCTTGGTGGTGCCGTAGATGAAGCGATTGGGCGCGCCGATGATGCTGGAACAGGCCGAGGACATGTTGACGATGGCCCCGCCGCCACGCTCCAGCATGCCCGGCAGGGCGGCGCGGATGGTGCGTAGCATGGAGCGCACGTTGAGGTCAAAGGCGAAGTCCCATTCAGCGTCCGTCGCGTCCAGCACGGTGCCGTGATGCACGAAACCCGCACAGTTGAAGAGCACGTCCGGTTTTGCGCGGGCGACGCCCTCCTTGACGCTGGCATCGTCGCGGGCATCGAGGACGAAGGCTTCGACCCCCGCCTCCGCCAACCCTGCCAGCGCTGCTTCGTTCACGTCGGTGGCAAAGACCTGCGCCCCCTCGCGTGCCATCGCCAGCGCCGAGGCGCGGCCGATCCCCTGCCCTGCCGCCGTGACCAGCGAGCGTTTGCCTTCCAGTCTGCCCATCTTCATCTCCCCCTTGGTTTCGTCAGTTCATTGGCCCGGTGCGCGGGCCGGAGGCCACGGTGCGGCCATAATATCTTTCCCGGTGCCAGATGTAGATGCCCGCCGCGACGATGATCAGCCCGCCGCCGAGCGTCCAGATCGTGGGCCAGGTGCCGAAGAAGATAACCTGCGCGAGGGCTGCCAAGACGATCTGGATATAGATGACCGGCGCCAGGATCGAGGCATCCGCCATGCGGTGTGCCGATGTGGCAAGGATATGTCCGGTGCCGCCGAAGATGCCGATCAGCCCGAAGAACACCCAATCGGGGGCGGTCGGGGGCCAGACCCAGTCCGACAGCGCGAAGGGCAATAGGCAGAGCGTGGCAAGGCCTGAGGCCCAGAGTTGGCTCGTGGCGTTGCTTTCGACCCCCGCCAGCAGGCGCGTCAGGATGAAATAGCACGAAGCGGCACAGAGCGCGCCGAGATTCAGAAACATCGCCCAGTGGAATCCCGTCCCCCAAGGCTGCATCACGAAGAGCACCCCGAAGAAACCGACGCAGACCGCGACGATCCGGTGGATGCCGACCTTTTCGCCCAGGATCGGGATCGCCAGCAGGGTGATCAAGTTGGGACCCGCGAACATGATCGTGGTGGTCACTGTGATCGGCAGATACTTCAGCGCGGTGAAGTTGAGCGCCGTGCTGCTGAACAGGAGAACCGAGCGCAGCAACTGGCGGTACGGCGCGTTGGAGCGCAGCGCGCCCAGACCCTCGCGGGGCAGGAAGACCACCAGCGACATGAGGAAGTGCACGAGGTAGCGCGCGAAGACGACCTGAAGTGTCGGCAAGCCTGCGATGACGAGCCACTTGGCGGAGGTGTCGATCATGGTGAAGAACACCACCGCGCCGGCCATTGCGGCCAGACCCATGGCGGTGCGCTCTTCTCTCTGGGCGACGGTTTGGGACATCAGACATAGGCTTTCAGAATTGCGGCGCGGAGATCATGCCGCAACCTTTCGGGTCTTGCCCGTATCCGCCGCGAGGCGGACCGCGTCAAGGACTGCCATGGTCATGCAGGCCTCCGCGCCGGTGGCCAGCAGGTCGTCGCCCGCGCCTTGGGCGATCGCCGCAAAGCGGTGAAGTTGCTCGGCGATGCCGTCCACCTTCGGCAAGTCGGGTCCGGCGGTGCGCGTCAGAGGATGCTGCCAGTCGGCGGGAGTGTCCCCGGTCACTGCCCAGGTATCGAGCGAGGGGAAGCTGAGCGCGCCACGGGTGCCGACAAAGCGCAGGGGATCGCCGCCGCGCGGGGCGATGGCGGGGTTCTCGCCCGTTGACGCTTCGAACGCCCAGGGGGAGGCACCGGCATCGGACAAGACGAAACTGCCAAGGGCCCCGCTGGCAAAGCGCAGGCTGAGCGCGGTCGTGTCCTCGATAGTGAAGCCCCGCGCGGCATTGGCGGTCATTGCGGCCACTTCCGTGATCGGTCCGGCGAAGAACTGCAAAAGGTCGATCTCGTGGCTGAGGTTGGTCAGGATCGGCCCCGCGCCGGCCTGTCTGCGCCAGGGCGGATCATAATAGGTATCGTGTTTGCGCAGCGACCAGATGCCCTGCACCAGCACCAGCGCGCCAAGGTGGCGCAGCCGCACCCGCGCTTCCGTCACGAAGGGATGACAGCGGCGATGGTGCCCGACACGCAGCGGCAGGCCAAGGGTGGCGGCGCGGGCGGTCAATGCCTCCGCCTCCGCCAGCGTTGCAGTCATGGGTTTTTCCACCAGCACCACCCAACCGCGCTCAAGGCAAGCCAGTGCCGAAAGCGCGTGATCCGGGGTCGGGGTGGCGATGATCGCGGCCCGGGTGTCGGGCGGTACGGCGTCAAGCCGCAGGACGGCCGGCAGTCCCTCCGCCACAAGTGCGGCGCAACGCTCCGTGTCAGCCTCCACCACCGCCGTCAGGCGCAGCTTGTCCGATGCGACAGCACAGCCGATATGGCGCATCCCGATGGAGCCCGCATCGATGACACAGATTGGCAGCTCCGTCATCAGGCACAGGCCGGTGCGTCAGAGGTCCAGCGGTGGATCGGGATGTGCGGTCGCGTCGCCAGCCGCGCCCGCGCATCTTCCCAGAGCGCGCGCCAGGCCTGCCAGTCGGTCAGCACCGTTTCGGGATCACCGGCGGAGCGGGCGATGAAATCCGGGAAATGCGCCCGGCCCGTGGGCTGGCCGGTGACGTTGTAGCGAATGTCGAAGGACCAGCGGAACCGGTCGGAGGTATTGTCGAGCGAGGCGTGCGGCGTCAGGGGGTGAAAGATCACAGCACCCCCCGCCTTGACCGGCAGCGGCGTGGCTTGCGTCAGGTCAAGGCAGCCATCCGCGATGGAGGTCTGACGTTTCGGGCAATGCGGATACATCTGCGGCCTGCCGGGGATGGCCTGCAGACAGCCATTCTCCAGCGTCGCGTCCGTGATCGCCAGCCAGACCGTGACCATCTGCGTTGCATCGCCCTCCGCATGGGCCACCGCGCGGTCCTGATGCCAGTCGGTCGCCATGATATGCGCCCGCGCCTCTGTATCGCGCAGGTTGGTGGCGGGGGGTTTCAGGCGGATGTGCTGGATCGGGTTGGAGGTGATCTCCGGCCCGATCATGTCCTGCACGAAGTCCAGAAGCCCCGCATCGGTCACCATGTCGAAGACCGCCGGGCCGAAGTGGAACGGGCAATCGGCAGTGAAGGCATCTCCCGGCAGCGAAATGTCCAACGGCTGGAACCAGTCGCAGCCCGCGTGGTAGCTGGTCAGGAGTTTGTCGAAGAATGTCCCGTCCGACGGCGGCACACGCCCTTCGGCCTGCCAGCCTGCATAAAGGCTATCGAGCAGCGCTGCATATTCCGCGCGCACCGCGTCGAGCCGTGCGGGCGACAGGACGTCCGGCACGACGAGGTAGCCTTCGGTTTCGAACTGGTGGCGTTGGGCTTGGGTCAGTCTCATGCTGTGCCCCGCTACAGGAACAGGGTCACGATGGGCGGCCAGATCAACAGGACCGACAGGGCGAGCAACTGCAACACGATGAACGGCAGGAAGCCCCGGAAGATATCGGTCAGCGAGATCTCGGGCGGCGCAACTGACTTCAGGTAGAAGGCCGCCGGGCCAAAGGGCGGCGACAGGAAGCTCACCTGCATGTTCATGCAGAACACCACGCCGAACCAGATCGGGATGTAGCGCGCATCGACACTGCCGAGGAAACCGATCTCCTCCGCCGGAAGGCGCACCACGATGGGCAGGAAAACGGGCATGATCAGCAGCACGATGCCGACCCAGTCCATGAACATGCCCATGATGAGGAAGACAACCATCATCACCAGGATGACGCCCATGGTGGGCAAGTCCGATCCCACGATAAGATTTGCGACATAGGTGGGACCGCCGACCAGCGTATAGGCCGCCGCGAGGGCTGCCGCGCCGATGGTCACCCAGATGATCGTCCCGGTGGAGCGCAGGGTGCGGATGAGGCTGTCCCAGACGATATCGAAGGTCATCTCGCGCCGGATCATGCCAATGACAAAGACCGCGATAACGCCCATGCCGGCCGCCTCCGTGATCCCGGTGATGCCGCCGTAGATGGAGCCGAGCACGACCCCGATCACGATGGTGGGCGCGATCAGGCCCTTGCCCATGGTCCAGCCGGCCGCGGACCGTTCACGCCCGACGACGACGTAGACCAGGATCAGCGCCAGCACGAAGGTGCCGACGATCCAGGGGATGTCGCTGACCATGCCCAGCAGGATCGGGTCCAGCCCTTCGCGCAGGGTATTTTCGCCCGTCACGGTGAAGAACAGGGCGCGCGCCAGCAACACCGCGGAAATCCACATGATGAGGCGCGACAGGAAGCCGAGGAACATCATCCCTTTCTCGCCGCTCGAGGGTTCACCCGGCACCGGCTCCGGGAGCGGGGCCTGAGACGGGTCCATCCGGGTACGCACGATGATGTAGATGATGAAGAAGGACGCCAGCATGAAGCCCGGCAGGAAGGACGCTGTGAAAAGCGCCTTGATCGAGGTCTCGGTGACGAGCCCGTAGAAGATCAGCACGATGGAGGGCGGGATCATGGTGCCCAGCGATCCGGAGGCGCAGATCGTGCCGATGGCGAGGTTGCGGTTGTAGCCGAGCCGCAGCATCTGCGGCAGCGCGATCAGGCCCAGCAGCACGACTTCGCCGCCGATGATCCCCGACATCGCCGCCATGATCACCGCCATGACGGAAGTGACAACTGCGATGCCACCGCGCATCCGACTGAGCCAGACGTTGAGCGAGGAATACATGTCGCGGGCGATGCCGGATCGCTCCAGCAGCGCCGCCATGAAGATGAATAAGGGTATCGATATCAGCACATAGTTCGTCATCTGCCGATAGACGGCCTGCGCCAGCACCGACAGCGGCCCGCGCCCGAAGGTGCCGAACAGAAGTTCGGGCGGGAACTTCAACATCAACGTGACGACGGCAAGGAAGGCCGAGGCGAAGCCAAGCGGCATGCCGATGGCCAGCAGGGCGAACATCGCCAGCAGCAGGATCAGGCTGAGGGTGCCGATATCAACCATGTTACTTCTCCTCCAGCGTGCGCCGGATGTTCTCGATCTCGGTTTCGTCGATGTCGTCCATGGGGGTGTGGCTTTCAGGGGCCTTGTTCCAGTCCGCGATCAGGTTCGACACGGCCTGGATGCAGACCAGCACGATGATGATCAGCAGCCCCGGTTTCATGATCCCCGGAATGGGCGGGTCCCAGGCGGTGCCGAAGGTCTCCATCCTCATCCAGCGGTTCATTGCGTCGGTATACCCGCCCCAGACCAGGGCGAAGGTGAAGCCGACGATCAGCAGGACGGAAATGCAGTCCGACAGTTTCTGCGCCCATCGGGGCATCATGTCGTAGATGATGTAAATGCGGATATGGCTGCGCTGCTGCATGGCATAAAGCCCCGCCAGCAGGAACACGAAGGCCGCGATCCACAGCGAAAGTTCGTTGGCCCAGAGCGTGGGCGCAAGGAAGGCATAGCGCGACACCACCTCGTAGAACATGACCACCACGATGAAGACGATGAGGATCATCGCCAGCCGCCCCATGATGACAGAGAAGATGTCGAAGAACCCGTCGGGAGGGGTTTCGATGGCGCCTTTGGTGTCGGAGAGAAACAGCGACGCAAATAGCAGGGCAAGGCCGAAGGAGGCCAGCGAGAGTTGCACAAGTGGGCGGCCCTTGGGCCGGATCATCTCGAACATGTAGTAGGGTTCGGCGACAATGAGCGCCTGGAGGATCAGGACCACGTAAAGCAGTACCGTCAGGCAGACGAAGGCGATCATGGCGAGTTTGATGGGTTGTCGGAACCGCCCCAGCCAGAGTGAATTCGTCACCATCACATACCTCCCCGCATGGCCGTGCCGCAGTATCCTGCGGTCATAAAAGGCGGGCCCTCGTCGGGCCCGCCTGATGTTGTACGATCAGTGCCGTAGCGGCACCGGCCTTAGTCGCTCACCAGGCCAAGCTGCGTCAGGTAGGCCTTGTGGCTTGCCAGAAGGGCAGCGGCCTCGGGGCTGCGGGTGCCCCAGTCTTCCCAGGCCACCTGCGCGCCCTTGCGGAAGGCGGCACGGTCCTCGGCCGACCAGTTGTAGAGCGTCACGCCTTCCGACTGCAGCTTCGCGGCGGCCTCGGCGTTCAACTTCTCGTTGGAAAGGGCGATCTGGAACGACAACTTCTGCCAGGCGGTGTCGATGATCCGGCGCTGCTGTTCGGTCATGCCTTCCCAGACAGTCTGGTTGCAGGCGAGGTGGTCAGAGGGCATGGAGTGGAAGCCGGGGTACGTGGCGTGCTTGACGATATCGTAGATACCGAGGCCCACGTTGTTGGAAAGGCCCGAAGCGTCCGCGCCGTCGATGATACCGGTCTCAAGAGCGGTGAAGATTTCGGTGAAGTCCATCACGATGGGCGAGGCACCCAGTTCCTGGAAGATCTCCGTCTCCATGCCGGGAGGGGAGCGGAACTTCCATCCCTTGAGGTCTGCGAAACCGGCAAGGGGCTTGGAGGAGGACAGCGATTCCTGGCCATAGATCGACCAGCCGATCAGCTGCATGCCCTGCGCGTTGTAAAGCTCCTGTGCCGCATCGTAGCCGCCGCCGTAGTAGAGCCAGCTGTACTGCTGCCAGGGGGTGTCATAGCCGCCCATGATGTCGCCGACAAACTGGAAGGCGGGGTTCTTGCCGGTCTGGTAGGCGCCGCCCGTGGCGTCGCAATCCAGAATGCCGTTGATCGCGGCGTCGAAGGTCTCGACTGTCGCCACGACGGAGGAGGAATAGAACATCTCGATGGTGATGTCGCCGCCCGACATGGTCTGCACATCGTCGATGAACTGGGCCAGGAGCTTGCCGGAGGGATGCTCCGTCGCATAGTGGGTCTGCATCCGCAGGGTGATCGGTTCGGCCAACGCAGGTGCCGTTACGGCAGTCGCCGCTACAGCAGAAAGCAAGAGTGATTTCAGTTTCATGTGTGTCGTCCTCCCATGGCGATACTTTGATCGCCTTTTGCAATTCATTACGTTGCTTTCCGCAACGTCAATTTGAATGGTATACCATCCTGAAAAAGACGATAGCGAGTCGTTTCTCGACAATCAACGAATTTCGGTATACCAAAATCGGAGCATGATGCAGACCCGGACGCGGCTGCGCAGAACAACGGATGGCGCCGCCACGGATGAGCGAACAGAATCTTGCGGAGAACATCGCGAACCAGCTCCGGCGCGACATCCTGCGGGGCAAACTTGCCCCCGGTGCATCCATCAAGGAACGGGACAACGCCACGGATATGGGGGTCAGCCGCACGCCGCTGCGCGAGGCGATCCGCATCCTTGCCAAGGAGGGACTGGTCGATCTGCGCCCCGCGCGCAGCCCCATCGTGTCGGTGCCCTCCATCAAGCAGATCTCGGACGATGTGGAGGTGCTGCTGGCGGTGGAGATCCTTTCGGGAGAGCTTGCCTGCACCCGTGCGACAGAAGAGGATCTCGCCGAGATCAAGGGGTTGCTGGTGGAGATGGAGCAGAAGTTCGACAGCGCCGATCCGCTGGACCTGTTCGAGGTCGACATGGGCTTTCACAGCGCCATCGCCCGTGCGGCACATAACGCGCCGCTGGCGGAGATTCACAGCACCTTCCTGCGGCGGCTCTGGCGCGGGCGGTTCCTGTCTTCCGTGAAGCGACGCAACCGCGCGCGGGTGATCGATCATCACACGGCTATCCTCGACGCCCTGCGCGCCCGCGATCCCGACTCGACCCGCGTGGCCATCCTGATGCATATGAAGAACCTGCAGAGCGACATTCTCGACGCCGTCCGACACGATGTGCCACTGGGAAACGCGGAGGACGACAAGGACGCAGGCGCGGCCTGACGCTCGATGTCACGCGCTCCGAACCTCACCGCGATGCCCTATTTCGAAGCCGTCGCCCGGCGCGGCAGCATCTCGCGCGCGGCGGAGGAAATGTCCGTCTCCCCCTCTGCCGTCAGCCAGCAGATCAAGCTGCTGGAGCAGCAACTGGGGGTTAAGCTTTTCCGCCGTGCGGGCCGGGCGCTGACCCTCACGCTGGAGGGCCAGTTGCTGGCCAAGACGGCGGGCACTGCGCTCAGGATGCTCACCGAGGTACAGGCGAACCTTGGCCGTACCCGGACCGCGCGTCGCCTCAACCTCCGTGTCTCGCCCAGTTTCGGAGTGCGCTGGCTGGGGCCGCGCCTGTCTGATTTCCTGATGCGGTATCCCGACTGGGACCTGCGGGTGGACGCCGCCCCCGACCCCACCGATTTCGACCGAGAGGTCATGGACCTGGACATCCGCTACGGCACCGGCGACTGGCCCGGCCTGCACGCAGAGGCGCTGGTGAACGACAACGTGCTGCCGCTGGCCAGCCCCGCCTACCTTGCCACCCTGCCCGCCAGCGATCCGCTGTCGGAGGCGCGCCTAATCGACAGTGCCCGCGCGCTTTGCCAGTGGGACTACTGGCTCTGGCACAACCGGGTGGAGACGCGCGCCAACAGCAAGACGGTGCTGATGGACCGCTCCTCGATGGCGCTGCAACTGGCGCTCGACGGGACCGGCGTGGTGCTGGAATCGCTGGCGCTCGCCAGTGCCGAGGTTGCGTCGGGCGCGCTCGTGCCCGTCACCCCTGCCCTGCCGGTGCTGAGCTTTCCCGCCTATTGGGCGCTTTGCCCCGCGCGCTTCGTCAAGCGCCGCCCGGTGCGGCTGTTCCTTGGCTGGGCGTCGGAACAAGCCACGAACCATCGCGCAGAGATCACGCGGCTGATCGCGCTGCACGGGTTGAGCGTGACGGAGATCGCACCGGGCGAGGTGCTTTCCCCGCCGCCTCAGTGAATGAGCGATCCGCCGTTCACGTCTACTTCTGACCCGGTGACATAGGCAGAAAGATCCGACGCGAGAAACAGGCAGCAGCCCGCCACATCGTCGGCTGTCCCCGCGCGCCCCATGGGGATGCCCGCAAGCACCTGCGCGCGCATCTCGTCCGTCAGCTTGCCCGCCGTGATGTCCGTGGCGATGAAACCCGGACAGATCGCGTTTGACCGAACGCCCGCAGGCGCCAGTTCCCGCGCCATTGCCTTGGTCAGTCCCAGGATTCCCGCCTTGGCCGCCGAATAATGGGGCCCGCCGAAGATGCCCCCGCCCCGCTGGGCCGAAACCGAGGACATGTTGATGATCGACCCCGTGCCGCGCTCCCGCATGTGCGGGATCACCGCCTGCGACATATAGAGCGTGCCACGCAGGTTCACGTCGAGCACGGCGTCATAGTGGGCCGGGCCGATGTCCATGATCTTGAGAGGCTGGGTGATGCCCGCATTATTAACGAGGATATCCACCTGCCCCATCTCCTCGATCAGCTCGCGCACGGCGATGTCGCAGGCGTCCTTGTCGGTCACGTCGCAGACTCGGGAGTGGTGGCCCGACCCCGGCAGATCCGCCACCGCCTCCGCCGCCTCATCCGGATCCAGATCGGTGATCGCGACCTGCGCCCCGTGGCGGGCAAAGAGCATCGCTGTTGCCTTGCCCAGCCCCCGCGGACTTGCGGCGCCCGTGATGATCGCCGTCTTGCCTTTGAGAAGTTCCATATCGATTCCTACAGCCAGGATTTGACGGATGCGGTCACGGCATCCACGGAGAGCCCGTATTGATCGTGCAGCGTCGGCAGAGCGCCTGCGTCCAGAAAGGCATCGGGCAACGCAATCTGCCGGAACGGCACATGGACCCCACCCCGCATCAGAACGCCCGCGACCGCTTCGCCAAGACCGCCGGTGACGGAGTGGTTCTCGGCCGTCACTACCAGCCGCCCACCCTTCGCAGCCTCAATTGCGATGGTAGCGGCATCCAGCGGCTTGATCGTCGGCACGTGCAGCACGGCGCAGTCTACCCCGTCTTTCTGCAACCGCGCGGCGGCGTCGAGGGTGCGCATGGTCATGAGGCCAGATGAGATGAACAGCACCTCGCGACCCTCTCGCAACATCTGCGCCTTGCCGAGCTTGAACTGGTAGCCGTATTCGCCCAGTACGTCCGGCACGTTGCCGCGCAGCAGGCGCATGTAGACGGGGCCGGGATGGTCTGCGATGGCGCGGGTGGCCTGCGCGATCTCGGTCGCGTCGCAGGGGTCGATGATGGTCAGGTTCGGCATTCCGCGCATGATGGCCAAGTCTTCGGTTGCCTGATGCGAGGGGCCATAGCCCGTGGTCAGTCCCGGCAGGGCGCAGACGATCTTGACCGGCAGGTTTTCCTCGGCAATGGCCATGATGATGAAGTCATAAGCCCGCCGCGAGGCGAAGACGGCATAGGTCGTGGCAAAGGGCGTAAAGCCTTCCCGCGCGAGGCCGGCAGCAGCAGAGATCATCACCGCCTCGGCCATGCCCATCTGGTAGAAACGGTCGGGGTAGGCCTTGGCGAAGACATGCAGGTCGGTATATTTCGACAGGTCCGCCGTGAGGCCGACGATATCGGGCCGGTCCCGGGCGATCTCGGTCAGCGTATGGCCGAAAGGCGCGGCAACGGTCTTGCGCCCCTCGGCATCGAGCGAGGCGATCATGGCGGAGGTGGCGAGGCGTTCGCCATCCGGGGCCTTGCGGGCCGTGTACTTGTCGCGGCGGCGGGAGAGGGGTTGAGTGGTCATGTCACGTGTTCCCTTCATGCCGAAGACGCCGGGCAGCGCCCGAACATGGGTGGGCGCGTCGGGCCTCTGAACGGCAAAGTGGTTTGTCAATGCGCGCGTCGGCGCAGGCATGGCCGACGTTGCAGAAGTGCCCTCCCGGGGGGAGGGTCCAGTCGCTATGGCAGGAAAGACCACTCATTCCGGCTTTCCTTCGTCGAGTATCTCCAGCGCCTTGGCCCATTCCTCCGGCTCCACCCGCACGAAGTGCGTGATCTCGCGGTCCTCCAGAAAAGGCACACCCTTGCACATCCTGGTGTTGCAGATGATCACGCGGGGCTGCGCACCTTCATGCCCACGCGCGGCATCGAAGGCCGCCACCACCGCATCCATGTCGTTGCCGTCGACCTCCTGAGCGAACCAGCCGAAGGCCGTCCACTTCGCCGCCTCAGGCACCTGCGCCAGCGCCTGGGTCGTCGGCCCGTCCGCCTGCTGATTGTTGAAGTCCACAATGGCGATGAGGTTGTCGAGTTTCCATTGCACCGCCGACATCACCGCTTCCCAGGTCGATCCCTCGCCCAGTTCCCCATCAGACAGCATGTTGTAGATGAACGCCGGGTTCTTCTTGCGCTTCAGCCCGAGCGCCATGCCCACGGCGATGCCAAGCCCGTGGCCCAGCGAGCCGCCCGTGATCTCCATCCCTGGCGTATAGGCCGCCATGCCAGACATCGGCATCCGGCTGTCGTCCATGCCGTAGGTGGCAATTTCGTCCTCAGGCAGGATGCCCGCCTCGATCATCGCGGCATAAAGCGCGATGGCATAGTGCCCGATAGAGAGAAGGAACCGGTCACGTCCCTCCCACTCCGGCTCTGCGGGGCGGTAGGTCATCGCGTGGAAGTAGGATACCGCCAGCACATCCGCCACGCCAAGTGCCTGCCCGATGTAGCCCTGCCCTTGCACCTCACCCATCAAAAGCGCATTGCGCCGGATCGCCCAGGCACGCTGCGCAAGGCTGATGTTCGATCCACTGTGTGGTGTCATGACGGTCATCTTCTCCCCCCTACAGGTCGTCAGATCACCACCCTTGTCCGACGAAATCAATGAATTCTTCTTAACCTTTCTTGAAGCACAGCTTCATTTCACCCCGTCGCCTGCATGATTTCCCTGACCGAAAAGCCAGCGAAGCAACCCCGATTAATCTGTCCTCCCTGCTTGCTGCCCGCCCCGACGGAGTTACAGCGGCTGAACGCCTGCCCATCGGCCGGCGGACGGCGCTTCTGAGAGATGTGCACTGGCATTTATGGGAGCCGCATCACTCTCCCCATAAGCGAAGCGCCGGGCCTTATCAAAGCGCCGACCCATTGCGCCGGTCCGGCACTGGCACGGCGGCTGCAAGCGGTCACCATTCCGTGCCCGGTTACCGTCCCGAAGTTGAACGATGATCCACATGCGCCGCCAAGCGCAGCACCCTAGGGAAGCCCCTGCAACCAGCCCAGCGTCACCTCCGTCGTACCGCCCGGTCTGTACTCAGCCCCCACGGGCGCCTCCCATCCAAGCCGTGACAGCACCTCCCAAACATGGGGGTAATTCAACTCGCCATGATCCGGTGCCCCCCGATCAGGCACCGAGGCGACCTGCACATGCCCGATCAGCGGCAACAGCCGCTCCAGCCGGTGCGTCACGTCTCCTTCCATCAGTTGCACGTGGTAGCAATCGAACATCAGCTTCAGATTGGGGCGGTCCACCTGCGCGATGATCTTCTCCACCTGCGTGGTCGTGGTCAGGAAATACCCCGGCGCGTCGTAGCGGTTCAGCGGCTCGATCAGGATCTTCCGCCCCTCCGCTTGGTCACAGGCATATTGCAACGTCCCGACAAAGGCCGCCTCCGCTGCCGGTCCTTCCGCGACTCCGGCCATCACATGCACGGCCCCCGTCCCGGTCGCGGCGGCATAGGACAGCGCCTCATCGACGGCAGCCCGCGCCTCCGCTTCCCGACCCGGAAGTGCGGAAAGCCCGTTTTCCCCCGGCTGACCCCGTCGCGTGTTGAGGCCCAACATCGGCAACCCGGTCTCGCGCAACGCCGCGACGACCTCTGCCGCCGGGATGTCGTAGGGCCAGTGACACTCGACCGCATCGAACCCCGCCTTTGCTGCCGCGCGGACCGCATCGGGCAGCGAAAGCTCCGTCCAGAGAAACCCGAGGTTGGCGGAGAATTTCACTCTGCCGACTTCACATCACCGCACCGATCTGCCAGGGCACGAACTCGTAATCCCCCAACCCCTGCGCCTCGGATTTGCTCTGTTCACCCGAAGCCATCCGCAGCCACATCTCGTAGATCTCGCGACCCACGTCCTCGACCGACCGCCCCTCCGACAGGATCGTGCCCGCGTTGACGTCCATGTCTTCCTCCAGCCGTCGGAACATCTCTGTGTTGGTGGCGACCTTCATCGAAGGGGAGGGTTTCGCCCCGAAAGCCGACCCGCGCCCGGTGGTGAAACACACCAGTGTGCAACCGCTCGCGATCTGGCCCGTCACCGAAGCGGGGTCGTATCCGGGGCTGTCCATGAAGGTGAACCCCTTTGCCGTCACCGGTTCGGCGTATTTGTAGACCCCCATCAAGGGCGTGGTGCCGCCCTTGGCGACCGCCCCCAGCGACTTCTCCAGAATGGTGGTCAACCCGCCCTTCTTGTTGCCGGGGCTGGGGTTGTTGTCCATCGAGCCACGGTTGCGCGCGGTGTAGTCCTCCCACCAGTGGATGAGGTCGATCAGTTTGTCGCCGACCTCGCGGGTTGTCGCCCGTGCGGTCAGCAGGTGTTCTGCTCCGTAGACCTCCGGCGTCTCAGCCAGCACGCCGGTCCCGCCCTGCGCCACCAAGAGGTCGCAGGCATAGCCCACCGCCGGGTTCGCCGTGATCCCCGACCAGGCATCCGACCCGCCGCATTGCAGGGCCACCATCAGCTCCGACGCGGGGCAGGCCTCACGCCGCGCGGCGTTCACCTCCGGCAGCATCGCCTCGATCTTGGCAATGCCCAGTTCCACCGTGCGGCGCAGCCCGCCGACGTCCTGAATGTTCATCGTCTGGAACAGCAACCCCGGCTTCAGCCCGTAGGCCTCGATCAGCCAGTCGATCTGCATCATCTCGCAGCCGAGCCCCGCCAACAGGACGCCCCCGAAGTTCGGGTTTCGCGCATAGCCCCAGAGCGTCCGTTGCAGCACCTCGAACCCGGTGCCGTCGCCGCCCATCGCGCACCCCGTGCCATGCACGAAGGCCACCACCCCGTCGATATGGGGAAACTCCGCCAGCCGTTCGGGCGTGAAATGCGCCGCGATCTGGCGTGCGGCAGTGGCGGAACAGTTCACGCTCGTCAGCACCGCGATGTAGTTGCGTGTCCCCACCCGCCCGGTGTCGCGACGATAGCCCATGAAGGTGTCGGGCGTGGTCACGCGCGCCACTGGCCGCAGGTTGGTGCCGAACTCATAGGCCACGTCAACCGCCCGGAAATCGAGGTTATGAGTGTGCACATGCGCCCCTGCCGCGATGTCCTGCCCGGCATAGCCGATGAGTGCTGCGTACTTCAGCACCGGCGCGCCCTTGGGAATCGCCACCGCTGCCATCTTGTGGCCACGCGGGATCAGCTCCGTCGCGCCTTCATCCCCCACCTGCAACGGCACCGCCGCCGTCACCACATTGTCCGCATCCGACAGCCTTACGGTCTTCATTTCATGTCTCTCCCGGCAGGGTGATCCCTGCATTACGCGCATAGACCTTGGCCACTGCCGCATCGTCCTCGCGGCCCAGTCCCGATCCGCTGGCCGCCAGATATTGCTGCAATGCCGCCGCCGTCAGCGGTGCCCCGAACTTTGCCCCGCGCGCCATGTCCATGACGATCCCGAGGTCCTTGAGCCAGATGTTCACCGCGCTCAGCGGCGTATAGTCGCCCGAGATCACATGCGGCGCGCGGCTTTCCAGCGCCCAGCTTGTTCCGGCGCACTGACTGATGATTTCGAGGAATTTCTCGGGTTCGACCCCTTGCGTCATGCCGAAGGTAATCGCCTCCGCCATCGCGGCGATCTGGATGCCGACCAGCATCTGGTTGACCGCCTTCATCGACGACCCCGCGCCGATCACGTCGCCCAGATCGAAGACCTTTTCGGCAATTGCATCCAGCACCGGCTGCGCCTTGGCAAAAGCGTCGCGCGGTCCCGAAGCAAGGATCGACAAAGTCCCGTCTGCTGCACGGAAAGTGCCGCCCGACACAGGCGCATCAAGGTAGAGAAGTCCCAGCGCCTCGCAGCGGGTTGCGAGATCCCGCGCGACCTCCGGCGCCATGGTGGCGCAGGCGATCACCACGGTGCCCTTCGCGAGTTTGCCGGCGATCCCGTCCTCCCCGAACAGCACCGCCTCCGTCTGTGCCGCGTTCACCACAACGACAACCACCGCGTCGAGCGTTTCGGCCATATTCGCCAACTCACCCGCAGCCCCACCCGCCGCGCGGAACCGCTCGACTGCCTCCGCATTAACGTCGAACCCATGGGTCGTCAGCCCCGCGCGCACCAGTGCCCCCGCCATGCCGGACCCCATCGCGCCCAGCCCGAAAATCGCTACCGTGGATGTCATCGCGTGCCCTCCCCTGGCAGCTTCAATAGGTCGCGCGCCCCCCCGACAGATCGAAGACAGCGCCCGTGGTAAAGGAATTCTCCGGCGAGACCGCCCAGACGATCATCTTCGCGGCCTCCTCCACCTCAAGGAACCGCCCGCGCGGAATTTTCGACAGCATGTAGTCGATATGTTCCTGACTCATCTGGTCGAAAATCCGTGTCCGCGCCGCTGCCGGCGTCACGCAGTTCACCGCAATATCGAACCCCGCCAACTCCTTCCCCAGCGACTTGGTCAAGCCGATCACCCCCGCCTTGGACGCCGAATAGGCCGAGGCATTGGGGTTGCCCTCCTTGCCCGCGATGGACGCGACGTTGAGGATGCGTCCGTAGCCCTCGGCCTTCATCCCCGGCACGCACACCTTGTTGACCAAAAAGGTGCCGACGAGGTTGATGTCGATCACCTGTTTCCAGGTATCGACGTCGTAATCCTCCACCGTGGCATTCGGCCCAGCGATTCCTGCACTGTTCACAAGGATCACCGCCACGCCGAGCTTCGTCGTCTCCTCATACGCTGCTTGCACCGAGGCCGGATCGGTGATGTCACACCGCACCGCCACCCCGCCGATCTTCTCCATCGCCGCCGCGTTGCCGGCGTCCACGTCCCAGCTCACCACCTTGACGCCCCGCGCGGCCAGTGCCGTGCCCACGGCGAAGCCAATCCCCTGCGCGCCGCCCGTGACGACGGCGATCTGTCCCTGCATGTCCATGCCTGCTCTCCTATCCGCGCCCGATGAAGGGCATCTTCGTCGCCATGATGGTCATGAACTGCACGTTGGTCTCCAGCGGCAGCCCGGCCATGTGCAGCACCGATTGCGCCACCTGATCCACGTCCATCACCGGTTCCACCGCGATGGAGCCATCGGCCTGCGGTACGCCCTTGGTCATCTTCGCCGCCATCTCCGTCAGCGCGTTGCCGATGTCGATCTGCCCGCAGGCGATGTCGAAGGGGCGGCCATCCAGCGAGATGCTTCGCGTCAACCCGGTGATCGCGTGTTTGGAGGTTGTATAGGGCGCGGATCCCCACCGTGGCACATGGGCCGAAATCGACCCGTTATTGATGATCCGCCCGCCTTGGGGGTCCTGCCGACGCATCTGGCCAAAGGCGGCGCGGGCGGCGATGAAAGCCCCCATCACGTTGATCTCGACCACCTGCCGGATGTCGTTAACCGACAGCTCATCAATGGGAGCGCCGCCAAGGCTTACGCCCGCGTTGTTGAAAAGCGCATCGAGTCGCCCCCACTTCTGCACGGCCTTGCCGAAGGCCGCATCGACTTCGCCTTCGTCGGTCACGTCGCAGGGCAGCACGATTGCGCCGCTGTCGCCCGCCGTCTCGACCAGCGGTTCTTCGCGGCGACCGACAAGGCCCACGTCCCAGCCCGCGCCGAGGAATGCCAGCGCCGTGGCGCGACCCACGCCGCTGCCCGCTCCGGTAATGATGATCGACGGCATGAGCGCCTCCCTAGTGGTTGTCGCGCGGCAGATCGCCCGCGATGCGTTGATAGGCCGTGGCCAGTTCCAGACACCCGCCTTCGGCCAACTGCCCGACATGGGTGCGGTAGATTTCCTGCCAGGGCGTCTGGTGGTGCAGGTCCGGCTTTACCCAGGCGTCCCGGCGGGCCTGCCATTCGGCGTCCTCCACCACGGCGTTCAAGGTGGAGGTGTTGAGGTCCAGCCGCACCCGGTCGCCCGTCTGCAACAGCGCCAGCCCGCCACCCACGACCGCCTCGGGAGACGCATTCAGGATCGACGGGCTCTCGGAGGTGCCCGACTGCCGCCCGTCGCCCACCGTGGGCAGATGGTTGATCCCCTGCTTGATCAGCGCATCGGGCGGCTGCATGTTCACCACCTCCGCAGAACCGGGATAGCCGACACAGCCGACGCCCCGAATGAAAAGGATCGTCTCTGGGTCGATCTCCAGCGAAGTATCGTTGATCCGGTCGTGGTAATCCTCAGGCCCCTCAAAGACCACGGCACGCCCTTCGAAGATGCCTTCGGACCCCGGTGTCGACAGGAACCGCCTGCGGAAATCCTGGGAGATGACGGAGGTCTTCATCAGCGCAGAATCGAAAAGGTTCCCCGACAGCACCTTGAATCCCGCCTTGGTGCGCATCGGGTCTGCCACAGTTCGGATCACCGCCTGGTCGAGGCTTTCCTGACCTGCCAGATTCTCGCCCATGGTCTTGCCCGTCGCGGTCATGGTGCCCTTGTGCAGAAGGCCCGCCTTGGCGAGCTCTCCCATCACCGCAGGCACCCCGCCGGCGCGGAAGAAGCTCTCGCCCAGATATTCTCCTGCCGGCTGCATGTTCAGCAACATCGGCGCGTCGAAGCCGATCTTTTCCCAATCGCGCACGTCCAGTTCCACGCCCGCGTGCCGCGCAATCGCCTGAAGGTGCGGCGGCGCGTTGGTGGAGCCGGCGATGGCGGTGTTGACGACGATGGCATTCTCGAAGGCCTCGCGCGTCATGATGTCGGAGGGTTTCAGATCGTCCAGCACCATCTGCACAATGCGCCTGCCGGTCTCGTAGGCCATCGCCATCCGCTCGCGGAACGGTGCCGGGATGGCGGAGGAACCGGTGAGCGTCATTCCCAACGCCTCCGCCATGGCGTTCATCGTCCCGGCGGTGCCCATCGTGTTGCAATGCCCCAGCGACGGGGCGGAGGCACAGACGCGGTCCATGTATTCCTCGTAGTCGATCTTGCCTTCCGCCAGCAGGCGGCGGCCTTCCCAGATAATCGTGCCGGAACCGGCCCGCCTGCCCTTCCACCAGCCGTCCAGCATCGGCCCCCCGTTCAGGGCGATGGCCGGAATGTCCACCGTGGCGGCCCCCATCAACATGGCGGGCGTGGTCTTGTCGCAGCCGGTGGTCAGCACGACGCCGTCGATGGGATAGCCGTGCAGCACTTCGACGAGGCTCAGATACGCAAGGTTCCGGTCCAGCGCCGCGGTGGGGCGCTTGCCTGTCTCCTGAATCGGATGCACGGGGAATTCCATCGGCAGCCCACCGGCATCGCGGATGCCGGCCTTCACACGATCCGCAAGGAAGAGGTGGATCTTGTTGCAGGGTGCGAGGTCGGAGCCGGTCTGGGCCAGTCCGATCACCGGGCGCTCGCTTTGCAACTCGCCCTTGGTGAAGCCCTGGTTCTGGTAGCGTTCGATATAAAGTGCGGTCATGCCCGGATTGTTCGGGTTGTCGAACCACTCCTGCGAGCGGAATCGTTTGTGGGCGCGTGTGTCTGACATGGATCCTCCCCGGCCCCGATGGCTGGGGCTCTTGCCGCAAGCTGGCAACTTGGTATACCAAATGCAAGGGGATTCAGGGGGGAGAAGCGCATGTTTCGTCGGATCGGCCTTGTGCCCCTCGTCTCCTGCAGCGCGGGCGCTGTCATTGCACAGGTCGATGTCAGGGCCGCCGAGGCCTGCTTTACCGCTGCCGACGATCCTGCAACCTGTGTCGTCGGCGCCCAGGACCCTTGCCTTGACAAGGCGGGCGAGACACCCGCCGTGGCGACCCTGTGCTTCACCGAAACCCGTGCCGAATGGTCCGCCGCCCTGGGCGCGCGGATGCGGGATCTGATGGCAGACAGCGATCCGCGCCTTGCCGCCGTCGCGCAGATCGAGACGAAGTACGATTTGCTGACCAACCTGCTGCAATGCGACCGCCTGCGCGATCTTGCGCTCGCCACCTCCGACGCGCCGGACCCCACAATCGCCTTGAATTACGCCCGCTGCCAGTCCACGGCTTCGGGCCTCAGCTACATGCGCCTTTTCCTGCGCAGTCGTGGCACCGCCAAGGAGCCTCTGAAATGATCAACGAACCCCCTCGCCTGACCTTGCGCCGCAACTTTCCCCGCCCGACTGCCGCTCAGGTCGAGGCCTTTCGCGGGCTCAGCACCGGGTTCGTCTGTGACGCCATGGACGGGCGCGGCGGGCTGGAGACGGCCATCGCCCCGCTGGACCGCAGCGGCAGATTGCCCGCGCAGGCCGTGGGGGTGGCGCTGGTGGCCGACAACGGGCCGGAGGAGATCCTCGCCACCATGGGGGCAGTACATATCATGCAGCCCGGCGACATGGTCGTGGCCGCCGTGCGCGGTGGGGGCAATTGCTCGGCGGCGGGGGACCAGTTCATGGGGATGCTGCGCAACAAGAAAGCGGCGGGGTTCGTGACGGACGGACCGATGCGGGACTACGACGGGATCGTCGCCGTGGGCCTGCCCGCGTGGTGCAACGGGCTGAACCCGAACTCGCCGTTCTCCAACGGTCCGGGAAAGGTGGGCTTCGGCGCGGTCGTGGGCGGGCAGTGGATCGAGAGCGGGGATATCATCGTGGCGGATGTGTCCGGCGTGGTGGTGGTACCGTTTGCACGGATCGATGCGGTGATTGCCGCACTTGCAGGGGTGCAGGAAGCCGAGGATGCACTTGAGGCCGAGGTAAAGGATGGGTTCGCCGAGATGGGTCTGGTGGTCGAGATGCTCGCCGACGGTCGCGCGGTGGAGGTGGAGTAACCGCTGCCACCGGCCCGGAATCAAGCCGAAGGCGCCGGGCCATCGCCCACCCGTACCGTCGTGCCCAAGGCACGCCTCTGACGCGACGCTGGCGACTTTGTGAGGCCGGGTCTGCGTCGGATGGCGCAAGCCCTGCCGCACCCTCAAGTGGGACGGATCGCCGTCACTATCGCCACCCCACCGGCATTCGACGGCCCTTCAGCAGATGTTGCAGGCGGCACTTAACGAAACGCGCTCTTCGCCCCGCCCGACTCCTGCGTCTTGAAGATCGAGGTGATATCCTTCGCGGGCGGCAGGGGCATCGACACCGGCACCTTCTCCAGCCTCGGCTGCAAACAGACCTCCCCCGTCACCATCCGCTCCTGCAAATCCGCCCAGAACCCGCGCTGCCCCAACGCATGAATGTAACTGCTCGCCCCCAGGATCGGCCAGGCATCCGCCGCCGCGCACTCGAAGAACAGGATCTTCCGCGCCCGGTCCGACACATTCGGCGCAGACCCGTGCAACAGGCGCGCGTGATGCACCGACATCGACCCCGCCTTGCCCGTCAATGTCACCGCCCTGTCCCGCTCAAACAACGGATCATCCGGATCAATCGCCCCGCAGAACACCCCGTTCGCGTGATGGCTCAACACCGGGCCCTTATGCGAGCCGGGGATCCCCATCAGCGGCCCGTTGTCCTCCTCCACATCCTCCAGCAGCAAGCCCACCGCCAGCAGATCGTCGTTGGTGTGCGGGTAGAACGCCCAGTCCTGATGCCACTCCACAGCCGCCCCGCCGCCGGGGGCCTTGGTGTTCAGTTTCGAGGTGATCAGCGCCACGTCCGGCCCCAGCAGATCGTTGATCACCTGCGTCACACCGGATCGCGTCAGCACCTCCCGAAACACCGGATCGCGCTTGTGCGGCAACTTGATCCGCGTCAGGCGCGGGCTGTCCGGCCCGTGCCCCTTGTCCAGATCGTAGACTTCGTCGCTCTCGCTGACAACCCGCGAGGCCTCGATCAGCCGCGCCGTCACGGCCTGCATCGCGCCCAGCTCTGCGGGCGTCACTGCATTCTCGACCATCAGGTAACCCTGCGCGTGGAATGCCTCTTTCTGCGCGTCGCTCAGCATCAGTCGCGGCCCTTCTTTGCCTCGGCTTCCATGTCCATCCCGTTCAGCCGCCCCACATGATCCGTGATCATCGGCACGTAATCGCCCCCGTGCCCCGATGCCTCCACCTGCGCGAAATACTGTTTCGCCGCTGATGCCATGACCGTCATCAGCCCCGCGTCGTCCGCCATCGCGTTGACGTAGCGCAGATCCTTCGCCGCGTTGGCAATCGTGAACTTGTGGATTTCCCGGTCCCGGTCCACGGCATAGGTCATGAAGGTCTCGAAGAACCCGTTCGACAGTCGGCTCGACCCGATGACCTGCCGCACCTTCGCGGGCGGGATGCCCACTGCCGCCCCCAGCACCGTTGCCTCGGCATAGAGCGAGGCATAGCCCATCGAGATGAAATTCATCAGCAGCTTCATCTTGTGCCCGCTGCCCGTCGGCCCGACATGGGTGATATTGCCCGCCCAGCAGTCGAGGATCGGCTTGACCCTGTCGAAGGTCGCCACATCGCAGCCCACCATGCAATCCAGCGTCCCCGCCTCCGCCTCCTTCGGCGTCCGGCCAAGGGGTGCATCGACCAGCGTGCCGCCCTTTTCCGCGAGTTCCGCCGCCAGCGCCATTGTGGAGGTCGGATCTGCCGTCGTCGTGTCGATCACGATCAGCCCCTCGCGCGCTCCCGCCAGTATCCCGTCAGGCCCATGGAAACAGGCCTCAACCTGCGGTGAGTTCGAGAGGCACAGGTGGATCACGTCGCAACTCTCCGCCATCTCCTTCGGGCTTGCGGCCTCCGTGGCCCCCATGCCCGTCAGGCTCTCCACCGGCGCACGGTTGCGGTTTCCCCGCACGCTCAGCGGATACCCCTTCTGCACGAGGTTCTTCGCCATCCCGTGGCCCATGAACCCCACTCCGATGAAACCGATCTTTTCCTTCGTCATTGCCGTTCCTCCCTCAAAGACTCGCCGTGATGCCGCCATCAACATAAAGCACATGCCCGTTCACGAAGTTCGACGCAGGGGCCGACAGGAAGACGCAGGCGCCCACCAACTCCTCCACCTTGCCCCAGCGCCCCTGCGGCGTGCGCTTCGCCAGCCAGGCAGAGAACTCCGGATCGGCGACCAAGACCGCATTGAGCGGCGTCTCGAAATACCCCGGTGCAATGGCATTGCAGTTCAGCCCGTGCTTGGCCCAGTCCGTCGCCATCCCCTTCGTCAGGTTCCCGATCGCCCCCTTGGACGCGGTGTAGGGCGCGATGCCGGGCCGGGCGAGCGCGGTCTGCACCGAGGCGATGTTGATGATCCTGCCCTTGCCCCGCTTGATCATGTGCCGCGCCACAGCCTGCCCGACATAGAAGGCCGAATTCACGTTGGTCCGCATCAGCCGGTCAAAGGCCTCCACCTCGAAGTCTTCCAGCGGGCCGCGATGCTGCATCCCGGCGTTGTTCACGAGGATGTCGATTGGCCGCGATGTATGATACCCGTCCACCGCCGCGCGCACGTCCGCTGCATCGGTGACGTCAAAGACCAGTGTGTCAACCCTCACCCCTTCACCACGCAAGGTCTCCGCCGCCTCCGCCAGCCGATCCGGATTGCGCGCGTTCAGCACGATCCGCGCCCCGGCCTGAGCCAACCCCCGCGCGAGAGCAAATCCGATGCCCATGGAAGAGCCGGTTACAAGGGCCGTCCGCCCGGTCAGATCGAATAGGTTCATGCTGTCCTCCCCCATCGCCCGGCATTGACAATACCCGCCGGACGCGCCTTGATAAAATGGTATACCATTCCCGTCCCCATGCAAGTCTCGTCAAGAGGAACGCCGTGACCCAAGTCCTCTACGTCCAAACCGCCCCCGACCTGCGTCGGGGACAGACGTCCGCCCCGGTCAGCGGTGGATCGGCTTGGACGAGCGGCGGCATCTGCGGGTCCGGCCGATACTCCTTCAACCCCGGCAGTCTTGGCGCGGCGCGGCTGGTATTCCACGCGTGATAACCTTTGCACTGGCCATTTTCCTGCTGATGGTCACCCCCGGCCCTGGCGTGCTCTCAACCGCTGGTGTCGGCGCGGGCTTCGGTTTTCGCGCGGGCTTCCGCTACCTCGCGGGGCTTTTCATCGGCACCAATATCGTGGCGCTCGGCGTGATCACCGGACTGGCGGCCATCGTCCTGTCGGTGCCCTGGATCAGGTGGCTGCTGATGGGGGCCTCCATCCTCTACCTGCTCTACCTCGCCGCCCGCATCGCGCTGGCAGGCTCCCGTGTTGCCTTAATCACCGCCGAAAAGGCACCCGGATTGCTGGCCGGCGTGACCCTGCAGGCGATCAACCCCAAGGCCTACGCGGTCAATGCCGCGATCTTTACCGGCTTCCCCTATGCCCCCGACAACCTGCTGTTCGAGACGATGAGCAAGCTGATCATCACCAACGCGATCTGGATCCCGATCCATCTGGGCTGGCTCTGGGCCGGGGCCAGCCTGCACCGGCTGCACCTTTCCGATACCGCGCAACGGCGCATCAACTACGCCATGGCCGCCGCAATGCTGGCCGTGGTGTCCATGGCGCTGGTCGCGGGACTAAGATGACACAAGACAAAAGGGAGAGAGACACATGAACATCCTGATCATCGGCGGCGGCGGGGTCGTCGGACAGAAACTGGCGCAGGCGCTGGCGACACAGGGCACCCTGCGGGGCAGGCCCATTACCCGCCTTACGCTGGCCGATCTCGCCGATCCGGCCCCTTTTGATGCACCCTTCGACGTGCAGACAAGCAGCTGCGACATCGCCGATGCCGCTTCGGTGGCGAAGACCGTCACCGACGACACCGACGTGATCTACCTGCTCGCCGCCATCGTCTCCGCCCACGCGGAAGAAGACTTCGAGGCCGGGATGCAGATCAACCTCTTCGGCACCTACAATGTGCTGGAGCGTTGCCGCGCTCTTGGCACCTCCCCGGTGGTGGTCTTCACCTCCTCCGTCGCGGTCTACGGCGGCGACATTCCGGACCCGATGGGCGATCATGTCTACCTCAACCCGCAGACCTCCTACGGCACGCAGAAGGCCATCGGGGAACTGCTGGTCAACGATTACTCCCGCAAGGGCTACATCGACGGGCGCGCCTTCCGGCTGCCCACGATCTCCGTCCGGCCGGGCAAGCCGAACCGCGCCGCCTCCAGCTTCATGTCCTCGATCCTGCGCGAACCGTTGAACGGGCAGGAGGCGATCTGCCCCGTGGGGCCTGAGTTCCTGCACACCTACCTCAGCCCCCGCGCCTGTGCGGTCAACCTGGTGAAGGGCGCGGAACTGGACGCGGGCAACCTCGGCCAGAACCGGGTGATGCAGATGCCGGGGAAGCTCTGGTCCATCGCGCAACTGATGGAGGCGATGACGAAGGTCGCGGGCGACGCCCCGGCGAAGCTGATCCGCTGGGAGCGTCAGCCCGAAGTCGAGCGCATCGTGTCGGGCTGGAAGTGGGACGTGCAGGCCGACCGCGCTCTGTCGCTGGGCCTGATCGCCGACGAGAGTTTCGAGGACAACATCCGCTACTATCTGGAAGACGACAAACCCGTCAGTTGACGGGTGTCAGCAGGTCCCGCCCGGCGATGAAGGCCGCAATATTGTCGCGTTGCAGCTTCGCCATCGCCGCGCGCGTCTCCACCGTGCCGGAGCCCTGATGCGGTTGAAGCACCACATTGTCGAGCTTCAGGAACCGCGGGTCCAGCTTCGGCTCCCCCTTGAAGACATCCAGCCCAGCCCCCGCCAGAGTACCACTCTCCAGGGCGTCGAGCAGCGCCTCTTCGTCCACCGTGCTGCCCCGCGAGATATTGACGAGCACCCCCTTGGGACCCAGCGCCGCGATGACCTCCTTCGACACATAGTTCTCCGTTCCCGGTCCTCCCACCAATGCCACGAACAGGAAATCGACAGCCTTCGCCAAATCCACCGGATCGGCGTGATAAGTCCATCCCGGCGTCTGCTTCTCGCTGCGGGCATGGTAGTGAATATCGCATTTGAACGCCGCCAGCCGGTCCGCGATGTCGCGCCCGATCCGGCCAAGCCCCATAATTCCCACGGCATTGCCGCTCATCTTGCGGTTCAGCGCCACATCGCCCTTCGTGGCCCAGTTGCCGTCCCGAACCCACGCCTCCGCTGCGCGCATCTGGCGGCCCTGCATGATCCACATCGCAATGGCCAGATCGGCCACATCGTCGTTCAGCACGTCCGGCGTGTTGGTGACCTTGATCCCGCGCTGGTTCGCCGCCGCCACGTCGATGGCATCATACCCGACGCCATAATTCGCGATCAGCCCGAGGTTCGGCAGCAGGTCCATCTCCGCCCCACCGAAGGGCCGGTGGCCCTTGTAGCCCAGGGCCCGCACCGCCACCCGCGCAGCCGCATCCAGCGATGCCATATCCGCAGGGGCCGCGACGATACGCGCCTTCAGTTCGGCTTCCAGCGCAGGGCGCTCGGTTTCGTTGTAAGGCCCGATGGCGAGCGTTTCGGTCATGGAAGTCTCCTGCGTGAATGGTATACCAGAGTAGTCGCGGCTCCGCCTGTCGCTGTCAACACGAACCCTGCCGGAAAGGTACGCCATGAGACCCCTGCACAAGATCGCCTGCATCGGCGAAGTGATGATCGAGATGGTCCTGCAGGACGATGGCGGCGCCGCGCTGAACGTGGCTGGGGATACCTACAACACCGCCGTCTACCTCGCGCGGTCTCTGGTCGGGACGCCCGCGCAGGTCAGCTACGTCACCGCACTCGGCCATGACAACTTCTCCGCGCGTGCCATGACGCAGATCGCGGCGGAGGGCATCGACACCGCCTGCATCGAACGGCGCGCGGACAAGTCCATCGGCCTCTACGCCATCGAAACCGATACGAAGGGCGAGCGCAGCTTCACCTACTGGCGCTCCGACAGTGCCGCGCGGACGCTGTTCCAGCCGCCCTGCGCCGTGACCCTCGACGCGCTTACCGGGTTCGACCTGATCTATCTTTCAGGCATCACGCTGGCGATCCTGCCGCCTCCGATGCGGGCCGCGCTGATGACCGCGCTCGACACCTGCCGGAACGCGGGCGCGCTGGTGGCCTATGACAGCAATTACCGCCCGCGCCTGTGGGAAAGCGCCGAGGTGGCGCGCGAGACCAACATCGCCATGTGGCAGCGCACCGACATTGCGCTGCCCTCGGTCGATGATGAAGGGATGATCCACAAAGATACCTCGGAAGCAGCGGCCTTGTCGCGGCTCGCAGGCTACGGCCTTACCCGAGGCGCGCTCAAGCGTGGACCAATCGGCCCCGTCTCCTTGGGTGGCCCGCCAAGCGACACCCCCTTTCCCCCTGCGCCCAAGGTGATCGACACTACCGCCGCCGGGGACAGCTTCAACGCAGGCTACCTTGCCGCCGTGGTGAGGGGAGAGGACGAGGGTGCCGCCCTCATGTCAGGTCACCGGCTCGCCGCGCATGTCGTTCAGCGCCGGGGTGCCATCGTCCCGCTCGACGATTTTTAGCGGGATCGGATTTTTTGAAAAAATCCGACCGTTTTCTTTCTAAGAAAACGACCCTTCAGTCCAGCCGGACATTCTCCGTGCTGACCCGCTCCCACTCGGTATAGCCGCTGTTCACCAGCAGCCAGTTCATCCCGACCGTGATCACCACCGTCGCCACGAGCGCCAGAAGAAACGCCTTCATCTCAGGTCTCCTTCACCAACTCGGGCTTGCGCCGCTCGACTTCCTTGACCCAGAGGCTGTGATGCTCGCGCGCCCACTGCTCCTCCACGTCGCCGCTGCCCATGGCGTCGAAAGCACCCTCCATCCCCAGCGTGCCGATGTAGATATGGGCAAAGATGATCGCCGTCAGCACGAGGCTCACGATGGCGTGCCAGAGCTGCGCGTATTGCATCTCTTCCTGCGGCGAAAGGTCCACAGGCAGCGGGCCGTACCCGAACCAACCCGGCGCGCCGATGGCGTTGATCTTCTCGAAGGTCGCGGCAAAAAGGTTCAGCTCGAACGGGAAGAGCAGCGACAGCCCCGAGAGCGAGATCGACCCGCCCAGCAGGATCACCGACCAGAAGATGATCTTCTGGCCCGCGTTGAACTTCTTGGCCGGGGGGTGCGAGTTGCCGAACATCCCGCCGCCCTTCATGAGCCAGTTGATGTCCGTGCGGTCCGGCAGGTTGTGCAGGACCCAGAAGACGAAGACCATGACCAGCGCGATCATGAAGGCCCAGGAGATGTTGTTGTGGATCCACTTCGACCCGATGGCGATCGTCGAGAACGCCTCGTGCCCGAAGGCCGGGATCAGCACCTTGCGCCCGAAGAGCGTGAAGAGCCCGGTCAGCCCCAGCAGGATGAAGGAGGTCGCCAGGAGCCAATGGCCGAAACGCTCGATGGCCTTGAACCGCTCGATCCGTCGGCCCGTCTTCGGCCCGTCAATACGGATGCGCCCCCGGATCAGGAAGAACAGCGCCAGCACCGCCAGCGTGCCCGCCAAGAACCACGCCCCGTAGGTCAGCAACGGCCCCTGCCGGAAATCCAGCCACCAGATGCCACCTTCCTGCACCAGTGTCCGCGCGGCAGGGTCGCGTGACTGTGTGGTGATGTCGGCCTCGTCGAAGCGCAACGCACGCCAAAGGTCAGCGTCGGATGCGCCTCCCCGCGTGCCGAGCGGGTCGGAAATCGCCTCGCCCCCGTCGGGATTGCCGAGGGTACGCGCACGATCCGTTTCGTCCACCTCCAACTGCTCCTGCCGCCGCAGGATGTCCTGCTGCGAGGAGGTCGCGGGGCTGTCGGTCACGGTGCTGGTCTGCGGCGGCACTACGTCCTGCGCCACAGCTACACCGGCCCAGAGCAGCAGCGCAATCAAACTCGCGATCATCGCGCGCATCGGCATATCCTCGTCCTGTCGAAATTGCGGGAACGGCCCGGCGCGGGCCGCTCCCGGTCAGCGGTAGCGTCCTGCGCTCACTGACCCTTCTGGTCGTAGGCTGTGCCCCAGCCCCAGGCCCCGGACCCGAACCCGCGCGCCACGACGCGCTCGCGGTAGATGGTTGACACAGTGTCGCCGTCCCCCGCCAGCAGCGCCTTGGTCGAACACATCTCAGCGCAGATCGGCAACTTGCCTTCCGCGATCCGGTTGCGACCGTACTTCTGGAACTCGGCCTCGGAGTTGTTCTCCTCCGGGCCGCCTGCGCAGAAGGTGCACTTGTCCATCTTGCCGCGCGATCCGAAGTTGCCCGCCTG
>JBBSJO010000026.1:0-30365 GCA_038257185.1 Rhodobacterales bacterium | reverse complement strand
CTAGACTGCCTAAACGACGCCGTATCCGAAATTGAAGACCCAAAAAAGCGTGAGAACGCAAGGCTTTGGGCCGATTACGCTCAGACCGTGTGGAAGGAAACCTCCGACCAGTACGAGCGTCAGGGCTACTCCCGGCACAACGCGGAAGCCATGGCGGCGACGGATGCCAAGGCAGCGTTCAAGAAGCTGCAAGGCGAACAGCGGCACCGGTATCAGGCGCAACTCGCCAACGCGCGCAAGCAGCAGTTGATCGTATCCCAGACCCCGGACGACAAGCTCTCAGCCTTGCAGCAGGACACCATCGAAAAGCTGGACTACGAGACCCGCGCACTCAGCCGGTGGTTCAACTGGCGGGTCAGCGACCTCTTGAAGAACGTGCATCGCAAGACGCTTGGCAACCTGTCCGACCCGGCGCTGATGATGGACATCACCAAGGAGATGCTTGGCGAGGCGACGGGATCGAAGGTGGCACAGGCACTCTCGCAATCCCTCCACACCGCGCTGGAGGACATGCGCCTGATGTTCAACGAGGCTGGCGGCATCATCGGGAAGATCGACAACTGGTTGCCCCAGAGCCATGACCGCTACGAGATCGTGAAGGCGGGCAAGGCGAAGTGGGTGGGCGACCTTCTCGACAGCGATTCCCTCGACTGGTCCAAGATCACCAACAAGGCGACAGGCAAGCCGTTCGTGGCGAACCCCGGCGATCCGGTTCCCCTGCGCGAGACACAGCAACGCCTTCTCTCCGACATCTACGACAACATCGCCTATGGAAAGGGATCGACCGAGGCGATCTACGGCAAGGTGCAGGGCGTCCCGACCTACAAGCAGCACGCTCAGGAGCGGATCCTGCACTTCAAGACCGCGGACGGATGGATCGAGTACAACAAGCAGTACGGGCAGGGTGATCCGTTCTCCGCCATCATGTCCCACGTCAACTCCATGGCGGGCGACATCGTGTCCATGCGCAACCTGAGCCCGAACCCGAACCTAGGGCTGGATTACCAGCGACAGTTGATCGTGAAGAAGGCCCGAGAGCGTGGCCTCGACCCGGACAAGGTGACGGGGGGCAGCAAGCACGCGGAACGGATGCTGCGCCTGTTCAACGGACCAATGGCGCCAGAGGGCAAGGCAGGGGTGATCGCGGCCCGGTTCTTCTCCAACACCCGCCACCTGATGACCTCCGCATTTCTGGACAAGGCCGTCGTCGCCAGCATCTCGGATTTCAACTCGATGCGGCTGGCGGCCAAGGCAGTCGGATCGAACCAGGGCAATATGTTCGCGCGTTACGGTGAGACGATCGGGAACATGGTCCGCGAGGGCACCATGTCGACGGCGCAACTGACCCGCGACCGATGGGTGCTGGACACGCTGGCAGATCCGGGCGTTGCGATGGGCCGGTTCCAGATGGAGGTTCCTGCCGGGGCATTTTTCGAGCGCATGTCGGCGGCGTCCATGCGGGTGCAGGGCCTGACCCACCACACCGACAGTGCGCGCTACGCCTACCAGGCGGGCATGTGGGGCACCTTTGCCGACAATGCCGATCGTGGGTTCGCGGACCTCGACCCCAACCTGCGCCGGATGATGGAGGAACACGGGGTCCGGCCGCGCGATTGGGAGGACTTCCGCGCGGAGGGCCTGACGTATGAGCCCGAGGCGGGCGCGTCCTTCCTCAACCCTCTGTACTGGCGGGAAAGCACGTCGCTCTCCACCGATCGCGCCAACGAGGTCTACCTTGCGATGCAGGGAATGGTGGAACGGTGGACAGAGATCGCCGTGCCGACCAAAAGTCTAAAGGCGATGGCACTGTTTGACCCGGTAGCGCGTGGACTCACGCCCGGCGACCCGATGTATGAACTGATGAAATCCGGCGGCATGTTCAAGAGCTTCGTCGCGGCGTTCACGATCAACCAGTACCGGATGATGATGCGCCAGCCGACCATGCACGCCCGCGCGCTCTACGTCGCAGAGATGGCGGCCGGGGCCACGGCGCTCGGTGCGCTGTCCTTGCAGATCGGGGAGATCCTAAAGGGGAACGATCCCATGGATGTATCCTTTATGGAGAATCCGGAGTTCTGGGCACTTGCGGCTCTCAAGGGCGGCGGCCTGGGTATTCTAGCTGACATCATGGCGACGGGAGAAACCTCATGGGGGGGCGGCTTCAGTTCATATCTCGCGGGGCCGGTGGTACAGGGCGTTGATGATGTTTGGGACTTAACAGTCAGCAACGCGATCGACGCCGGTGCAGATCTGTTAGCAGGGCGGAAGATTGAGACCGGGTTCGTGAAGGAAGTCAGCCGGTTAGGTAAGAGGTACACGCCTATGGGGCAGACGCCTGCCATTGGTCCAGCAATGGATCGACTGTTTTGGGACCAATTGCACATAGTCCTCGATCCAGAAGCAGAGACGGCCTTTCGAAAAAAGGCCACGAGATCATCAAACCGGACAACTGGCACATGGTGGATGCCGGGCAGCCCCATTCCAGAGCGGGCGCCCGATCTATTCGGACGAAAAAATTGAAAAATTTATGAAGTCCCGCCAGCGCAGGAGAGGACTACCTGACTAGCGCGCCCGATTTTTGCCCCCACCCCCCCTTAGCAAAGGGCCCCCACCCCTAACTGAGGTGGGGGCCAGATTGCTGCTGGCTAGGCATCAACACTTGATTGGCTTCGACCTGCGGTGGTCTAAGCTATTGCTTTCAAAGTGCTGATTGCGTTGTTGAAAGCCACACGGTGTAAAGCACATGAAATCCCATCCCCAGCCCCGTCGACCATGATCCATTCCAATTGAGCGGCGACGCCATTGGCCGATGTCGCGCGTGTGCAGGCTATCAACTTACTGAGCCGCTCATTGCGACGATCGAGCCTTAGGCATTCCGGGGAATCGAAGTCGCCACCGCCCGGAAGGGAAGCTGCGGCGTCCCATTCTTCCCGGCCCCGCTGCCATTGCCCGTACCAGGTCGGGATTGGATCATCGTTGGGCTTGGCGGCGGCAACTGATGCTGAACCGGCTGCGGCGAATATGCCCGTTGCCGGTATCGAGCCCAGAAAAATGCGGCGGTTGATCCTTGGGGTTTCGGTTCTGACTTTCTGCATCTCGTTTCCTTCTCTGAATGCCGCCGCCGGGATTGGCAACGATCGGAGGGAAATTTTGACACACCGCGGTCAAGTGGTGGGAAAGCTGGTGGGAAGGTTATTGTAAGAACCGTAATCTGCTAAGAATTACAGCAGCTTATCAAATTCTTTTGGCGGATCGACAGGGATTCGAACCCTGGAGACGGTCTCCCGCCTACACACTTTCCAGGCGTGCGCCTTCGACCACTCGGCCACCGATCCGTGAGCGGGGGTTTAGCGTGGCGCGGTCACAAGTTGCAAGAGGGAATTCCACCCCCGGCGCAGGCAATGCGGGGTCGCGTGGCCTATCCGTCCAGGTGCAGGTAAACGCGGCGGTTCAGGCGGCCCTTCTTCTCGATCTTGCCGAGCCGCAGCGCACCGATCTCTCCGGTGCGCGCCACATGGGTGCCGCCGCAAGGTTGCACGTCGATTACCCCCTCCTCCGGCCCGATGCGCACTAGGCGGATGTCGCCGACACCGCGCGGCGGTTGCACGGCCATCGTCTTGACCAGTTGCGGGGCGGCGTCCAGTTCGGCTTCGGTGATCCAGTCCTCGCTGATGCGGGTGTCCATTGCGACATAGCGGTTCAGTTCGGCCGTCATCGCCTCGCGGTCCTGCGGCGCATCGGGCATGTCGAAATCGAGCCGCCCGTGCGCGGCGGAGATCTGGCCGCCGGTTACCGGGAAAGGGATTACCACTGACAGCAGGTGCAGCGCGGTGTGGACGCGCATATGACGGTGGCGCCGGTCCCAATCGAGCACCTGCGTGACCCGCGCACCGATGGGCGGCAGGGCCACAGGCTCTGCCGGGACCAGCACGATCGCGCCCGCAGCACCCTTGATCGCCGTTGCTATGGGCAGGCGCCTTCCGTCCCAGTCGAGCCAGCCGGAATCGCCGGGCTGACCGCCGCCTGTGGGATAGAAGAGGCTTGCCTCCAGCACTACGCCGCCCTCTTCGGTATGGGCCGCAACGACGCCGGGCGCCTCACGCAGATAGGGGTCTTCGCGGAACAGCGGCTGTGTCATGTCGTGGTATCCGTTTTGGGGGCCTTTGCGGCGGAGGGGTGCAGTGCCTCCGGATTGCGCAGCCAGAGGTCGCGTTGCGCGAAGGGAATCTCGATCCCTTCGGCGGCGAAACGTGCGGCGATCTCGTGATTGATCGCGGTCTTGACCTTCATGGTCCAGTTCACGTCGCGCAGGAAACAGCGGATCTCGAACTCCAGCGCATCGGCGCCGAAGTTGACGAAGAACACATTGACCGGCGGGGTCGCGAGAACCATGGGCTGTTCCTCGGCGATTTCGCGCAGCAGGGCGTCCACCTTCATGGTATCGGTGCCATAGGCCACTCCGACCGGCACGATCAGGCGGCCCACGGTATTCCCACGGGTGTAGTTGGTCACCGTGCCGCTGATCAGGTCCGCATTGGGCACGATCACGTCGGTCTTGTCGAAGGTCTCGATTCGGGTGGAGCGGACGGAAATGTCGCGCACATAGCCCATTTGCCCACCGACCTCGATCCAGTCGCCCTCGGAAATCGGCCGTTCGATCAGCAGAATGATACCCGAGACGAAGTTCGACACCACGTTCTGCAGGCCGAAACCGATACCGACAGAGAGCGCCCCCGCGACATAGGCCAGCGCGCTGAGGTTGATGCCGGCGCCGGTGATGGCCAGAAGAGCGGCAAGGAAAATGCCGATGTAGCCCAGACCCGAGACGATGGCATTCTGCCCGCCGATGTCGATCCGGGTCTTGGGCAGGACGCTGCCGCGCAACGCGCCCTGCAGGACGCGGGTCAGCACGTAGCCGAGCGCAAAGATGATCGCGAAGGTCAGGAAAACGGTGGGTGAAATGCGGCTGTCGCCGACGGTGAAGCCCCGGCTGAAGGCGGCCCAAAGCTCCGTCAGGTCGGTGGTCCGCGCGCCCCAGATCAGCGCCAGTAACGGGGCCGCGAGGATCAGCAGGATCATCCCGAAGAGCACCGGCATGAGCGCATCGCGGGCCTGTTCCCCTGCCCCTGTCACCGCACCGTAGACATCGGCACTGAACCGTTGCAGCGCCATGACCAGACCCAGCAGCGCGAGGCTGAGCACATAGGGGCCCTGCACGGCGGCGGCGGCCTCGTAGTATCCTGCCGCCGCGATAAGCGGTGCCACGCAGGCCACCACCATCGCGCCCAGCCCCAGCGAACGGACGACCCGGCTCAGGGTGGAGACGCGGGCCTCGCCGGTTTCGCTGCCGGGATCGGGCGCGTCGGCATAGCTACGAAGGATGCTGCCCAGGTTGAAAAGGGCAACGCTGATGACGACGAAGAAGGGAAATGCCACCACGGGACGTGTCGCGGCATCGGACGAGACGACCTCGACGATCTGCAGCAGGAAGACCTGCATCACGATCATCACTGTGATGATGGAGACATAGAAGCGCGCCTTTGTACGGCTCGTGGGGCTGAACGGCAGCAGCGCCTCGTCCTCGTCGCGGGCGAAGACCCGTTCCGACACCCACCGAAAGCCCAGCACCATGGCCCCGATCAGCGGCATGATCTTGAGGATCTTGATGCCATCCGGTCCGAAACTGCCCGATGTGATGGCGGCAGTCGTCAGGGCCAACAGCCCCCCCAGCGGCAGGATGATGCGAAAGAGCGAGACGCCGAAACGCCAGATACTGATGCCCCGCGCGCCGTGGGTGCGCAGGCGGCCAACGATCATTCCGGCCCAGCGACGTCCCCGCAGGATCAACACGACGCCAAGCGCGATCAGCGCGATGGCGGGCGGCAGCTTCTGGCGCCGCTCCTCCGGAGTGCGGGCCGCTCCGGCGGCGCGGGTCTCCGCCGCGATGGCCCCGAAGGCCCGCCGCATATCGCCAAGGGCGATGCCCCAGTTCACCGGATTGAGCGGCGACGGGCTGATCGTCAGCAGCTTGCGGGTCTGGCGTTCGCGCAGGGTCGTGTCGATTTCACGGATCAGCCCGTCCGCCCGGACATAGGCGGCATCCGCCAGCTGGACCGGTGCCAGCAGAGCATTGAGCTGGGTGTTGAGATCGGCGCGATTGGCCGCAACGTCCGGGGCCTCCGGTTCAACGCCCTCGCCCTCCGGCGCGGGCCCCAGTGCCGCGATCTGTTCGCGCAGCACCTCGATGCGGCTTGCGTTGAGGTTCCGGGCACCGTCGAAATCGCTGCGATACCTGGCGATCTGTCCGCGCAGGGCCTGCAATGTCTGATCTGCCGCCGTGTCGTCGTCGGCCAGCGCCTCGGCCTGAGTGGCCAATCTGTTCCAGCGTTCGAGATCCTGATCGATGTTGTCCTGCGCCCAGACGGCCGTAACGAGGCACAGCAGCACCCCGCAGACGGCCGCGAGCCTGCGCATGACCTGCGTCATACGTCCTCGAAAACGCCGGGAATGGAGGCCGGAGCACGTTCAAGCCAGGCGGGCGTCGGCAGACCCTTCTCGCGCAGGAAATCGGGGTTGAACAGCTTGGACTGGTAGCGCGTGCCGAAGTCACACAGGATCGTCACGATGGTGTGCCCCGGCCCGAGGTCGCGCGCCAGCCGCATCGCGCCCGCCACGTTCACTCCCGAAGAGGCACCAAGGCAAAGCCCTTCGTGTTGCAGCAGGTCGAAGACCACCGGCAGCGCATCGCTGTCATGGATGTTATAGCTGAAATCAGGCGTGAACCCTTCGAGGTTCTCGGTGATGCGGGCCTGCCCGATGCCTTCGGCGATGGAACTGCCTTCGGCCTTCAGTTCGCCCATGGTGTAGAAGTTGTGCAGCGCCGCCCCGTCCGGGTCGGCCAGCGCGATCTTGACGCCCTTGGGCTGAAGCGCCATCGCGACGCCCGCCAGCGTACCGCCCGAACCCACAGCGCAGCAGAACCCGTCGACCTTGCCGCCGGTCTGTTCCCAAATCTCAGGGCCCGTGGTTTCGATGTGCGCCTGACGGTTGGCCACGTTGTCGAACTGGTTGGCCCAGATCACGCCCTCGTTGGTGGTGCGCGCCAGTTCGGTGGCCAGCCGTTCGGAGTAGCGCACGAAGTTGTTGGGATTGCGATAGGGAGCCGCGGGCACCTGCACCAGTTCCGCGCCGGCCAGCCGCAGCATGTCCTTTTTTTCCTGGCTTTGCGTCTCGGGGATCACGATCACGGTCTTGAAGCCCATCGACGCGCCCACCAGCGCCAGACCGATGCCGGTGTTACCGGCGGTGCCCTCCACGATGGTCCCGCCGGGTTTCAGCGTCCCCTTGGCGATGGCGTCGCGGATGATGTAGAGGGCGGCGCGGTCCTTGACCGACTGGCCGGGGTTCATGAATTCGGCCTTGCCGTAGATCTCGCATCCGGTTTCCTCGCTCGCGCGGCGCAGCCGGATCAATGGTGTGTTGCCGATGGCCTGCGCCAGATCAGATGCGACTTGCATAAAAACCCCCTGTCATTTGGCCTCCGGTGTATCTCCCCCCTGCCCCGACCTCAAGCGCTCGCGGTGCCGGGCCAGCCACAAGCTTGCGAGCACCAGCGGCGCGTTGCAGGCCCCCAGCGTTTCCACAAGCGTCATCAGTTCATCAAAGCCGAGCAGATGCGAGCGGATGTCCTCCTGCTCCGTCTCCAGCCCGCCGATGCCCGTCGCCTCGTCGGGCAGATCCGCCAAGCCTACGAAGATATAGTAGAATTCCGTCGAGTTTCCGGGAGAAGCATAGACCTCTGCCACCTTTTCGACCCCGCCGAGGTGCAGCCCAGCTTCCTCCTCCGCCTCGCGCCGGGCCGTCGCCTCGGGGTCTTCGCCGGGGTCGAGCCTGCCTGCGATGGGCTCCAGCTGCCAGACCGCACGGTCACCGCGCGCCAGAGGGCCCATGCGGAACTGTTCCACCAGCAGGACGCGGTCGCGGACCGGATCATAGGGCAGCAGGATCGCGGCATCGGCTGCGATGAAGACAGCGCGGTCCAGCGCATCGGACATGGTGCCGTCAAAGCGCTCGTGGCTGACCGCCATGTCGTCGAGGGCAAAGTAATGGGCGTAGCTACGCCGCCGCTGGTGTATCTCGACGCGCCCGCTCAGCGTGCCCGCCCCGTGGTGCGACCGCGCTGCATTAAGCGCGGACCCGGCCCGGGCGCGGATCATCGAGAACATCGCCGCAACCTCCTGGCGCGAACGGCTGTCCCGGTAGGACATCACCTCCCGCGCTGCCAGGCACGACAGGGCAGCCCAGTCTGCCTCCCACGCGCTCAGCGACCATGCGCCTTTCGGCGCCCAGAGACCCGGTTGCGGGAAATAGACCTCTGCCGCCTGCCCGTCTGCCAGCGTGACCGGCATCAGGTCAGAGGCAAAAACGCCGTCGTAGAAATCGAGCCTCGCAAGATCGTCAGCCCCCAACCCCCGCACAAGCACCCCTTCCGCCTGCGCACCGGTCTGATGGGCAATCGTCGGAAACGGGCCTTCGCCCACGGCGGCCACGGCGTGATCCGGCAGGACCGCAGGGGTGATGTCGAGCGCCGCAGAGTCGCTCCCCAGCACGATTTCCAGCAGCGGCACATGCCGTAGCGTGCCATAGAAGAACAGGTTGCGCAGCAAGGTCAGCGCCAGCGGTTGCCGGCGAACTCCGTCAACAGGCCGCTGACCACTGCACTGATCAGCAGGGCGATGCCAATGGGCACCGTGGCAATGATCACCGCGTATTCGGCGCCGATCTCGAAGATCGCTGCAAGGGCCTCGAACGCCCCGTCGTAACGGTTGCGCATGGCAAGGCGGAACATCTCGACACAGGACTGCACCGCGATCCCCCAGAGCATCAGGACAAAAACCCCCGCGAGACCGTTGTTGATCGCTGCCGTGGTGCCCCGCCCCGCGCGCCGCCCCATGACGAACCACCCCGCCAGCAGCCCCAAAATGATATTGAGGGGCACGAAATTGCCAAAATCCGTGCTTTCGGGCATCAGCGGCATCACCATGTACGAGATCACGTAGGCAACGAAAGCCAGACAGACGGCGCCCATCAATCGCGCGGCAGTGGGCATGTACTTTTCCTTTGCGTCAGGCGCGGGCGCTCAGCCCGGTCGCCTTACCGTAATCTGCGTGACGTCGCAATTTCCACTGTCAAATGTCGCAGCGCAGGAAGTGAGGTAAAAATTCCACATGCGCCGGAAGCGGTCGTCAAAGCCGAGTTTGGCGATCCGGTCCCACTTGGCGTTGAAGGTCTCGTGCCAGCGCCGCAAGGTGATGTCGTAGCTGCGCCCGAACTCGATGGAGCGGTCCACGGCCAGCCCCGCCTTCTCGACCTGCTGGCGCAAGGCACAGGGGCTGGGCAGCATGCCGCCCGGAAAAATGTACTTCTGAATGAAGTCCACGCCGCGCTTGTAGACCTTCCAGCGGCGGTCGGCGACGGTGATGATCTGCAAGGTCGCGGCCTTTCCCGGCTTCAGACGATCGCGCAGGGTGTCGAAGTAGACGGGCCAATAGCGCTCACCCACCGCCTCGAACATCTCCACGCTGGCGATGCCGTCGTATTGGCCGCGCTCGTCGCGATAATCCTGCAACTTGAAATCCACCAGATCAGAAAGCCCTGCCTTTTCAATGCGTTCGCGCGCGTAGTTGAACTGTTCCTGACTTATCGTAAGACCCGTGACCTTCAGCCCGCGTTCCTTGGCGGCGTATTCCGCGAAACCGCCCCAGCCACAACCGATCTCCAGCACGTGGTCGCCTGGCTGTGCGCCCATCTGATCCACCAGAAGTTTGTACTTGGCGATCTGCGCCACCTCCAGCGACACCTGTGCGCCCTCCTCGAAATAGGCGGAGGAATAGGTCATCGTGTCGTCCAGCCAAAGCCCGTAGAACTCGTTCCCAAGGTCATAGTGGTAGCTGATGTTCTTGCGCGCCTGCCCCCGGTTGTTGCGCTGCATCCAGAAGCGGAGCTTCTCGAAGGTACGCAGCAACCCCATGCCGGGAAAGCCGTCGTAGATGTCTTCGTTGTCGGCATGAACGAGGTCCATGAAGGCCTGAAGGTCGGGTGTGGACCACCATTCATCCAGATATCCGTCGCAGAAACCAAGGTCGCCCTCGCGAATGAGCCGGGCGAAAAGGTCGTCATTGTGGATACGGATCTCGGCCACCGGGCCGGGATTGGCACCTTCCGCCCGGAAAACGCGCCCGTCGGGCAGTACGAAATCGCAGCGTCCCCGCTGCATGTTCTGCGCCATGCCGAAGACCCGTGCGAAATATCGTGGCAGGTCGTTCTGGCCCTCAGTGCTTGTCAGGATCATGCCCACTCCTCGGGGTTCTCAAGACGGTCCGATCTTAACCGACCGTCAAGGATTAACAATTATTAAAATTCACGGTTCTCGTAGGCCGCCAGCGCCCGTTTACGCCCCTCATCTACAGGTACGACTGGCTCGGGATACGGATCACTCGGGACCATTCCCCAATGACGCGGGATCGCGTCGAAGAAGGCCAATGCGTCCTCACCGGGATCCTCCTGCCCCTCGGCAATCCAGCGATCCGCGTAGGCGCGGTCCGGATCGAACTTGTCGAGCTGCGTCACCGGGTTGAATACGCGGAAATAGGGCGTTGCATCCGGCCCGGACCCCGACGACCATTGCCAACCCATCGCATTGCTGGCGGGATCCCAGTCGATGAGGCACTCCTCGAACCACTTCTGCCCGATCCGCCAGTCCGTCATCAGGTGCTTGGTGAGGTAACTCGCCACGATCATCCGGCCCCGGTTGTGCATCCGGCCCGTCACGTAAAGCTCGCGCATGGCCGCATCGACGAAGCGGATGCCGGTGCGCCCCTTCTTCCAGGCCCAGATTTCCGCCGCGCGTTCGTCGTTGCGCCAGGGAAAGGCGTCCCAGTCCTCGCGCCAGTTGCTGTCAAGGATATGCGGCGTGTGGTGCATCAGGTGATACCCGAATTCGCGCCAGACCAACTCCTTGAGAAAGGTCTCTGCGCCCTTCTTGCCTTCCTCCATCGCGCGGCGTCCGGCGTGCCAGCACTGATGGGGGGTAATCTCGCCCAGGCTCAGGTTTTCGGACAGGCCGGATGTCCCGTCCTCGCCCGGAATGTCGCGCGTCGTCTTGTAGCCGTCGATGATCTGCGCGATGAAATGCCCCAGTCGCGCCTGAGCGGCCTGTTCGCCCAACCGCACGAAGGGACGCACCACATCCGCGCCCCGGTTCATCGCGGCCCCCATCTGCCAATCGTCCAGCGTGTCGCTGCGGGGCCATTCTCCGGGTGCGGCAATCTTCGAGGGCGTCCCGCGCGGGCTGTCCACGCCGACATTTTTCACCGCATTCCAGAAGGGCGTGAAGACCTTGTAGTAGCCACCCGTCTTGGTCTCCACCGTCCAGGGTTCGAACATCAGGTGTCCGCCGAAGGATTTCGCCTCCACCCCCTCCAATTTGAGGCTTTCCTTGATCGAGGTGTCGCGCCCGACCGTTTCGGGATCATATAGCCGCGACCAGTAGACGGATGTCGCCCCGGTTTCCTTCACCAGATCGAGCAGCGCATTCTCCGCAAGCCCCTCGCGCCGCAGGATCAGTCGACTTTTCTTACCCGCCAGCGTCTCTGCCAGCGCCCCAAGGCCAAGACCCAGCCGCCACTTCGGTGCCGCCGCAAGATTCTCCGCCAGACCGTCGTGGATGAAGACCGGGATCACGGGCCGCCCCGTGGCGCAGGCCGCCGTCAGGGAGGCATGGTCACTCAGCCGCAGGTCGCGGCGGAACCACAGCATGATGGGAGTCGTATCGCTCAACCGTTTGCCCTTCCGTTGTGCCCTGCACGACGACCTAGAGCAGACACGTGCCGGTCAAGGCATTGGTTTCACAATACGTCGTCGAGCGCCGCCAAAAGCTGGTCGATCTCGGCCTTTGATGTGTAATGCGTAAAGGAAAGTCGCAGCACGCCCCGGTCGGGGTCGACTCCCATGGCACTCAGCGCACGGCCGGCATAGAAATCGCCGCCCCCCGCCATGATCCCGTGGCGCGCCAGATCGGCGGCCGCCTCCTCGCCGCGGCGGTTGAGCGCAAGTGCCACGGTCGGCGCGCGCCCCTCCGCTCGGTCCGGCCCGATCAGCCGTACGGCGTTTCGGCCCTTCACGGCATCCAGAAGCGGCTGCAAAAGTGCCGTTTCATGGGCGCGCATCAGGTCATGCACCGTTGCGGCCCGCGCTGCCGGCTTGGCGTCACCACCGACATGGTGGTCAAAGGCGGCATCCACGTAATCCGCCATCCCCGCACAGGCCGCGACCTGCGCGTGATCCGGCCCCGCAGGCGTGAACCGTTTGTAAAGCGTGCCTCCGTTGAAGACGTGCCCCTGATTGGGCAGCAACTCCCCCAGCGGGCGGCGGATGACCATCAGGCCCTGATGCGGCCCGAAGGTCTTGTAGGCAGAGAAGAGATAGATATCCGGCCCCAGCGCCCCCACATCGGGAAAACCATGCGGCGCATAGGATACGCCGTCGACGCAGGTAAAGGCGCCAGCCGCATGGGCCAGAGCCGTGATCTCCGTCACCGGGTTCACCTGCCCCACCACGTTGGAGCAATGCGGGAAACAGACCAGCCGCACCCTGTCGTCCAGCAGATCCTCCAGCCGGTCGGGGTCCAGTCGCCCCGTGTCGGGATCTACCTTCCATTCGCGCACCTCGATCCCGCGGGCCGCCAGACGGCGCCAGGGGCCGCTGTTGGCCTCGTGATCCTGATTGGTCACCACGATGGCCTCGCCCGGCTTGATCAATTCGCCGAAAGCCTGCGCCAGCACGTAGGTGTTCTGGGTCGTGGACGGCCCGAAGCTCAGTTCCTCGGTCCCCACCCCCAGCATCGCGGCCATGCGGCGGCGCGCCTCGTCCATCTCCTCGCCCCCCAAGGTGCTGGCGGGATAGGGCGCATAGGGCTGCACCTTGCGTTGCGTGTAGAAGCGAAAGAGGCGGTCGATCACCTGTGTGCACGTGTAGGAGCCACCCGCGTTCTCAAAGAACGCCTGTCCCTGCAGGGAAGGTTCGGCGAAGGCGGGAAATTGGGCACGCACCCAGTCGGTATCGAGTTTCATGCGGCAGACCGTCCGACGCCGCGACGCCAAGGTCAAGACATGAAAAGGGCCGCCTCCTGCGGCGGCCCCCTCCGGTTGTCGTGGAACGGCTATTCTGCGGGTGTCGCTGCGACCTCGCTGCTCGTGCTGTCGATGCCCGCGGCCTCGCGCCTGCCATCGTTGTAGATGGCCTTGATCAACGCTATCGCCATCAGGACCATCACCAGACTGAAAGGCAGCGCGCCGATCACCATGGCGGTCTGGATCGCGCCTATACCACCGATCAGCAACAGCGCCGCGACCACCGCACCAAGCGCCACACCCCAGAAGATGATGTGCGGACGAGCCTTGGGGCCTTCGTCTCCGGCGGCGTTGATCGTGTTGACGATCAGCACGGCAGAGTCCGCCGAGGTCACCAGATAGGTCATCAGCAGGATGACGATCACGACGGCCATGAGCCAGCCCAGCGTGCCGCCACCCAGCAGGATGTCAGTCATCGCAAAGATCTTGCCGCCGTCCGTGGCCTCGAAGATCTTGCCGCCCGCAGCACCTGTCAATTCGAGGTCGATGGCGGTGCCACCGGCCCAGGCGAACCAGACAAAGCACATTATCGCAGGCACAAAGACCGCGCCCAGCACGAATTCGCGGATCGTCCGCCCGCGCGAGATGCGCGCCAGGAACAGCCCGACGAATGGCGCGAAGGCCACCCACCATGCCCAGTAGAAAACGGTCCAGGAGCCCTGCCAGCCCGCGAGATCCATATCGACGGGATTTTCACCGCCGTAGATCGTGAACATCATGCTCGGCAAGGCGATGACGTATTCCCACATGCCCACGAACAGCGCCCAAAGCCCGAACCAGGTGGAGCCGAAGAGGAGCAGGAAGGTGAGCAGGAAGATCGAGAGCCCCATGTTGAGGTTCGACAGCCACTTGATGCCCTTGCCGACACCCGAAAGGGCCGAGAGAGTCGAGGCGCCCATGATGATGACGATGGCAAAGATGATCCCTGCGGCAGACGGAGCGCCTTCGGCATTCGTCATCCAGGCACCAACCCCGATGCGGCTCATCCCGTCGACGAACTGGTTTACACCGAACCCCAGCGTCTGCGCGACGCCCAGGATGGTCGCGACGACCGCCACGATGTCGATCACGTGGCCGATTGGTCCCGACAGCGACTTGCCGAAGATCGGCGTGAGCGATGACCGGATGGTCAGCGGCAACCCGCGCCGGTAGGCGAAATATCCAAGCGACAGACCCGCGATGGCATAGGACGACCAGGCGGTGAAGCCCCAGTGAAGATACGACCACTTGTAGGCATTCAGGATGTTGTCTTCGCCCTTGCCCGCGGCAAAGCCCTGGATCACGTCCGGGTTGTTACCGAAGTGATAGATCGGCTCGGCCACGGCCCAGGTCAGCATGCCGACCCCGATGCCGGCGCCGAACATCATGGAAAACCACGAGAAGTTGCCGAACTCCGGCTTGTCGTCGGGCAAGCCCATCTTGAGCCTGCCAGCTGTCGGCCAAAGCGCCAGAACGACGCAGACGATCACGAAGAACGCCATGACCCAGACATACCATGTCGCGAAGTTGGTGAGGATGAACCCATTCAGACCGGCCAGTACGCCGCCGGCCTGTTCGGGGAAGGCCACGGCCCAGATGACCAGAAGGCCGATGATGATCTTCGCCGTGATCGTGACGTCGATGCTGAATCCGCGATAAAAACCGCTGTCTGCCGTCTTGATCGGCAGGTTCATCAATGGTGGCTTGAGTGCCATGTCCCTTGTCTCCCTGTAGTTGATATTGTTGGTCTTATCCCGGGGTTGTTTTTGTATACCCTACCGGGAATAGGGGGGTCTCAAACAGAATGCGCAAAGACTGGCGGCAAAAAAAAGGGGCGCCCCGCGAAGAACGCCCCATCTTGCATCGTTCACGACGCGATCAGCGCATTTTGGCGCGCTCGCTTTGCAGCCCGCGGAAGATGCAGAAGCACATGATCAGCAGGACCACAGTGAACAGCAGCCCGGTGGAGATCACCATCGACTGCAGCGCCGCAAGGCCTCCTCCGACCAGCAGGGCGATGGCCACGGCGCCTTCGAAGACGCACCAGAACACCCGCTGCGGCACCGGCGCGTCGACCTTGCCGCCCGCCGTGATCGTGTCGATCACCAGCGAGCCGGAGTCAGATGATGTCACGAAGAACACGATCACGAGGATGATACCGATGAAGGACGTGATCGAGGCCAGCGGCAACTGGTCTAGCATCCGAAACAGCTGCAACGGCAGATCCGCATCCTGCGCGCCGGTGTAGTTGTCCGTCAGAACCTGATGGATCGCGGTGCCGCCGAAGATCGACATCCACAACACGCAGACCATCGAGGGTATCAGCAGCACGCAGACCACGAACTCACGCACCGTGCGGCCGCGGCTGACGCGCGCGATGAACATGCCGACGAAAGGCGACCAGCTGATCCACCACGCCCAGTAGAAGGCCGTCCAGCCCTGGGAATAATTCACATCCGCGCGCCCGAAGGGGTTGGAGAGCGCGGGAAGGTACTCGGCATAGGCTTTGAGGCTGTCCCAGAAAAACGCGAACAGGAAAGCCGTCGGCCCCACAAAGAGTGTGAAGAGCGCCAGCAGGCCCGCCAGCCCCATGTTGATCTCCGACAACACCTTGACCCCGCCGTCGAGGCCACGCAGCACCGACACCAACGCCACGGCGGTGATCAGGGTGATCAGGATGACCTCCGTCGTAACCCCGATGGGCACGCCGAAAAGCTCGTTCAGACCTGCGTTGGCCTGCGTTGCCCCGAACCCGAGTGACGTTGCGAGGCCGAAAAGTGTGGCAAAAACTGCGATCACGTCGATGACGTGCCCCGGCCAGCCCCAGATGCGCTCGCCCAGCAGCGGATAGAAGGCCGATCGGATCGTCAGCGGCAGGCCCTTGTTGTATGTGAAGAGCGCCAGCGCCAGCGCAACCGTCGCGTAGATCGCCCAAGGGTGCAACGCCCAGTGATAGATCGTCGCGGCCATGCCGAGGCGCACGGAACCCGGCTCATCCCCCGTTGCCGCGCCCAAGGGAGCCCAGTCGGTACGCAGCCCGCCGTCGCCCATCGTCGTCTCGCCAAAGGCGGTGGAGAAATGCGTGAGCGGCTCGGACACCCCGTAGAACATGAGTCCGATGCCCATACCGGCCGCAAAAAGCATCGCGAACCAGCCGACATAGGTGTAATCGGGCCGCGCATCTGCCCCGCCCAGTCGGACGGATCCATAGGGTGTCACGATCAGCAGCAGTGTAAATATGACCACGATGTCCGCGGCAGCGATCAGGAACCAGTCGAAGTTCTTCGTGGTGAAGGCGAACATCGCCGAGAACGCCGCAGCCGACTGTTCCGGCAGGACAAGTGTGTAGAAGACGAATGCGACGATGGCGAGCCCCGAGATCAGAAAGACCGGATTGTGTATATCCATCCCAAATGGACCGATCCTGGTCTCGATGTTGTCCTGGCCGATTGTGTAATCGGTCTCGATCACATCCGCCGCACCCTCCGGTGCGGGGATGCCGTCCGCGGTGGTTTCCGTCATATCTGTCCCTTTCCTATGCGAAGCACCGCCCCGTGTTCAGGCACGGGCCGGGTCATTCTTAGCGGATTGATACAACTGATCATAAAAGAGGCAGACTTGATTGCAACCCGGTGGTCCGGTTGCCCGCCCTATCGTCTCGTTTTCGGGGAGGTCAGCCCATCGCCGCCGCAATCTTCTCCGCCTGCGCCTTGATCCCTGCCATATCCCCCATCTTGCCCGGCGCGCGCAGCGACACCCCTTCATGACGCGGCAGGATGTGGAAATGGAGGTGGAACACCTCCTGCCCCCCCGCCGCCTCGTTGAATTGCTGCAAGGTGATGCCGTCCGCCCCGAAGGCCGTCATGCAGGCATTGGAAACACGATTCACCGTCGCCATGCAGGCGGCAAGCTGCGCAGGGGCGGCATCGAGCATGTTGCGGCAGGGTGTCTTGGGGATCACCAGACAATGTCCGTCGGCACGAGGCATGATGTCCATGAAGCACAAGGTCTCATCGTCCTCGAAGACCTTGAAGCTGGGGATCTCGCCCCGCAGGATCTTGGCAAAGATGTTGTCGTCGTCATAACCCGGCATCGCACGGCTCCCCTGATCGCATTTCGGCGCAGGATAGGCGCAAGTTCAGCCGGACCGCAACTTGCGTTCTGCCATTCGCAGCAGCGAACGCGAATAGAGCCGGTGCAGCGAGGTCAGCCAGACCACCGTGCGTGACAAGGGCCTGCCGTCCTGCGCCACGACCGCACTGCCAAAGAGAAGCCGCGTGGCGCCCCCGTCCTTGGCGGCGACGGCCAGCCAAGATCGCGTTGCACCCCCCTTTTGGCACAACAATATCTGCCTCGCTTCCCGCGCCTCGACGCGCCAGACGGCGAACCGGTCCGCCCCCTCGGCCAATGCCTCCACCTCCGCATCGCGGATGCGCCGCCGCAGGACGACGCCGAGCACAAGCCGTTCCAACCGGAACAGCCAGGTGCTGTAGAAGGCCGCGATGAACTCCGGCAGGGCGACAGCGAAGGGCGACATCACCTCAAAGCAATCGGTATAGGTCGCCTCCTGCCCAGTATAGGCATGCAACAGTGCATCTCCCGGCACCGGACAGGCGCGCGCGATCATGCGTTGAGGTCGACGACGACCCGGCCCTTGACCTGACCCTTGAGGATATCGGCCCCCAGCTTGGGCAGGTCCCGCAGCGTCGCGGGCTGCACCATCGCTTCCAGCTTGTCCATCGGCAGGTCCCTGGCGATCCGCTTCCAGGCCCGCACGCGGTTGTCATAGGGCTGCAACACGCTGTCGATCCCCAGCAGGTTCACCCCGCGCAGCAGGAAGGGAATGACCGTCGCAGGCAGGGCCGCCCCGCCAGCCAGCCCCACAGCGGCAACCGACGCCCCGTATTCCATCTGCCCCAGCACCCGGGCCAGCATCGCACCACCCACGGCATCGACGCAGCCGCCCCAGGTCTCCCCCTCCAGCGGGCGCTTGACGGTCTCGTTGATCTCCTCGCGCGCCACGATCCGGGTGGCCCCCAGCGAATTCAGGTAATCCGCCGTCTCGGGCCGCCCCGTGACCGCCGCCACCTTGTGGCCAAGCGCCGCCAGGATTGCCACCGCGACCGATCCAACGCCGCCTGCGGCACCGCAGACCAGCACCGGACCTTTCTTGATCCCGTGATCCTCCAGCGCCATCACGGCCAGCATGGCCGTAAAGCCCGCCGTGCCCACCGCCATCGCCTGCCGGGTGTCCAGACCGTCGGGCAACGGGACCAGCCAGTCCGCTTTGACCCGCGCCTTCTGGGAATACCCGCCCCAATGCGCCTCTCCCACACGCCAGCCGGTCAGCACCACCTTGTCGCCGGGCTTGTAGCGATCGTCGTCGGACGCCTCCACCGTGCCCGCAAAGTCGATCCCCGGCACATGCGGATAGTTCCGGACCAGCCCGCCCCCCGACCCGATGCAAAGCCCGTCCTTGTAGTTCACGGTCGAATACTCGACGGCCACCGTCACCTCCCCATGCGGCAGGTCTTCCAGACCGAGTTGCGTCACCTCGGCGTGGGTCTTTCCATCATCGTCCTTGGTCACAACCAGTGCATCGAACATCCATCTCTCCATTCCGGGCACTTGGCCCTTGCTTCATCTTGCCAAATAAACCTCCGGGGAGCGCGAGGGGCTGGCCCCTCGCCCCCTCGGCGCGCCCTACAGCCAGAAATTTTCCTGAACCACAGCGTCGCGCACCCCTGCCGGGGTTGCAACCTGCACTGCCGTTCCGGCATCCCAATGGGTCATCCGCACCATACCGATGGCCACATTGGTCCCGAAATCCGGACTCCACGCAGCAGAAGTCACCTGCCCCACGACCTTGCCTTTCGCCGTCACGGGCCAGACCCTGTCGCACCCCGGCACCGCATCGCCAGCAATCGAAATCGCCCGGATCTGCTGCACCGGCCCTTCCTTCGAAACCCGCAGCAGCGCATCCCGGCCGATGCAGCCGATCGCCGTCTGCGTGTCGCAGAACCGGCCCAGACCGCATTCATGGGGCGTATTGTCGTCGGTCATGTCATTGCCGTAGCTCAGCAATCCCGCCTCGATCCGCTCGATCAGGTTCGGACAGCCCGCCCGCACATCAAGGTCGCGCCCCGCCTCGAAAAGCGCGTGCCAGAGCGGCATCCCGATGTCGCCGCCTTCCACGTAAATCTCGAACCCGCCCTGCTTGGAGTAGCCGGAGCGTGCCACCACCAGCGACCGCCCCGCGAAATCGAACTGCCCGAAGCGGAAGAACCGCAGATCGCGCACCGCGTCGCCAAAGACCCGCGCCATAAGGTCGTCCGCCTTCGGCCCCTGCACGGCCAGCGGGCTCACGTCCGGCTCGTCGATCAGCACGTCCAGCCGATAGCCGATGGCAATCCCCTTGACCCAGAGCAGCAGGTCGCTGTCGGCAATGGAAATCCACCAGCGGTCCTCGGCCAGCTTCACCGCGACGGGATCGTTCAGCATGCCCCCCGTCTCGTCGACGATAGGCACATAGAAACACCGCCCCGGCAGCATCCCGCGCAGGTCGCGTGGCGTAAGCATCTGCATCAGCCTGGCCGCATCCGGCCCGCGCAACTCCACCTGCCGTTCGCAGGCGACGTCCCAGACCTGCACGGCCGTCTTGAGGTGGCGGTAGTCTTCCTCGATGCTCTCGAACATCGTCGGCAGCAGCATGCGGTTGTAGACAGTATAGGCCTTGACCCCCGCCGCCTCCACACCGTCGGAAAAGGGCGTGCGCCTGACCCGGCGCGACGGGGCGATGAGCGGCATCAGAGCTCCTCCGGCATGACAAAGAGATCGGTGTCTTCCGTCCGCACCCCGGCGGCGGTCAGCATGGCGTGGACCTGTCCCCGGTGATGGGTCTGGTGGTTGAACATGTGCACTACGCAAAGCGCCATCGGCCTGGTGACCTCGCGCCCGATGGCGCTCGAATGCCACGTAAGGTTGTTGCGCAAATCGACATTGCGCAGGGTTTCGGCCCAGATGCGGATGCGCCCGTCCATCCGGAACCGCTCCGCCCCCCAGACGGAGATCGTGGGGGTAAGCTCCGTGCTTCCCTTGATGCCGCCCTCCGGCGCGGAGACATCGCTGCTGAACCTGCTCATCCACATCCGGTCAGCCCAAAGCAGATGGTTCACGGTCCCGAAGATGGATTTGAAGAACGCGCCGCGATCCCGAGTGAGTTCCGCCTCATCCATGACTTCAACGACCTTGCGCAACCCTCTGTTCTGCCATGCATTGTAGCGCGCCATCGTCTGGACATAGTCGGTCGTGATCATATGCGCCCCGGACCGCCCCAGTGGATCGGTATGATGTCCGCCGACTTGCCCTCGAAGTCCCAGACGCGGCCGTAGTCGCGCACCTTGGACTTCAGACCGACCGCAGGGTAGATGGTCGGACCCATCCAGTACTGGGTGTTCTGCATCGACACCGGAACCTCGGGATCCTTGCCCGGGATCATCTCGATCTCACCCTGAATCTTGCGGCCCACGATGATCTTGCGGCGGCGACCGTCGCGTTCGATGATGACCTTCTCGCGTTCGGCTCCCAGAATTTCCGAGACGAGGAAATTGAACACACCCGTGTTGCCACCCGCCGCCCCGGTGAGGATTTGCAGAATGCCGTTGTAGGCCTTCCCGCTTGCCGCCTCATCGACGTAGGCCGCGACTTTCCAGTTGCCCTCCGCCATGCGCCCCGGAATATCGATCAGAAGGGCGACGTTCAGCCCGCCAAGGCTTTCACCTTCGTAATGTCCCTCATCGATCTGAAGCGCAAACCAGGTCTGGCAGTAGCCATAGGTCGGCGGATGCTGACCCAGCGAAATGCCGCAGGGGCATACCACCTCGCAGGAGCAGTTCATGAACAACTCGCCCTTGATTTCCCAGCTTGTCGGGTTCATCCGGCGGCGGGCCGGATTCGGCATCCGGCTGTCGATGCGCTGCGAAATGGGCAGCCTGTCGGCGTCGGGGCGCGTCTTGGGTGGCATCTTATCCTCCTGCAATCAGGGGCCAGCCCGCCACGACGCATGCGCCGAAGATGAGGACAACACCCATGGGTTTCGTCACATAGTGACCAATCTGCGGCAGCTTTTCCAGCACCATGAACAGCGTGGCGAGCCCCATCCAGGCCAGGTTCATCACCCCTCCGGCAAAGCCCAGCACCATGAAGCCCCAACAGCATCCCAAGCAGAAGGTGCCAAGCCCAAGCCCCATGCGCAATCCGCCCCCAAAGCCTGTCCGCCAGTGGCCCAGAAAATACATCATCGGCGAATGGCAAACACCGTGGCAAATCTCCTTTGCGCGGGTGAACTGGAACAACCCCACCGCCAGCAGCAGGGCCGCCGCGAACCAGCGCGAGCGTGCGATGCCAAGCATATCGACCACGCCGCCAAACAGAAGCGCCAGTTGCACCCCCGCAATGAGCGCCGCGAAGAGAAGCCAGATCGCGAAGTACCCCGCAATGACACCGACCCAGCCGACGCGCGTGCCGTCGGCACTGACCATAAGATCCTCATAACTGCGCAAGGTGGGCACCAGCGTCGGCAGCATCATCGCCGCCATCATCGCGCCCCACATCACGAAAAGCGGCCCGAAACGCGCCATCGGCATGTCCATGTCCATGCCCGGATCCATGCCGCGCATGGCCTCGCCCAACCTCCCCGGACGCCCCAGCAGATCGACATCCATGTCCATTGCCATGCCATACATCATCCACCACGCCGCCAGCACCAGCCCGAAAAAGGCCAGCCACAACGAGGATCGGACGACGGGATTCATGGATTCTCCAAGGCAGACGACTCGAATATTGCCAAATGAATGTCAGACATTTAAATGTATGACAAATGAAAATCGACCCCAGCAGCCCCGCCGACCTCTCCGCCCAGATCGCCGCCGCGATCCGGGACGCCATCGTTGAGGGCCGCCTCATCGTCGACGAACGCCTGCCGTCAGAGGCGGAACTGGCCGATCAATTCTCCGTTTCCCGCCCCACGGTGCGCGAGGCCCTCAAGCGGTTGGCGGCGCAATCGCTGATCCGCACCCAGCGGGGGGCCACGGGAGGGGCCTTTGTCAACCGCCTCAGCTTCGAGGCGGCACAGGCGCAGCAGATCACGACCTCCACCCTCCTGCTCAGCATGAACGACGTCAGCTTCGAGACCGCGTGCGAGGCGCGCTTCACGCTGGAGCGGGCCTGCGCCGCCCTGAGCGCTGCCCGCTGCACCGCCGACCACCTGGCCGCGATGCGGGCCGAAGTGCATCGTCAGAGCCAACCCGGTCTCACGGACGAGGCCTTCTGCGCCTCGGACGTGGCCTTTCACCGTGCACTGGTCGACGGAGCCTGCAATCCGGTGCTGTCCTACCAGCTTGCGGGTGCAGTGGAGGCGATGCAGCCCCTGATGAACATGATCACCTTCACGGCCCGGGACCGCGCGCGGATCGTCGCACTTCACGGCGCAATAGCGGATGCGGTGGCCGCGCGGAACGCCGCTGCTGTCACGGCGGGCCTGACGGCGCTGGAGGAAGAGACGCAAACCCTTGCGCATCGGGTTTTTGCCGCACGCAGGGACCGCGATCCGGCTTGAGACCCCGCATTTTTTCAGCCTTGCTCCCAGTCCTTGCCATATGAGGCAAAACCCTTGCGACATGAGTCAAATCAGTCACAGGTTGCATTTTTGACACAATTACCGATCAAAGATGTATAGGCTGCAGGCGCGCATATGCGTTAGCTGGTCAAAAGATCGGGCGCGGCCTTGGCATTGGAACAGCATCCGGCGGAGGCAGGCATGGAAAGGAGAGACCGGTGGACCATCCCGCAGGGACAGCGCGCGCACCATGGCTGAGCCTGCGCACGAAAACGTGGCTTGGTCTCGCGGTCGTCGCTGCCGTCATGCTGGGATTTGCGGCCAAGATCGAAAGGTTGGGCTATGACGCCTACCGCAAGGATCTCGACATCGAGGCCCGAATTCAGCTGATCGACCTGCGCGAACGCATCGAAAGCGAGATCACGGACCGGGTGCTGGCCATCAGCGAGATGGCCGCTATTCTGAGCGAAGCTCCCGACCTGGGCCAGGCGGACTTCGCGCGCCGCGCCAGAAGCATTACGGATACGCGGCCCGACATCATCAGCATGGCTGCGGCACGTGATCTCGTCGTGACCCTCATTTATCCGTTGTCGGGCAACGAACAGGTGCTTGGGCTGGACTACCGAAGCAATGCTGCGCAGTGGACCAAGGTCAAGGAAGCGATGCAGAGCCGCAGCGGGCTGATGACGGGTCCTGTGGCACTCGTCCAGGGCGGGCGCGGCCTGATCCTGCGCAAGCCCGTCCTGCTGCCCCCGTCCGAGGGCAGCACCGAGCGTCGGCCTTGGGGCCTGATCTCCGTGGCGATCGATTTCGATGCCTTCATCGCCAATCTGGGTCTTCCGGAAATCGAACGGACCTACGACATTCTCATCCGTGAGGTGCCAGACAGGCCCGGCGCGGGCGCGGTGATGCTGGGCAGCACGGATGCGCTGGACAGCGACCCGGTCCGGCTGGAGTTCAAGTTTCCCTTCGGGCGGTGGGAACTGGCGGCCGTCCTGAAAGGCGGCTGGCCCACGCAGCGCCCGGATTTCGAGGTGCGCTGGCTCATTCGTCTTTTGTTTGTCGCCGCCGTGGTTTTATCGCTGAGGGCCGTGCTGGGGATGGCACGCAAACAGCAGGTGGCGGAATCACGGCTGACCAACGGGATCGAGGCGCTGGACCACGGCTTTGTCATGTTCGGGCCCGACGGCAAACTGGTGCTGAACAATGCCAAGTACAAGCAACTGCACCCGATGCTGGGCGATCCCGCAGTCGGCACCTCCTATGCCAGTCTGGTTATCGACAGCGTGCAGCAGGGCCTCGTCCCAGACGCGGTGGGTCGCGAAGAGGAATGGACAGCCGAATGGTTCGCCCGGCAAGACCAGGGCAACAGCGAAGTCGAACAGATCATGCCCGGGGGCCGGGTGATCCGCACCTCGGACCGCAGGATGCCCGATGGCAGCATCGTGGGCCTGCGCATCGATGTCACCGACCTCAAGCAGGCGCAGCTGGCGGCAGAGACGGCCAACCGCGCCAAGACCGACTTCATGGGCGTGCTGAGCCACGAACTGCGCACACCGCTCACCGTCATCCTGGGTCAGGTCCGGCTGGCACGCAACATCGACCGCCTGCCCGCGCAACGCGCCCTGATGGATGCGTTGGACAAACGGCCCGATCTGGCGAAAGACTTCACGCCCCTGGCGGCAGCCGCCTCCGCGCAGGTCACGCAGATGATGGAAATGGCGGAACGCTCCGGCACCCATCTGATGACGCTGATCAACGAGGTGCTCGACTTTGCCAAGATAGACTCAGGCAACCTCTCGGTCAGCCGGACACCGCTGGAGATCGAAGAAATCGTGATGCCCGCTGTCGACCAGATGCGCCCGCTGGTGGAGAACAAGGGCCTCACCTTCGACGTGACACTGGAGGCGGCGCAGACCCAGGCCGATGCCAAGCGCATCCAGCAGGTGCTGATCAACCTGATCAGCAATGCGGCCAAGTTCACCGATGAAGGCAGCATCGGTCTGACCGTGACGGCCAACGAGGAGGTCATCGAAATCGCCGTGCGCGACAGCGGCATCGGCATCCCCGAGCACGAGACGGCCCGGGTCTTTGAGCCATTCCACCAGGTCGATTCAAGCGCCACGCGCCGTCACGGCGGCACCGGACTTGGACTTGCGATTTCGCGCGATATCGCGCTCGCCCATGACGGCAGCCTCTCAGTGACTTCTGTCGAGGGTGAGGGCAGTGTCTTTGTGCTGACCCTGCCCCGATACTACGTCCAGCAGATTGCGGCGGAGTGACACGATCCTTCGCTGCAGACACCTGAACCCGGCGCCATGCCGGGGTTGACCTTGCTGCCCATCCCCTGAAAGATTGCCCCCTTACGCGCCTGACAGCGGGCGCGCCGGGAGGCCATGGGCATCGAGAGCTTTATTACAGACTACGGGCTGATCGCTGTCTTCCTCGGCTGCTTTCTCGAGGGTGAAACGGCCGCAATTGCCGGAGGCGTCATGGCGCATCACGGTTACTTGTCGCTTTGGCACGTTGCCGCGGTCGCCGCGACGGGGGCATTCATGGCAGATTTCGGGTTCTTCCTGACCGCGCGCCGCTATCAGCAGCACCCCTGGATGCAGCGGCAGTTGGCCCGGCCGGTGGTTGCCCGCGCCATGGGCAGCGTGAACCGCAATCCGCACAAGCTCGCCAGCGTGTTCCGATTCATTCCGGGCATGCGGATAATCGGTCCGCTGGTGCTGGCGCAATCGGGCATCGCCACCCGCCGTTTTGCCGCCCATGCCGCCGTTTCGGCGGTGACCTGGGCGCTGGCCTATGCCATCTTCGGCGTCGCCATCGGAGAATTCATGGCCCGTGTCCTGCGCAGGCTGTCCCGCCCAGAACACATCGCCGTCGCGGCTATCGCGGCACTGGTGATCGCAGGCGGTGCCGCGATCTGGCACCTCAGACGCAAACGCAATTCCTGATGAAAAGGGGCACCCGACGTGGCGCCCCTCTCACGGTTCAGATAGGTCGGTCAGGCAAACTTCCGGCGGCGCACCAAGGCCAGCCCGCCAAGACCAACCAGCAACAGCGGCAATCCGGCAGGCAGCGGCACCTGCGCGGGGGACAGCAGGGCGCTCAGCGCGGCAGTCGAGTAGCTTGTCCCACCGACGCTCCAGGTCTCAAAGTTCAGGAACCGCCCCGTCAGCAGGTCGCCCGCCGACAGGAACGACAGCATCACCTCGTTGCCACTGACATCGAAGCTCCCGAAGTCCAGCAGATCGAAGCCGTCGAACATCACGGTGTCGAATCCCGCGCTGCCGTCGAAAACCCCTGCCGCCAGCAGACCGGAGGTGATCGCCCCGATCCGCACCAGATCGTCACCGGCACCGAAAAGCACGTCGCCGATGATCTCGCTGGCCCCGCTCAGCGAAAGCTCGCTGTCGCCCTGCCCCGATGCCAGCCGGATGGCGGCAGCGCCGCGACCGACAAGCTGGCCGGTGTTGACGATGGTGACTTCCGATTCCGATGCCGGGTCAGAGCCGATGGCCGACGGCCCTTCGATCCGGCCCGCATTGGTGATCAGCACCGGACCGGCAGGCCGCACGACAGAGACGCCGTCTTCGAATACCGGGTCGATGTCGATACCGCTGTTGTCGGCGGCATCGGGCGCAGTGGAAAGGATCACCGCGCCAGAGTGGTTCGTGATCTTCCCCTCGTCGATGTCGATGCCGTCATCGCTGCCGGTGATGCTGCCGTGGTTCTGGACTTCACCGTTGGCGAACTGGACGCCGTCTTCTTCCAGACTCGTCGGTGAATTCAGGTAGATGTTACCGTAATTCTCCAGATAGAAGTCGCCCCGCGCCTCGATCACTTCCTCGCCGCCGATGATATCGCCGTAATTGATGACGGTGGCCCCGTTGCCGCGCAATTGCAGCGCGCGGCCGTCCTCTGACCGGATCGTGCCCGCGTTCAGGACATAGGCGTCCTCGACGCCTTCAAGCGACCGCACCGTCTGACGCCGCGCCGATACCGTCGCCCCGAGGCTGTTGGTCAGCGACATTCCGGAACCGCCGAGCATTTCGATTGCACGGTCTCCACTCTCGATCAGACCGCTGTTGACGATCGCAAGCCCGTTCCCCGTGCCCGTGATTGCATACCCGTTGTTGCGGATGTCAGTCTGGCTGATCGTACCGTCATTGGTGATTGTCGAGGCATCGCCGGCAAGCGCGATGGCATGTGTGTCGCGGTCGTCGCTGACGACCGATCCGGTTGTGGTGATCACGACGGTCTGGTTTGCCGTGGCGGAAGCGACGGGATCACTCGGCACCGTGTCACAGGTCAGGACAAGGCCCGACGGTATGCAGGTTGCGGCAGCACCTTGTGTTGCAGCGACAAGGGCCAGCGCCATCGCGGTGCCGGACAAAAACATTGTTCGTTTCATGAGATAGATACTCCAAATCGTCGCATCGGGCGTCGGCCATGGCCGGCCGTCGCTCCGCGACGTCATCCCCAAAGCCGCACCGGAAGTGGTGGGCACGGGCGCCAAGGTAGGGCGGGTTTGTAACAGGTTATTGACACATTTGGCCAAAGTGGATGCACAGACCGCGCTTGGCACGCACCAACTTTTTGCACGCCGCACCGCACCGACAGCAGGTCAGACCCCTTGCAATTTGCGCGCTTGCGCCCTATCTTCACTCTTGTCCTTCGGGACTATGGACATAAACGCGCTCGTCATAAGCGGATCGGACCCGGGGGCGGTACCCGGCGACTCCACCAAAACCCGTTCATTTGACGGTCATGGGGTCGAAACAGGATCGACGAACGTCTAAAGGGGTTGCTTTGTCTCGGTGAGTTACCACCGTTATCGGTACAAAATGTACAATTGCAAATGACAATCGTGCTCCGATGGCGATGGCCGCGTAAGCGACCGGAACTATCGAAAATTAAGTCCTTGAGTTTAGCGACTTAAGGCGGGGTTCGCAGGTACCTGGCAACAGAAACCTGCACTTAAACCCTCCCTTTCTCATTGTGCCGGACGATGCTAGTGGCGTGTAACTGCGCAGGTTACGCGCGATCCATTGCGGAGACATCGATGCAGGACCTGAACCCCGAATGGGAATACGTCGCCGATACGGTCATGGGCGGAGTCTCCACAGGCCGGATTTCCCAGGCCACCTCGCGGGGCCGGTCCGGCACGCGGCTGACGGGAGAGGTCTCGACCGACAACAATGGCGGGTTCATCCAGATGGCTTTCGATCTGTCCCCGGACGGCCTTGCCTTTGACGCGACCGAATGGGCAGGCGTCGAGATCGAAGTGCGCGGCAATGGCCATAAATACGAGCTGCGCCTGCGCACGACGGACATGGACGAGCCATGGCAGTCCTTTCGCCACCCATTCACCGCCGCGCCGAAGTGGACGACGCTGCGCTTGCCCTTCACGGCGTTCGAGGCGCACCGCACGGAGGTCGCGTTCAACGCGGCACACCTGCGCCGCATGGGCGTGCTGGCCATCGGTCGCGAATTTCAGGCGGATGTCTCCGTGGCGGCGGTCCGGCTTTACGCCTGACGCGACCTACCTTGACAGGGCAGCGCGTTTGTCGGACTTTGGGTCATGGGGTCCGCGATTGCCCCGTGAGGCCATGGCCCAAGCATCGCATCCTGAAACGTCTCAAAGGATGCACCCCCATGCCTGCCCCGAATGAAATCACTGTTCCGCAACTCCTGCGCCTGATCGGTACGCCCGAGTGTCCCGTCATCGTGGACATCTCCATAGATCCCGATTTTGCGGAAGACCCCTATCTTATCCCCGGTTCCTTCCGTCATCCCCATACCGATCTCGCGGGGCTGAAACAGCGCCTTGCCGGGCGACCCTGCGTGGTGACCTGCCAGAGGGGCATCAAGCTCAGTCAGGGCCTTGTTGCGCGCCTGCGTGCCGACGGGCTGAGTGCCGAGTACCTTTCGGGCGGCATGTACGGATGGCGCGACTACCCCGGCACGCTGCGTGTGCCCGCGGCCGCCCTGCCCGCGCCCGTGGACGGCGCAACGCTCTGGGTGACGCGCCACCGCCCCAAGATTGACCGCATCGCCTGCCCCTGGCTGATCCGCCGCTTCGTGGACCCGGACGCGCGGTTCCTGTTCGTCTCTCCCGCCGAGGTCATGGGTGTGGCCGATCGCTATGGTGCGACGCCCTTCGACGTGGAGGATGTCCCTTTCTCCCACAACGGCCCCTTGTGTACCTTCGACACGATGCTCGACACTTTCGCCCTGCAATCGGAGGCGCTGGACCGTCTGGCCGTCGTTGTCCGCGCCGCCGATACCGACACCCACGAAAGCTCCCCCCAGGCGGCCGGTCTGCTGGCGCTTTCGGTCGGCCTCTCGCGCCAATACCGCGATGACCTTGAACAGTTGAAGGCGGGGATGGCGATGTACGACGCGCTCTACCGCTGGGCACGCGATGGGGCGGACGAGGGTCACGACTGGCCAGCGGATCGAAAATCATGAGCCCGCCCGCATGGCCCGAAATGACCCGCATCTTCGGACGCATCGGGCTCCTGTCCTTCGGCGGCCCGGCGGCGCAGATCGCCCTGATGCACCGCGAACTGGTCGAGCAACGCCCTTGGCTCACCGAGGCCGCCTACCTGCGGGCGCTGTCGCTCTGCATGCTGCTGCCGGGGCCGGAGGCGATGCAGCTTGCCACCTATGCCGGCTGGCGGATGCGGGGGGTGCCGGGGGGGCTGCTGGCGGGGCTTCTCTTCGTGGTCCCCGGTGCGATTGTCATCGCGGTGCTGGCACTTGGCTACGCCTTGTATGGACAGTTGCCGCTGGTGCAGGCCGCCTTTCTGGGCATCAAGGCGGCTGTGGTGGTGGTGGTGTTCCAGGCCCTGCGCAAGGTGGCGGGCAAGGCCTTGAAGGGCAGGCAGGGATGGGTGATCGCCCTGCTGTCCTTCATCGCCCTTTTTGCCCTTGGCCTGCCCTTTCCCCTGATCATCCTCGCTGCCGGACTTTACGGCATGTGGCGGAAAGATGCCCCTGCGATGGTGGAGGCTGCCCCCCTGCGGGCTGCCCGAACAGGCCGCACGCTGGCAGTCTGGGGCGCGCTCTGGGCCGCACCGCTGCTGCTGGTCTGGGCGCTGGGTCAGGATTTCCTCCTGCAGCTTGGGCTGTTCTTTTCCAAACTCGCGGTGGTGACCTTCGGTGGCGCCTACGCGGTGCTTGCCTACATGACCCAGACGGTGGTGCAGGACCACGGATGGATCAGCACCGCGCAGATGATCGACGCGCTGGGGCTGGCCGAAACCACGCCCGGACCGCTGATTCTCGTGACCGAGTTCGTGGCCCTGCTGGCAGGATTCGCGCAATCCGGCCTAGGCGGTGCGGCGGCGGCGGGGCTGCTGGCGCTCTGGGTCACCTTCACGCCTTGCTTTCTATGGATCTTCCTGGCCGGCCCCTACATGGACCGCATCTCTGCCCAGCCGCGCCTCGCCGGAGCCTTGCAGACCATTACCGCCGCCGTCGTGGGGGTCATCGCCAACCTGTCGGTCTGGTTCGCGCTGCATGTCCTCTTCGATGAGGTCCGTCCCGACTGGTGGGGGGCGCTGCCG
>JBBSJO010000025.1:0-30750 GCA_038257185.1 Rhodobacterales bacterium | reverse complement strand
GATCGTGGGGGATTGACGCAGATCAATACGCCCCGCCGCAATGCAACGTAGATCGACAGCATGACTAAAGCCAAACTAACCACCGTCACTTCGCTTGCCGATACGCTGGAGGGGTGTCGCGGGATATTGGACGGTCAGGCGGACAAGTGGGCGGAAAGCTCGCTCTACATGGTCGGAACGCTCGAGGATGCGCGGCAGAAGGAGGCAGCGGCCTCGACGCCGGAGACCTCGGACAAGAGTGCGCCCGACAGATCCGAAAACACTCCTGCAGCCGAACCGTCCGGCGAGAAGACTGCACCGATCCAACCCAACGCAAATATACAATCTGTGCAGACGGCCCCCGCTCAGCCTGCCAAGGAAGAAGCCGCGTGAGACTGCAGATCGTGACACCCCTTTCTGTCGTCGTGAACGCGCAGGTCGACTCCCTGCGGGCAGAGGATGCGACCGGTAGTTTTGGCATCCTGCCGGGCCACGCGCCTTTCCTGACAGGTCTCACGATCTCCATCGTCTGTTGGAAAGAGGGTGACGTGGAACGGTTCTGCGCCGTCCGCGGCGGGATGCTGACTGTCATCGGCGACGCTGTCTCCATCGCAACGCGCGAGGCGGTAGCGGGGGACGATCTGGCCACGCTAGACAGCGAGGTGCTCCAGCGCTTTCAGACCGACGCGGACGCCGAGAAGGTCGATCGCAACGAGACGGTGCAACTCCAACTCAACGCGATCCGGCAGATGGTCACCCGCCTGCACGGCGGCGCGGATACCGGGGCGTTCCGCTGATGACGGAGCCAGAAAATGACCCGCTGATCGTCGAAGCGCGTCTGCGGCGCACGCGCCGCGACAAGTGGCTGCGCGAGGGCGACATGTCCGTCGGTCGCAGGCTGGCGCAGATCGGCGTGCTGGGCTGGATCTTCGTCGTGCCCACCCTCGCAGGCATGTTCCTTGGCCGCTGGCTGGACGGGCACTACGGCGCAGGCATCTTCTGGACCGCGCCCTGCATGATACTGGGTCTCTGTGTCGGTGGCTGGACCGCGTGGAACTGGATGAACGCGAAATGATGGACCTTGCCGCCCTACCTCCGTCGCTGCTTCTCCCTTTCTGCTTTTTCGGCGGACTGTTCATCGGGTTCGGTTATTTCCGCGCGTTGAAGGCAACGACCGATTTGATCCTGCGCGACGGCAAGCCACTGATGGCAATGGCCCTCACGCTGGCGCGGATAGCAATGCTGGCAGCGGCGCTGTACATCGCGGTGCTAGCGGGTGGGCTCGCCCTGCTCTCTGCCTTCGCGGGCGTGCTCTGCGCCAAGGCGCTGATGCTCAACCGAGTGCGGCGGGAGGCATAATGATCTCGCCACTGGACTCCGTCGCCCTCTTCCACCTCGGCCCCGTGCCGATCACGCTGGCCATCCTGACCACTTGGGCGATCATGGCTATCCTCGTGGCGGGTGGTTTCCTGCTGACCCGGCGCCACGACCTGATACCCGGTAAGCGGCAGGCGGTATTGGAACTGATCGTGACCACGATCGACACGCAGATCCGCGAAACGACCGGCGCCGCCCCCGCGCCCTATCGCAGCTTCATCGGCACGCTTTTCCTGTTCATCCTGGTGTCCAACTGGTCTTCGCTGATCCCCGGCGTGGAGCCGCCGACCGCCAAGCTGGAAACAGACGCCGCGCTGGCCGTTCTCGTATTCCTGTCGGTGATCTGGTTCGGCGTGCGCGGCGCGGGCGTCGGCGGCTACCTCAAGTCCTTCGCGGCCCCCAACATCGCGATGATCCCGCTCAACATCCTCGAAAGCATCACCCGCGTCTTCTCCATGTTCGTGCGCCTCTTCGGCAATGTGATGAGCGGCGTCTTCGTCGTCGGCATCGTGGCCTCGCTCGCCGGGCTTCTGGTGCCGATCCCCTTGATGGCGCTCGACCTGCTCACGGGGCTGGTCCAAGCCTACATCTTCGCGGTTCTCGCGATGGTCTTCATCTCGGCCACGGTCGAAGAAGGCCAACCCGAGGCACCCCCTTCCCCCCAGAAAAAGGATTCCTGATGGAATACGCCCCTATCGTCAGCATGATTTGCGCCGCCCTCGCCGTCTCCTTCGGCTCCATCGGCCCCGCATTTGCCGAGGGACGCGCAGTGGCCGCCGCGATGGAGGCAATCGCACGCCAGCCCGAAGCCGCGAACACGATCTCGCGCACCCTGTTCGTGGGCCTCGCGATGATCGAGACAACGGCGATCTATTGCCTCGTGATCGCGCTGCTGCTGTTGTTCGCCAACCCGATGCTGGCCTGAACCCATGACAATCGACTTCTGGGGATTGGGTCTGCAGGCAATCAACGTAATGGTCCTCGTGTGGCTTCTGTCGCGGGTGTTCTGGCGGCCCGTGGCCGCGGCGATCACGGCGCGCCAGACGACCGCCAAGAAGGTAACGGACGCAGCGGCGGTCGCGCAGACCAAGGCGGACACTGCGCTGGCAGAAGTGACGAAGGCGCGCGACTGCATCGCGGCGGAGCGCAGGGCGACACTGGATGCGGCACGGGCCGAAGCCGAGGCGAAAGCCAACGCTGCGCTGGCAGAGGCCCGTACAACGGCAGAGGCAGTTCTGGCCGCTACAAGAAAAGTGGCGGCGCAGGATGCCGAAACGGCGCAGGCCGACAACGAAGCACAGGCCACCGATCTAGCGCTGACAATTGCCGCGCGTCTGTTGGCGCGGCTCGAAAGCCCGAAAGTGCAGGCAGCGTTTCTGGCACAGCTAGTAGAGACCATTTCGCAGATGCCAGAAGCCGACCGAACCTCCCTGCTCGATGCTCCGATGGGCATCGAGGTGGTTAGCCCGAGCGATCCGGGCGATGATAAGGCCGCTATCGAAAAGGCGGTGCGCAAGGCGCTCGGCGGCGTGCCCGCCCTGCGCTTCGTCGCAGATCCCGCCCTAATCGCGGGGCTCGAACTGCGCAGCCCGCATTTCGTGTTGCACAACAGCTGGCAGGCGGATCTCTACGTGGTTCAGAAGGCGATCCAGAATGCCGCGTGACTGGGTCGCCTCGGCGCAAGGTGCGCTGAAGGGTGCTACCCTCGGCCCCCGCGCGGAACATCGCGGCCGTGTAGAGGAGATCCGCGACGGGGTCGCAATGATCTCGGGCCTGCGCGACGTGCGGCTGGATGAGGTGCTGCGTTTCGAAGGCGGCCAGACTGGCTTCGCGCGGGTACTGGACCCCGACCGGATCGGTTGTGTCATGCTGGACGGCATTAACAAGGTCCAGGCCGGAGATGCGGTCTTCGGCACCGGAGACGTGGTGAACGTCCCGGTGGGCGAGGCGCTGCTGGGTCGGATCGTGGACCCTTTGGGTCACCCGCTCGACGGCAAGGGGCCGGTTCTGGCGGAGGCGCATCTGCCCATCGAGCAGCCCGCGCCTTCGATCATCGAGCGCGACCTCGTGACGGAGCCGGTCCAGACCGGAGTGGTCGTGGTCGACACGCTCTTCGCTCTGGGACGCGGACAGCGCGAGCTTATTGTGGGTGATCATTCGACGGGCAAGACGACACTGGCCGTCGACGCGCTCATCGCGCAGGCCGCCAGCGACATGATCTGCATCTATGTGGCCGTGGGGCAGAAGACCTCCTCTGTCCGCCGCGCCATCGACGCGTTGCAGCGACACGGCAACTTCTCGCGCTGCATCGTCGTCGTGGCGGGCGCCTCCGAAGCGCCCGGTCTGCAGTGGATCGCGCCCTATGCGGGCATGTCGATGGCAGAATACTTCCGCGACAAGGGGCAACACGCGCTGATCGTCTTCGACGACCTGTCCAAGCACGCGGCCACCCACCGAGAGATCGCGCTGCTGACGCGTCAGTCGCCGGGGCGCGAGGCGTATCCGGGTGACGTCTTCTACATCCACGCGCGCCTGCTGGAGCGCGCGTCCAAGCTTTCGGAGGAGCGCGGCGGCGGCTCGCTGACCGCCCTGCCCATCGCGGAGACGGTGGCGGGGAACCTGTCTGCCTATATCCCGACCAACCTGATCTCCATCACCGACGGGCAGATCGTGCTGGACGCCGCGCTCTTTCACCAGGGCCAGAAACCTGCCGTAGACGTGGGCCTGTCCGTCAGTCGCGTCGGTGGCAAGACGCAGGCAAAGGTGCTGCGCAAGGCGGCGGGCACGCTACGGTTGGACTACGCGCAGTTTCTGGAGCTCGAGGTCTTCACCCGTTTCGGGGGCATGCCCGACGGTCGCGTGCGCGATCAGCTGACGCGCGGGGCACGGATCAGGGAAGCGTTGCGCCAAGGTCAGCACGTGCCGTTCCGGCTGGCCGACGAGGTGGCGCTTATGCTCGCCGTGCAGGCCGGGCTGCTGGACGCGCTGCCGGTCAGCGCCGTGACAGCGTTCCGCGCTGCGCTGCCCGCAACACTGGACCGGGACGCGGCAGATTTCCTCACCGGACTGACCGACAAAGGCACGCTCGACGACAAGGCGCGCACGGGCCTGCTGGCGGTGCTGACCACGCTGGCCAAGTCCCTTGGCGAAACCAAGACCCCGGCATGACCGAGCGCCTCGCCGACATCAGCGCACGGATTGAAGGTATCCGACAACTCGGCGCGGTCGTGAACGCGATGAAGGGCATCGCCGCCGCCCGCGCGCATGTCGCGCGCGCGCAGGTGGGCGCTGTAGACAGCTATGCCGAGACCATCGCCGCGGCGATGGCGCAGGTGCTGCCGAAGGATGCCGCGGCATCCGCGCCGGACGAAGACAATGTCAAGACCGGCCTGCTGCTCTTCGGGGCCGAGCAGGGCTTCGCCGGCGCCTTCAGCGAAAGGGTGCTCGACAGCATCGGCGACACTGCTCCGGCGCGCCTCTTTCTCGTCGGCACGCGGGGGCTCTCCGTTGCCGCCTCCCGCAGGATAACGCCCCACTGGACGGCTCCCCTGCCCTCGCACACGCCGGGCATCCCCAAGCTGGCCGACAAGATCACGACCGCGATCTATCACGCCGTGGCGGAGGAGCGCATCGACAGCCTCGACGTGGTCTTCACCAGCTGGGCCTCGGGCCGTCCGGGACTGCTGCGCCAACGGCTTTTCCCTATCGACCTCACCGATCTTCCTGCCACAGCAGGCGACCGGCCCCTGATGCAACTGCCCGAGGAAGCGCTGATCTCAGCTCTCGGGCAGGACTACTTCAACGCGCAGATCTGCAAGGCCGCGCTTCACGCCTTCGCCGCCGAGAACGAAGCGCGGATGGAGGCGATGACGGCGGCAGGCAGCCAGATCGCGCAGGAACTGGAAACGTTCGAGGGCACCCTGCGCCGGGTACGGCAGGAGGCGATCACGGCGGAGATTATCGAACTGGGAACCGGAGCGGCTGCCGCCCGCTGACGGCTGGCCATGCGGCAAATACCCGTCGGGACTGACCCAGATCAATGCCGCAGTGCGGCACCGAGTCTATGACCGGGGCAAAGGACGCGCTTCTTGCGTCGTCCATTGAAAGGCCCCATGCCCGAACAACTCAAGCTGATCACGTCGCAGCCGCTCGACACCACCGCGCAGGTCCCCGATCCCCGGCCTGCACCAGCGCCTGACGCAGTCCCCGAAACGCCCTTCGAAATGCTCGACCGCATGACCCACGCAAGCCTTGCCAAGGCGACCGGGGGGCTGTCGCCTTCCGTGTTGGGGGAGGCCTGGATGGACTGGGCCGTGCACTTGGCGACATCGCCCGGCAAGCAGATGCAGCTTGGCGAACAGGCGCTGCGCGACGGCCATGCGATCTGGGCCGCTTCCTTCGGTATCCGTCAGAAGGAAGAGGAGTCCGACGCCGCACCCGACCGCCGGTTCTCCGGCGCGCCCTGGCAGAAGTATCCGTTCAACGCATGGAGCAAGGCGCATCAGCGCTCCTGGCAATGGTGGCAAGATGCGGTCACCGGCGTGCACGGCGTCACCCCCGCCCACGAGAACCTGATGTCCTTCGTCGCGGGGATGATCTCCGACAGTACCGCGCCCTCGAACTTCGCGGCTACCAACCCTGAGGTTCTGGCCGCGACCCGGACCGAATTGGGCCAGAACCTCGTGCGCGGGTCCAGAAACCTGGCCGAAGACGTGATGCGCAAGGCCTGGAAGACACCGGAGGGTCCGAAACCCTTCGAGGTCGGTCGCAACCTCGCCACAACGCCCGGCAAGGTGGTGTTCCGCAATGACCTGATCGAGCTGATCCAGTACGCGCCTACCACCCAAGAGGTACGTCCCGAGCCGATCCTGATCGTGCCCGCTTGGATCATGAAATACTACATCCTCGATCTCTCGGCGCAGAACTCGCTGGTCCGGTTCCTCGTGGCGCAGGGTTTCACCGTGTTCATGGTGTCGTGGAAGAACCCCGACGAGGGGGACCGCAACCTTGGGATGGAAGACTACCGCGAGATGGGTGTGATGGCGGCGATCGACGCCGCACTCGCGATCACAAAGGTGCCGAAGTTGCATGCGGTGGGCTATTGTCTTGGCGGCACGCTGCTCGCCATCGCGGCGGCGGCGATGGGGCGAGATGGGGACAACCGGCTTGCCAGCGTCACGATGCTGGCGGCGCAGGTGGACTTCACCGAAGCCGGTCCCTTGCGGCTTTTCATCAACGACAGCGAGGTTACGCTGATCGAGGACATGATGGCCGAGAAGGGCTATCTCTCGTCCGACCAGATGGCCGGGGCCTTTGTCCTGCTGCGCGCGCGGGATCTGATCTGGGGGCCCGCGATCCGCGACTACCTCATGGGCGAGCGCGGCGATGCCTTCGACCTGATGGCCTGGAACGCGGACGCCACGCGCATGCCTGCCCGGATGCATTCGGAATACCTGCGCAAGCTGTTCCTGAACAACGATCTGGCCGAAGGGCGCTACCGCGTCGGCGACAAGGCCATCGCGATGGCGGACATCCGCGCGCCGATCTTCGTGGTGGGCACGGAAGACGACCACGTGGCCCCCTGGCGGTCCGTCTACAAGATGCACCTTCTCGCCGACACTGATGTCACTTTTGTGCTGACGAGCGGCGGCCACAACGCCGGGATCGTGTCCGAACCCGGCCACCCGAACCGCCATTTCCGCATCGGCGATACTGCGGCGACGGCGCCCTACCGCGACCCCGACGAATGGATGGCGGGCAAGACCGCGAAGCAAGGATCGTGGTGGGAGGCCCTCGCGGGCTGGCTCGACAAGCGCTCCGGCAAACCCGTGGCACCACCCCATATGGGTGCGCACTCGGGCGCGATGAAAGCGATCTGCGACGCCCCCGGCACATACGTGATGCAGCAATGACCGTGCTGGCAGGCAAGGTCGCGCTGGTGGTTGGCGTGGCGAACGAGCACTCCATCGCGACGGGCTGCGCGCAGGCCTTCGTGGATGCAGGCGCCGACGTGGCAATCACCTACGTGAACGACAAGGCCAAACCCTACGTGCAGCCGGTCGCCGACGCGGTGAGGGCGAAGCTGCTGCTGCCGCTGGACGTAGAGGCACCTGGCGAAATGAAGGCGGTCTTCGCCGCCGTCAAGGACCGCTGGGGGCGGCTCGATATCCTCGTCCACTCCATCGCGTTTTGCCCGGCGGAGGACCTGCACGGGCGTGTCGTGGATTGCTCGGCTGCCGGATTTTCCCGCGCCATGGATGTCTCCGTCCACTCGCTGATCCGCATGGCGCGGCTGGCCGAACCCTTGATGACCAATGGCGGCACGATCCTGACGATGACCTATTACGGCGGCGAGAAGGTAGTCGATCATTACAACATTATGGGCCCGGTGAAGGCCGCGCTTGAAGCCACGCTGCGGTCGCTGGCCGTGGAACTCGGCCCCCGCAAGATCCGCGTCAATGCCATCTCTCCCGGTCCCCTGAAGACCCGCGCGGGGTCAGGAATTGCACATTTCGATGCGCTGATCGACGCGGCCCGCGAACGCGCGCCGGAGCATATCAATCTGACGATCGCGGATGTCGGCAATGTCGCCGTGATGCTCGCCAGCGACGGCGCGCGCGGTATTTCGGGCGAAATCGCCCATGTCGACGGAGGCCTCCATGTCCGCGCTTGATCCCATCCCCCCGATAAAATTCATCGAGAACCGGACTTACGACCAGATCGCTGTCGGGGATCACGCCGAAATCACCCGCACCCTGACATCGCGGGACATCGAGCTTTTCGCCGTGATGTCGAGCGACGTGAACCCCGCCCACGTCGATTCGGACTACGCCAGGGACGACATGTTCCACGGCATCATCGCCCACGGCATGTGGGGCGGTGCGCTGATCTCGACCGTGCTGGGGACCGAACTGCCCGGGCCGGGGACGATATTCCTGAACCAGACGCTGAGCTTCGAGGCCCCGGTGGCGGTCGGCGACACCGTGACCGTGCGGGTGGAGGTGACGGAGAAGCAGGCCAAGTGCCGCTTGCTGCTGACCTGCACCTGCACGAACCAGCAAGGCAAGATGGTGATCGAGGGCGTGGCAAAGGTCATCGCGCCGCGCGACAAGGTGCGCCGCCCGCGCATCTTGCTGCCGGACGTACACCTGCATGTGCCGGGCGCGCAGTACGCGCGGCTCATTGCCGCGACAGCGTCGATGGACCCCGTGCGGACCGCCGTCGTGCACCCCTGCGACGCGCTGTCCCTGACCGCGGCTCTGGAAGCGGCTGACAAGGGCATGATCGTGCCGGTGCTGATCGGACCCAAGGTAAAGGTCGAGGCCGCGGCCAAGGCGGCGGGGCGCAACCTGGACGCCTTTGAATTCATCGACGCGCCCCACAGCCATGCGGCCGCGGCGATGGCGGTCGCGCTGGTGAGGGCCGGAAAGGTTGCGGCCCTGATGAAGGGAGCCTTGCACACGGACGAGTTGATGGAGGCGATCGTCGATGCCACGCTTGGCTTGCGCACCGAGCGGCGGATGAGCCATGTCTACGTGATTGACGTGCCGACCTACGCCAAGCCGCTGCTGATCACGGATGCGGCGATCAACGTCGCGCCCGACCTCGCCGCCAAACGCGACATCGTGCAGAACGTGATCGACCTCGCGCTGGCCCTCGGGATCGATACGCCGAAGGTCGCGATCCTGTCGGCGGTGGAGACTGTCACGCCACACATGTCCTCCACCCTAGACGCGGCGGCGCTGTGCAAGATGGCCGACAGGGGACAGATCACGGGCGGAGTGCTCGACGGGCCGCTGGCCTTCGACAACGCGATCTCTCCCGCCGCGGCGGCGGCAAAGGGGATCGTGTCGCCGGTCGCGGGCTGCGCCGACATTCTGGTCGCACCCGATCTCGAAGCGGCGAACATGATGGCCAAGCAACTGATCTACCTCGCGGACGCCGAGGCCGCAGGTATCGTGCTGGGCGCGCGGGTGCCGATCATCCTGACCAGCCGGGCCGACAGCACCCCGTCGCGCCTCGCCTCCTGCGCGCTGGCGCAATTGTACCTTAGCCACAAGACGCGACCATGACCGATGCCATGCTCGTCCTCAACGCCGGGTCGTCCAGCCTCAAGTTCGCAGTCTATCCGCTGATGGAGGGCAACGCCGCCGCCATGTTGCGGGGCAAGATCGCCGGAATCGGCACGAAACCCGTCTTTTCGGCCAAGGACGACGCCGGTGCTGCGGTTGCGCAAGGTGCTCTGCCGCTGGCCCCTGACATCGACGCGGACGACGCGATCCCTGCCTTCATCGACTGGATCGCTGCGCAGCACGGCGGCATCGCCATCAAGGCGGCGGGGCACCGCGTCGTCCACGGCGGGCGCGACCGCGCGGGACCCGCGCTGGTGACCGACGCGCTGATGGCGGAACTGGAGACGCTCGTGCCACTCGCCCCGATGCACCAGCCGCACAACCTCGCCGCAATCCGCTGCGTGGCCGCAGCGCTGCCGGGCCTGCCGCAGGTCGCGTGCTTCGACACCAGCTTTCACCGGACGCAGGGGCGCCTCGCGCAGCTTTTCGCCCTGCCCCGTTCCCTGAGCGACGAGGGCATCCTGCGCTACGGGTTCCACGGGTTGTCCTACGAATATATCGCGGGCCGACTGCATGGCGTGCTTGGGAGCAAGGCGGACGGCCACGTGATCGTCGCACACCTCGGCAGCGGGGCCAGCATCTGTGCGCTGAAGCACCGCCGCAGCGTGGCGACCAGCATGGGCTTCACGGCGCTGGACGGTCTGGTGATGGGGCGGCGCTGCGGAACGCTCGACCCCGGCGTCGTGCTCTACCTGATGCAGCACAAGGGCATGACAGTTGAGGATATCTCCACCCTGCTTTACGAGAAATCCGGCCTTGTGGGCGTCTCGGGAATCAGTAACGACATGGCCGTGCTGGAGGAGAGCGACGCCCCCGAGGCGCGCGAGGCGATCGACCTCTTCTGCTACCGCGCCGCCGGAGAGATCGCCGCCCTTGCCACCGCCTGCGGCGGGCTGGATGCCATCGTCTTCACTGCCGGGATCGGCGAAAATTCCGCACTTGTCCGCAGGGGCATCTGCGACCGCCTCGGCTGGCTGGGAGTGGCAACCGATGCCAAGGCGAATACAGGTCATGCCGTTCGCATCAGCGCCATCTGGTCCGGCGTCGATGTAGCAGTGATCCCGACGGACGAGGAGGCCATGATCGCGCGCGCGACTCGGCGACTGACGTCTGCACTATCGCCTCCCAGCAGCGATGTGAAAGCTGCCGGCACATCTTGGCAGCCCTGATGCAGATCAACCCGGACCGTCGCCACATTCGCTAGACGTGTGCATTCTCTCTCTCTCTCTCTCTCCGCGCCAACCGGCAGCCTACGAGGACCCATCCCATGACCCGGAAAAAATCCCACCTCAGCCGCGATCCGGCCTTCGAAAGCTTTCTCGGAGCGACGGTCGGCGAGGACGGGCACGGCGCCAGTGTCACGGTCCTGTCCATGCTCGCGCGCCTCGAAGTCGACCCCTGGGTCGAGGCAGCCGATCTGGCGGCATTGAAAGGAGTGCCCGCCCGCAAGCGACTGGACGATTTGCTGAAACGGTTCAAGGACGTGAAGGTCGGGGCAGCCGAGCGCGGCAGCATTGTGAGCGACCTTCTCAGCAAACTGCCGCAATCGGCAGAGGCCGTGGCCGCCCTGCCCGGCTTTCCCTCTGCCACCATCCTCATCCCGAACGCGCGCAAGATAATGATCTGGATCATCGCCATCATCGCCGTGCTTATCTGGTTCGTCCGTCTGCGCTCGGGCAGCTGAGGCGAGTCGCCCTGCCCTTTAACCTTACATGAAAGATACCAAATTGACCGTCGACGAAACGCTTTGGGACATGGAAGAACGCTTCTGGACGCAGGGCGCCGACAATGCGCGGACCATGTCGGCAAAGAACGCCGTCTTCGTCTTTCCCTATCCCGTCGGCATCCTCAGCGGCTCCGCCGTCTGGCGCGAGGCGGACGTGGCACAACGCTGGCGATCCGTCGACATGTCCGATCGCTACATCAGCGTCGAGGAGGCCGTTGCGGTCTTGGCCTACCGCGTCGCTGCCGAACGCGGAGATGAGCCCGTCTACACGGCGCTCTGCACTTCAACCTACCTGCGCGACGAGGACCGCTGGCTGCGCCTGACGCACCAGCAGTCCGCGATCAACTGACCGCACAGAACCTGCAGCGCCTTTTTGTGCAGGTCCATCGTCCGGCCTGATCTGGATCAAGTCGCGCCATTGCCGTCTCTTCTAAGCAGATACCATTCCCCGCACCCGTTTCGGGCGGGACGTCAAAGGACTTTCCATGCCCACACCTGCCGCCCCCCCCGTCGAGCAGCTTGCCCGGTTCCGCTTTCCCTCGGCGTTCACGATCCTCTTCGCGCTCATCGTTATCGTAGCTGCGCTGACCTGGATCATTCCGGCGGGGCAATACGAGCGCGTTGCCTCAGAAATACTCGGCAAGGACGTGCCCGTGGCTGGCACCTACGCGCCGACGGAGGCGAACCCGCAAGGCTTCTTCGACGTTGTCCTCGCGCCGATTGCGGGCTTCTACGATCCCTCCAGCTATACCGCCAATGCCATCGACGTGGCGCTTTTCGTGCTGATGATTGGCGGGTTCATCGGCGTGGTAACTGCGACCGGGGCGATCGACGCAGGCATCAAGCGCGCGATGACACGCCTCAAGGGGCGCGAGAAATGGATGATCCCGATCCTCATGGGCCTTTTCGCCTTGGGCGGCACGACTGAAGGCATGGCGGAGGAGACGCTGGCCTTCTATGTCCTGCTGACTCCGGTGATGATCGCTGCCGGATACGACGCGCTGACCGCTGTCGCCGTGATCTTGCTGGGTGCGGGCGTCGGCGTGCTCGGCTCCACCGTCAATGCGTTTTCCACCGTCATCGCGTCGAACGCGGCGGGGGTGCCATTCACCGAAGGGTTGGTGCTGCGGGTCGTGCTGCTGGCGCTGACCTTCGCCGCCACGGTCGCCTATGTCATGCGCTACGCCGCACGGGTCAAGGCGGACCCGTCGCGCAGCCTCGTCTTCGACCGCAAGGAACAGAACGAGAAGCACTTCGGCATGGCCGCCGAGGCGACCGCGACAACCTTCACTGGCTTGCACAAGATCGTTTTGCTGCTTTTCGGCGCGACCTTCGCAGTGATGATCTGGGGCGTGTCGCTGGGCGGCTGGTGGATGGCCGAGATGAGCGGGCTGTTCCTGTTCGCAGGCATCGGCATCGGGCTGATCGGACGCTTGGGAGAAAAGGGGCTGGTCGACGCCTTCGTCGGCGGGGCGCGAGACCTGCTGGGTGTGGCACTGATCATCGGGCTCGCACGCGGCATCGTCGTCATCATGGACGCAGGCCACATGACCGACACAATCCTGCATTGGGCAGAGGGCACCGTCACGGGTCTGAACAGCGTCGTCTTCATCAATGTGATGTACTGGATCGAGGTGGCGCTGTCGTTCTTCGTGCCGTCCACCTCGGGTCTCGCAGTGCTGTCCATGCCGATCCTCGCGCCCGTCGCGGATTTCGCGGGCGTGGCGCGGCACCTCGTCGTGACGGCCTTCCAGTCGGCGGAGGGCGTCGTGAACCTCGTCACCCCCACCTCCGCCGTCGTCATGGGCGGCCTCGCCATCGCGCGTGTTCCTTACGAACGCTGGCTCCGCTTCGTCTGGCCCGTGCTTCTGGGTCTCACCATCATCATCATGGCCGTCCTCAGCGTCGGGGTGCTTCTGGGAGGAACCCCCACATGACCCTGACCTACGGCGTCCATTCCGAAACCGGCAAGCTGCGCCGCGTCCTCGTCCACAAGCCCGGCACCGCCATGGCGCGGCTGACACCCACCAATTGCGCGGAGCTTCTCTTCGATGACGTGATCTGGGTAAAGCAGGCCCGGATCGAACACATGACCTTCGTCGATGCCATGCGCAACCGCGGGGTTGAGGTGGTGTATCTGCGACAGTTGCTGTCCGAGACGATGGCCGACCCGGAGGCACGCCGCTGGCTGCTGGAGGCACGGATCAACGACAACACGGTGGGTATCGGTCTGGCCGACGACCTGCTGGCGCACCTGATGGAGGTGAGCGGCGATCTGCTCTCCACCATCCTGATCGGGGGCATGAGCAAGGCCGAACTGCCGGTGCCTGCTGGCGGCGTCATGTCGGAGATGCTGGAGCCCTCGGATTTCATCCTGCCGCCCCTGCCCAACCACATCTTCACCCGCGACACGACTGCCTGGGTCTACGGCGGTGTGCTGCTTAATCCGATGCACTGGCCCGCGCGACGGCTGGAGACACTGAACCTCGCCGCGATCTACAAATTCCACCCCGACTTCAAGGATGCGGGGTTCGACACGTGGTGGGGCGACCCGATGCAGGATCACGGCCCCGCAACGGTTGAAGGCGGCGACGTCATGCCCATCGGAAAAGGATGTGTGCTCATCGGTATGGGCGAACGCACCACGCCGCAGGCAGTCGGCCAGATCGCGCGCGGTCTCTTCGCGGGCGGGGGGGCCACCCGCGTCATCGCCTGTCAGTTCCCGCGTGCCCGCGGCTCGATGCACCTCGATACGGTCTTCACGCTCTGCGATCGGGACCTCGCCACCGTCTTCGCCGAGGTGACGGATGCCATCCGCTGCACCAGCCTGCGACCCGGAAACAACGGCTCGATTGTTGCTGAAACGGAAGCAACGCCGTTTCTCGACGTCGTGACCGACGCCCTCGGTCTAAAGGCCCTGCGCACCGTCCCGACAGGCGGCGATGCCTACGAAAGTGCGCGCGAGCAATGGGACGACGCCAACAATCTGCTGTGCCTCGAGCCCGGCGTGGTCGTGGGCTACGAGCGCAACGTCTATTCCAACACTCTGCTGCGCAAGGCGGGTGTCGAAGTCATCACGATCCCCGGATCGGAACTCGGACGCGGACGGGGCGGGTCGCATTGCATGACCTGCCCGCTGATCCGCGACGCCACTTAAAGGAACACACCATGCCCAAGAACATGCGCGGTCGCAGCTTTCTGAAACTCCTCGACCTTTCCCCCGACCAGATCCGCCATCTGCTGCAACTCTCCTCGATCCTCAAGAAGGCCAAACAGAGCGGCACCGAGATACCGCGTCTGGCTGGCAAGAACATCGCACTGATCTTCGAAAAGGACAGCACGCGCACCCGTAGTGGGTTCGAGGTGGCGGCCCACGATCAGGGCGCGCATGTTACCTACCTCGGTCCCTCGGGTAGCCACATCGGCCACAAGGAATCGATGAAGGACACGGCCCGCGTGCTGGGCCGGTTCTTCGACGGGATCGAGTACCGCGGCTTCGGGCAAAAGGACGTGGAGGTACTGGCCGAGTTTTCCGGCGTGCCGGTGTTCAACGGGCTCACCGATGACTTCCACCCCACCCAGGTGCTCGCGGATTTCATGACGATGCACGAGTACACACACAAGCACCTGTCAGACATCTCGTTCTGCTTCATGGGGGACGCGGGCAACAATACCGGTGCCTCGCTAATGGTGGGTGCCGCGCTGATCGGCATGGACGTGCGGCTTTGCGGGCCTCAAAGCTGCTGGCCCGACGCGGCGCTGGTCACGCAATGTCGGACCATCGCGGAAACCTCGGGCGCGCGGATCACGCTGACGGAGAAGCACGCCGAAGGCGTCGAGGGGGCCGATTTCATCTACACCGACGTCTGGGTGTCGATGGGCGAGGCCGACAGCGTCTGGGAGGACCGCATCGCGCTCCTGTCGCCCTATCAGGTGACCCGAAAGCTGATGGAGATGACGGGCAATCCGCACACCAAGTTCCTGCACTGCCTGCCCGCCTTCCACAACCGCGACACCGAGGTCGGTGAACAGACGTTCCAGAAGTTCGGCATTGACTGCATGGAGGTGACCGAGGAGGTCTTCGAATCCCCCGCCTCCGTCGTCTTCGATCAGGCCGAGAACCGGATGCACACAATCAAGGCTGTCCTCGTCGCCACGATGGGACCATAGAATGCGCATCGTCGTGGCCCTTGGGGGTAATGCGCTGCTGCGCCGGGGCGAGCCAATGACGGCAGAGGCGCAGCGCGCGAACGTGCGGGTTGCGGCGAAAGCCATCGCCGAGCTTGCCTGCGACCACCAGATCGTGGTGGCCCACGGCAATGGACCGCAGGTCGGTCTACTGGCATTGCAGGGCATGGCCTATGATCCGGCGCAGCCATGGCCGCTGGATGTGTTGGGGGCAGAAACGGAAGGCATGATCGGCTACCTGATCGAACAGGAGGTGATGAACGCCCTGCCAGACGGCAAGCAATGCACCACCCTTCTCAGCCGCGTTGAGGTCGATGCGAAGGATTCCGCTTTCGACAGCCCGACCAAACCCATCGGTCCTGTCTACTCCAAGTCCAAGGCCGATCAGGCCAAATTAGAACACGGTTGGTCGATGGTCGCCGAAAAGTCCGGGCAGATGCGGCGGGTGGTTCCCTCGCCCCTGCCCCAGCGCATTCTCGGACTGGACGCCATTCGCCTCCTGCTCGACGCGGGTCATTGCGTGATCTGCGCCGGCGGCGGCGGCATTCCCGTCAGGCGCAACGCGAGCGGCGATATGGAGGGTGTCGAGGCGGTGATCGACAAGGACCGCACCGCGGCGCTGCTTGCGCTCGATCTGCACGCGGATGCCCTTTTGCTGCTGACCGACGTCGAGGCCGTCTTTCAGGACTGGGGGACAGATGCACAGCAGGCGATTGGCAATACTACGCCCTCGGCACTTCTCGCGCTCGACCTCGCCCCCGGCTCGATGGGTCCCAAGGTCGAGGCGGCCACCACCTTTGTCAGGGCGAGCGGGAAAATGGCCGGAATCGGCAACCTCGCCGACGCCCTCGCCATCCTGCAGGGAACCGCAGGCACGCGTGTCCTGCCCGAGCCCGCGGAGACCCGCCCACGGGCGGCATCCCATCAGAAAACCCGCGGATTTATCGGGGCGGACCAACCTGTATCAACATGGGCGGACGACGGCGGTGCGATTGTGTGAACAGTCCACAGCACTCCGGTGGACGCGTACCAGTACGAGTGATCGGAACTCACGCGGGCCAGGTCTCCTCACTTTGCCTGCCTGCGTGATTTTCCAGACATGATGCTCGGAAAACAAGGACAAGCCTATGACCCCCGCAGAGAAGATCAAATCAGTCAAGTCAGCGTGGGACAAGGTTCCCGACGGACCCCGGAGCGATACCAACAGGAAGAGCCCGCAGACCGACGACAAGACGGTCAACGGCACCAAGCCCGAAAAGTCGCGCAAGGGCGCCGCAGGCTAACCGGGCGACTGACACCTCTCTATGAAACAACGCCTGCGCCGCATCGAGTCAGATGCGACGGATGATCCCTCACGCGCTACGGCGAGAGGTGCAATGCACTCACACGTAGATGAAACCCCGAAAAGGAAACGCCATGAATACCGACCATAAACTGAAGACCGACGTCACTGAAGAGCTCAGCTTCGAGCCGAGCGTGAATGCCGACCACATCGGCGTGGCCGTCGAAGGCGGCGTCGTGACCCTGACGGGCCATGTCGAGCACTACTGGCAGAAGGCAGCAGCCGAAAAGGCCGTGGGACGGGTCAAGAACGTCCGCGCCATCGTCGAAGAGATCGAGGTTCGCCTTCCCGGTAACGTCACGCACAACGATGACGAGATCGCCACGGCCGCCCTGCACCGGATCGACTGGGATTCATCGCTGCCCAAGGACGCCATCAAGGTGCGGGTCCAGAAGGGCTTCGTCACGCTGTCTGGCACTGTCGACTGGCGCTACCAGCATGACACCGTCGCACGTTCAATCCGCACGATGACGGGGGTTACGGGGCTGGCCAACCAGATTACCGTGAAGCCGCGTCCCGATACCGGCAAGATCGAGAAGGACATCGAACACGCGATGCACCGTTCGTGGTATTCCAGTGACCACATCGACGTCAGCGCCAAGGGCGGCGAAGTGCATCTGACCGGTCGCGCTGATACCTGGTATGACCGCAACCGCGCCGCAATGACGGCATGGAACGCGCCGGGCACTACCTCCGTCGTAAACGACATCCGCATCAGCTGATTGGATGGTTCGTCCGCCCTGCCACTGTACCGGCCGAGCGGACGACTATTTCCAGCCAGACAGGGAATCCATTACGCGAAGCCGATGAACGCAGCTCACATGAAATGGAGGACCCAACCCTTCGGATTTCATGCGCACGGCTCGGTCAAGCCGGAGAAAGCGCCGCAGCGAAAAGCGTCTACTGACGCCTATTGCAGCAACGGTCCGACCTGATCCAGATAGGTCGGATCGAAATCAGCGAAAGCCGTGAGGCCCGCGTAATCGTCGAAGGTCACGTAACCGTCGCGAAACGTGAGGAGCCCGTTTTCGCGCAACAGGCGCAGGACACGGTTCACATGTACCGCGCTCAGGCCCAGTGCGTCGGCCATGAGGTACTGCGTCAGGGGGCATTCGAACCCCGCCTTGCTCCCTTCGCCGATCAGGGTCAGCCGCGCGCCCAGCTCCAGCAGGAAATGCGCCATTCGCTTTGCGGCATCGCGCCTGCCGACACCCACGAGATGTTCAACCACCATCGCCTCGTCGCGCGACGCGGCCCAGAAAATCGCCAGCGCCAGGCGCGGCGTCTGGGTAAAGGCCGTCAGAAGATCCGCCTTGAGGACTTCCGTCACTTCGATGTCCGTCACGGGCTCGATACTGTGATCGGACATGTGCAGCAGGATGCTGCGCAATCCCAGAAAATCACCCGGTATCTGGAAGTCGACGATCTGGCGCTGCCCGTCCGCGAGATCCTTGTATGAGCACGCCCAACCCGACATGAGGATATAGGCCGCCTGATCCGACTGACCCTGGTGGACGAGGTCGCGCCCGGCAACGAATGTGCGGCGCCGCTTGCGCAACCCTTCGAGCACGGCGATCTCGGCCCTCGACAGAGCAACAAACGCGCCCAGTTTCCGAACCAGTGGCATGGTTTCGATGATCGGACCCCTTTTTCTTCATTACTTGATCTTTGATTGAAAAGCGGACGACCTGCTGATCTGGATCAGTCCATCGGGACACACTTCTTGGGAGCATGTCACAAGCGCGAATTGGGTTCAGCGTGTGCAGAACTTTTCCGAGAGGCGAAACTACCGTGGCTGATCATAACACACATTCAGGGATGGCTGCACTTTCTATTTGCGAAGCTTTGATGCTTGCACTTAACGACGCGCAGGTTCTGCCGGAGAACGAAATTCTCGGTGTCCTGGAGGATGCAGCGAAAGTTCATCAAAACGTCACTGAAACCGACCGAGATTACGACGATCACAAGGCGGTTGCCGTCCTGATAAAAAAAATCATTGCTGGAGGAAATTCCGTCCGTCGGTCATGAAGGTTTCGAGGCGGGTCAACACTATGTCAACAGATGTAAACGCTTTTTCCTCCGCATGACCCCGTCCGTCGAGGTCGACTGCGGCGTGTACTACATTTTTGCCGCCATGATTTCCGAGGCTGCGCGCAACGGATCATCTGCGAGGTGTGCATACCGCTGAGTTGTCATTGGATTGGTGTGACCGAGCAGTCGACCAACAATTGCTAGGCTCATCCCGCTTGATACCAGTTGGGATGCATATGTGTGGCGATTGTCATGGATGCGATAGTCTTTGATGCAAGCCATCGCAAGGACGGACCGCCAGAATTTTTTGAGGTCCACAATCGGCTTGTCGCCGGACTTACCGGGAAAGACGAGATCCGATTCAGTGTCGGGCTTACTGATCCCGTTCAATAGGGCCACGGCAGCTTTGGAGAGTGGCAAGTGCTCAGTACGCTTCTGTTTGGTATGGTGCGATGGTTTGATCCACACGCCTCGATTCAGATCGAAATCTTGCCATCTGGCCGTCAAAACTTCGCCAATCCGGGCACCGGTCAGAAGTTGCAAGCGTATTGCATTGGCAGCGGTCCGGTTCGGATGACCATTAAGGGCGAGGCTCAGACGTGCCAACTCGTCCGTCGATAGCCAACGATGCCTCTTTTCTTCGTGAAATTTTTCGATGCCCTTGACTGGGTTGTCCGATCTCATTCCCCACTTCAACGACAGTTCGAACATTTTTGAGAGCAGCGAAAGCGCACGATTGGCCTGATAGGGCGTTGAACGCAGGGAATTGTGAAAAACTTGGACATCCTTGTGTCGGACGTCCGACACCTTTTTTGTATTGAATTTAGGCAGGATCAGGCGATCCAGCATGGATCTGTCGTTGGCGACACTCTTGGTCCGCTTTTTGGGCACTGCGTGAAGTTCGAGGTATTGTTGGCAGAGATGGCGCATGGTTGGTGCGTCGCGAACTTCCTTGGCATCGGCCACCGGGTCCGCACCGCGGACTACGTCGGAAAGCAAACCCGTCGCAATAGATCTTGCCACAGCAAAGGACATCAATGGGCCATGTTGGCCAATAGTCTTTCGCCGGGATTTGCCTGTATTTCGCACCCTGTATTGGACGAGATATGATTTTGACCCGTTTGGTTTGACGCGAACTCCAAAGCCCGGGAGCGTTGCGTCCCAATAGACCTCTTCAGCGACCAGGGTTGGAAGCTTGTCGATGATTGACTTCGATAGCCGCTGTTTGGGCATGGTGTACCTACCTGATCGAAACGGGTAAGCAGAGGGTAAGCTTTATGCGCAGAAATTGGAAGTAGTCAAATTAGAGCGGTAGAAATCGATCTTGGAATAGTCCATTTTTATATGAGGTAAATCGCATTTTGCTGAACGCTGCCGTAACAGAGAGAAAGCAAGACCGTATGATTTGTAATCAGTAGGTCCGCGGTTCGAGTCCCGTGTGGGGGCACCATATTATCCGAAGACTATCAACAACTTACGAATTTCAGTCGTGAAGTTGCACTCTTGATGACATTGCTGGGGGGACACATAGGGGACAAAGTGGCCAGAAAGCCCCGTTTGGGCCGGGCCCAATATCCCAAAAGTGGATGGCACATTTCTTTGTTGCGCTCGCTTGTGTCTGACAACAGCAACCGCGATCACGCTCAGGCGCCTACTTCCAAATTGGAGCCATTGATTGTCATCGTTGCATCGGCGACCAGTCACCAAATCAGGCGTTTTATGATGAGTTTCCGCAACCGCATGACCTACTGCCAGTATGGAACCTATTCTGAGGTTTCGGCTTGGCCCATAAAGGAAACACCGGGTGAATATGGCCCCCCGTTATGACCGTCACGCCCCGTTGTTGGGCGAAGGTCTGTGCGAACCCGGCGGAAGGGCTTGGCTGTTGATGCGAGTTTGATCGAAGATGAAATAGATCGACAGAGATCAAGTGCGCAGGCGGGACGGAATGCACGCGCCGTCGATACTGAGGGCGTACCCCGAGGCGGTCCTCTTGCTTTGTGGGCTCAGCTATGGCCCTTATTTGGTCACCAGAGGCGCGCGGGTGCCGTTCTTCAACGCATCGGGAAGCTTAGAGATTGGCCAATGTGGCGTCTGAGACGCCCCAGCGCCGCAGGACCTCGGGTGCAGAGTTACTTGCCGCGCGGGGGGTCATGCTGACTGCACCTGGCGTGACCGAAAAGCGCGGCGCGGGGCTGGATTGCACCACATTGTCTATGCGGGTGAATGTCGCGCGCGTCGTGTTGTGGGAATCGGCTTCGGCCTCCGACGGGCTGAGAACCGGCGTCACGCAGCCGTCGCTTCCGGCAAACAACGTGGTCCAATGGCTGCGAGATTCACTGGCAAAAAGGTCGTGAAGAATCTCGGTGCAGGCAGCGTCGTCCTCGGGTGTATCGCGGGCAAAGCGAGGATCGTCCAGCAGCCCCAGCCGATCCAGCAGAACGCGGCGGAAGGCGCCTTCGATGGCTCCCACTGCGACGTGACCACCGTCGGCGCAGACGTAAGTGCGGTAGTAATAGCGTCCACCGTCCAGCACATTGTTCCCCGCCCCGCCATTATGCGCACCCATCGCCGACAACGCGGTGATCAGAGTGTAAAGGCTCGCCGAGCCATCCACGATATTGGCGTCCACCACCTGCCCCTGCCCCGTCGCGCGGGCCTGCAGCACTGCCGACAGCAACCCGATCACACCAAAAAGCGCGCCGCTTGCCATGTCGCCCAGAAGCGGTGGCAGGCCAATCGGAGGGGCGCCGTCGCGACCCAGCAAGGACAAAGCGCCCGAAAGTGCGATGTAGTTCAGGTCGTGACCCGCCGTACGGGCCAGCGGCCCCTCCTGCCCCCAGCCGGTAACACGCACGAAAACCAACCGCGGATTGCGCGCCAGCGCTTCGTCAGGGCCAATTCCCAAAGCCTCCATTGCGCCGGGCCGGTAGCCCTCGATCAGCGCGTCAGCCTCGCCGATCAGGTCCATCATGACCGCACGCCCGGTGTCGGACTTGAGGTTCAGTTCCACCATCGGGCGCGAGCGGTAGAAGACCGACGCCGCCTGCATCGCCGCGAAATCGAGGCCGGGACCGACAGAAGGATAGCCGCCGGGGCGGTCGATGCGGATGATGTCGGCGCCCATGTCCGCCAGCAGCATCGCGGCATAGGGCACGGGGCCGATCCCCGTCATCTCTACGATGCGCATACCCGTCAGGGGCCCCTTGCGCTCAGCCACGCCGTGCCCCGTCCAAGGCGATGCGGAAGAACTGGTCGGCAATCTCGCGCGGGCCCGCACCGGTGGGCAAGCGCCATTCCAGGGTCCAGTTCATCATTCCAATGAGCGCGAATTTCAGGGTATGCAGGTCGAGATCCGAGGCAATGTCACCGCTGGTGCGCGCCTCTTCCAGAAGGCGCGTCCATATCGCCTCGTAGCGTCCGCGCACGTCGCGAAGTCGGCGACGGATGTCTGCGGGGACATGGGCGAAGCAACGGATATGGGCGGAGCCATAATCGCTGCGGTCGTGCAGGGTACTCAGATGCGCCTCCATGGCAGTTCTTATCCGGGATAGCGGATCGTCCGCAGGCGTGGCGTCGAGGGCGGAGATCACGTCCGCCTCGACCTGCGTGACCCCGTGGGTCATGACCGCCTCGACCAGAGAATCCTTGCTGTCGAAGTGGTAGTAGAGACTGCCCGCCTTCATGTCGCAGGCAGCGGCGATGTCACGCAGCGAGGTCTCGCCGTAGCCGTTCTTGACCAGCAGGCGCGCGGTACGGTCCATGATCATGCGGCGCGTCAGATCGCGGAGCTTTTCGTCCTTCTTTCGGGAGGTTGCCGCCATGGTTTCGGGTCCTTGCAACGGGATTTCGGGACGCTAGGCAAACAGCGCGGGGATGGCAAGCACCGGGTGTCGGAACGTATGTGAGGTGGACGGAGTGGGTCGCCGGTTGATCCGATGGCTGTCGCGCGTGCTTGACCGGTAAAACTGCCTTCTCCCTTGAAATAGTTCGATATAACATACGCTTAACTTCTTGTTTCTTCACGTGACTATGAGGTCATATAACTGATTGACGGGATGCGATCCATTAAATTATAACAGTTGTTAGATTTAAAAAGGATCTGAACCCGGTGTGCAACGATGCCATCCCCGATCTGGCCGAACAGCAGCAGATCAAGCGCAAGGCGATCATCCGCGCCGCGGCGCAGGCATTTTCCCGACAAGGCAGTCACAGCGTCACTCTAGAGGATGTCGCGGGGCGGCTAGGGGTCTCGAAGGCGGCGCTCTACCGCTACATCCCAAACAAGAACAGTCTGATCCTGGCGTGTCAGGACGAGGCGCTGGATATCGCGGATGCAGCGCTGGCGCGCCGTAGAAGCACCCGTCCCGGGGCTCGACCGCATCCGGCTGGCGCTGCGGGATTACTTGCTCAACACGATGGTGGAACTGGGTGTCCCTGCCCTGATCCTCGAGGACAATGCCCTGCAGGGCGCACACTCCCAGCGCATCCTGCGCAAGCGCGATGGCGACGAGACCCGGATGCGGACCCTCGTGCGCGACGGGATCGAGGATGGCTCGATCCTGCGGGTGGAGCCCAAGATCGCTGTCTTCATGTTGCTGGGGGCGGTGCATTGACGGGACCGACAGGATCATGCTCGACCTTTCCGGCCCACCCTCCCCTGAGATCGAAGTACGCGCGGGGTTTCACCGGATTACTCGGCAGAGGGGTGGACGAGATCACCTGGCAGAAGAACCTTGCGCCTGCCGCTCTTCTGGAGGACATCCGTGACTTCTGACGACACAACGAGGCAACCCCTTGGCAAGACTTGAAACCCGCGTGGACCCTGCTGCCGAACCCTTTACGGAACGCGCGCTTGCCTATGATGCACTGATCGCCGATCTCGGGGACAGGCTGGCCTGGGCGCAGGCAGGCGGTGGCAAGGCAATGGTCGCGCGCCATCGCGAGCGCGGCAAGATACCCGTGCGTGAGCGGATCGACCTGCTGATCGACCCCGGCACCGGATTCCTGGAACTGACTCCGCTCGCCGCCTGGGGTCTTTACGACAACGAACTGGCCTCTGCCGGGATCGTGACCGGTATCGGCTGCGTACGCGGGACGACCTGCATGATCATCGCCAACGACGCGACGGTCAAAGGCGGCTCGTTCTACCGCGAGACGGTCAAGAAGCACATCCGCGCGCAGGACATCGCGGCGCAGAACCGGCTGCCCTGCCTCTACCTCGTCGATTGCGGCGGGGCGAACCTGAACCAGATGGAAGAGGTCTTCTACGACGAGAACCACTTCGGCGGCACCTTTCACCGCCAGTGCCGCATGTCGGCCGAAGGCATCCCGCAGCTTGCCGCGGTCTTCGGCGAATGCACGGCCGGAGGGGCGTACATCCCCGCGCTCTGCGACGAGTTCATCATGGTGGAGGGCGCGGCCTCCATCCACCTCGGCGGGCCGCAGATCGTGAAGGCGGCGATTTCGGAGGTCATCGACAGGCACGACCTCGGCGGTGCGGCCCTTCACGCGCGGGAATCCGGCGTGGCGGACCACATCGTGCCGGACGAATACGCTGCCCTCGGGCGGTTGCGCGACATGGTCGGCAGCCTCGCCTACGCGCAGCCCTTCGTTGGCAACCGCGCTGTTCCGGAGCCCCCACTGCTCGACGCGGACGAAATTCCCGGCATTGTCGGCACGGACCTGAAACAGCCCGTGGACCCGCGCGAGATCATTGCCCGGATCGTGGACGGCAGCGACTTTCACGAGTTCAAACCCGAATGGGGTGCCACCATCGTCTGCGGCACCGCGCGGATCGACGGTTTCTCAGTCGGCATCATCGCCAACAACGGCGTGCTCTTTTCCGAGGCCTGCCTGAAGGCCACCCATTTCATCGAGCTTTGCGACCAGCGCGGGCATCCGATCCTGTTCCTGCAGAACACCACCGGCTTCATGGTGGGCCGCGATGCCGAGCTGGGCGGGATCGCCAAGCACTCGGCCAAACTGGTCTATGCCATGTCCAACACCCGCGTGCCGCGCCTGACGGTGGTCACGGGCGGATCCTATGGAGCTGGCAACTACGGAATGTCGGGGCGGGGGTTCCGGCCGCATTTCATGTTCATGTGGCCCAACGCGCGGCTGGGCGGCATGGCCCCCGACGTGGGCGCGGGCGTCCTGATGGACCTGCGCCGCGCCAGCATCAGCCGCAATCCGGCGACGGAGGAGGAACTGGCCGCCCACGAGGCCAAGGTCCGCGCCATGTTCGCGGAGAAATCCGACCCCTACTTCTGCACCGCGCGGCTTTTCGACGACGGCATCATCGACCCGCGCGACACCCGCCGGGTGCTGGGCATGTGCCTCGCGGTCGTGTCGATGCGGCCCGAAGTGCGGGGCGCACGCCCCGTGTACAGGATGTGAGCGTGACCGAATTCCTCATCGCCCCCCGCCCCATCCGCGCCGTTCTGATCGCCAACAGGGGCGAGATCGCCTGCCGGATCATCGCCACTTGCCGTCGGTTGGGTCTGCGGAGCATCGCCGTTTACTCCGAGGCCGACGCTGACGCGCGGCATGTGCGGCTGGCCGACAGCGCCGTGGCCATCGGCCCGGCGAGTGTGGCAGAAAGCTACCTTTCCATCCAGGCCCTGATCGAGGCCGCGCGCAAGACCGGGGCGGATGCGATCCATCCGGGGTACGGTTTCCTCTCTGAAAACCCGGACTTCGTGCAGGCGGTCGAGGACGCGGGCCTGATCTTCATCGGCCCCTCCGCCGACGCCGTGCGGCGCATGGGTTCCAAGATCACGGCGCGCGAGATCGCGCGGAAAGCAGGCGTGCCCATCGTGCCGGGGTTTGACGACCCTGACGCGACTGCAGAAAATTTCGCGCAGGCCGCCGAGCACATCGGTTACCCCGTGCTGGTGAAGGCCAGTGCGGGTGGTGGCGGACGAGGAATGCGGAGAGTTGCTGGACCTGAAGTTCTGAAAGGTGCGCTCGACTCGGCGCGGCGCGAGGCGGCGGGCGCTTTCGGCGACGCAACGGTCTTCCTCGAAAAACTGATCGCCAATCCCCGCCACATCGAGGTGCAGGTCTTCGGCGACGGGAAAGGCGGTGCGCTGCACTTTTTTGATCGCGATTGCTCGGTCCAGCGCAATCACCAGAAACTGATCGAGGAAGCCCCTGCCCCCAATCTGCCAGACACCGTCCGCGCGTCCCTGCTGGCGCACGCGACACGGCTGACTTCGGCCATCGCCTATGCCGGAGCGGGCACGGTCGAGTTCGTCATGGGGGCAGACGATGCGGCACCCTATTTCCTGGAGATGAACACGCGCCTTCAGGTCGAACACCCAGTGACGGAGGCGATCTGCGGTGTGGACCTCGTGGAGTGGCAATTGCGCCAAGCCGCAGGATTGCCTCTGGCTTTGACGCAGGACCAGATCTTCGTGAAGGGCCACGCCATCGAGGTTCGACTGAACGCGGAGCGGCCCGAGGCGGGGTTCATGCCGGACACTGGCATGATCACCGCAGTGCAGGCCCCTACCGGACTCCGCTTCGACACCGGGATCGAGGCGGGCGACACGGTGGGCAGTCACTACGACTCCCTGCTGGCCAAGCTGATCGCGTACGGCCCGGACCGTGAGGCGGCGCGAATAGCTTTGATCGAGGGAGTCGGCGGGACCGCAATCGCGGGGATCGGCAGCAACCTCGGCTTCCTGCGCGACTGCCTGACCGCCCCCGCCTTTGCCGAAGGCCGCGCCACGACGGCGTTCCTGACGGACTCCTTCCCCGACGGCTGGCAGCCCGACGCAGACACTTTGCTCGCCCTGCGCGGCCACGCAGCCTGTAAGGCAATCGCGGGCGGCGATGCACCGCAGACCCGCATCGACGGGTTCCGCGTGGGCGGGCGCTCGATGCCGGGCCGGACACCGCTGCGGATCTCGGACACCTATGGCGAGGCTGACATCACGCTGCACCTGGGCGCAGCGTCCACCGTGACCGAGGGCGACCGCTGCTGCGCGCTCAACGAGCCGCCCGCCTTTCTGAAACGCCATGACGACACCATGACCGCCGCCGCGCACGGTCTGACCCTCAACCTCACCGCCCGACCGCTTGCAGAAGCGCGGATGGAGGCGCGAGGGGCTGCGGCCTCGGAAGGCGCGATCACTGCGCCCCTCACAGGGCTGGTGACGGAGGTGCGCGTCGCCGAAGGTGACCGGGTGGCAAAGAATGCCGCGCTGATTGTGATGGAGGCGATGAAGCTCGTCCACACGCTCACGGCACCCTTCGACGGCACCGTGACCAGCCTGCGCGCGGCGAAAGGTGATACGGTGACGGCAAAGACATTACTTGTCGAGATCATGGAGGAAGACTGATGGCCGGACTATGGTTCGAGGAATTCGAGGAAGGGCATGTGTTCCACCACGAATGGACGCGCACTATCACCCAGACGGACAACCACTGGTTCTCGCTGCTGACGATGAACACGCAGCCGGTGCATATTGACGCCCATGCCGCGGCGAAATCGGTCTGGGGCAAGCCGCTTGTAAATTCTCTGTTTACCCTTGGCTGCATGGTCGGCATGACGGTCAACGACACCACCTTCGGCACGACCATCGCCAATCTCGGAATGGAAGCGGTCAAGTTTCCGCACCCGCTGTTCGAGGGCGACACGATCCACATGAAAACCACCGTTCAGGGCAAGCGCGTCAGCAAGTCGCGCCCCGGAGAAGGCATCGTGACGCTGCGCCACGACTGCTATAATCAGGAGGACGTGTTGTGCGGCACCTGCGAACGGGCGGCGCTGATGATGATGCGACCCAAGGATGCCTGACCTTTCGGGACAACGCATCCTGATCGTCGGCGGCACCGCGGGCATTGGCCTGGCCTGCGCGATGGCGATGCAGGCGGCAGGCGGACGCGTCGTCGTTGCCGGGCGCAATGCGACCCGGGGCGAGGCGGCGGCGGCGGACCTCGGCGCCGATTTCGTGAGAGGGGACGCGGGCTCGCCCGAGGACGCGGTGCGCATGGTGCAGAAAGCCAGCACCCTGATGGGCGGGCTCGACGTGCTCATGTCGGGGGCCGGCGGCGATCCCATGCCCCGTTTGCTGCGCAACATCCCCATCGGGGAAGTGATGGGCGATGTGACCGGGGTCCTCGCCCCGGTAATCCTGCCCGCCCGCGCCGCCTATGACGTGATGGCCGAGCAAGGCCACGGGGCGATCCTGCTCATTGCCTCGGACGCGGGCAAGCTTGCGACCCCTGGCGAAGTGACAATCGGTACCGCCATGGCGGGCATCGCCATGTTCGCGCGCGCCATGGCGATCGAGGCCAAACGGCAGGGCATAAGAGTCAATACGCTTACCCCGTCCATCGTGCGCGGGACACCGCTTTATGACAAGTTGATGCAGGATCCGTTTGCCGCCAGACTGTTCGGCAAGGCCGAGACCATGGCGCACCTCGGCGTGACCGAACCGGAGGATATCGCAGCCCTTGCCGTCTTCCTTGCCAGCCCCGCCGCCGCCCGGATCACCGGGCAGACGATTTCCGTGACCGGCGGCATCTCCGCCATCTGAAAGGCCAAACCGATGTCCAACATGAGTTCCTTCGCCGCGGCGCACGACAGCCCTGTCTTCTTCGACGACACCCACCGGATGCTGCGCGATCAGGTACGCCGCTTCGTCGAGACGGAGATCAAGCCCCACGCCCAGCAATGGGAAAAGGAAGGCGCGACCCCGCGCGAGCTGATGCGCAAGATGGGCAATCTCGGGTTCTTTGGCATCCGCTACCCCGAGGAACTGGGCGGCTCCGCGCTGGACCAGCGCGCCACTGTGGTCTGGGCAGAGGAGCTGGGCCGCTCCACCTTTTCAGGGGTGGCGATCGGTGCGCTGGTGCATACGGACATGGCCTCGGTCCACATCTTCAACGCGGGCAATAACGAGCAGCGCGCCGAATGGATCCCGCGCTGTATCAGCGGCGAAGCGATCAGCGCCGTTGCCGTCACCGAACCGGGGGCTGGGTCGGACGTGAAGGGCATCCGCACCTCGGCGACGCTCGACGGCAATCACTGGGTGATCAACGGCACCAAGATGTTCATCACCAACGGGGTAAACGCCGACGTCTACTGCGTCGCTGCCAAGACGGACCCAGATGCGCGCGCAAGCCAGTCGATGACGATGTTCCTCGTCGAAAAGGGGGCCGAGGGTTTCACCGTCTCGCGCGCGCTCGACAAGCACGGCTGGCGGTCGTCGGACACGGCGGAGCTGTCGTTTGAGGATGTCCGGGTGGCCGCCTCGAACATGCTGGGCGAGCGGGGACGCGGGTTCTACGAGATCATGAAGAACTTCCAGAACGAGCGCCTGGTGATCGGGGCCATGGCGATGGGGGAATCGCAGGCGGCCCTCGACCTGACCGTCGAATACCTCAAGGACCGCCAAGCCTTCGGCGCGCCCCTCTGGACCAAGGACGCGATCCGGCAGCGGCTGGCGATGCTCTCTGCCCGCGTGGAGGCCTGCCGCCAGATGATCTACGCCACTGCCGCGCGGATGGCGGGCGGGGAGGAGCAGACCCGCGAGGTGTCGATGATCAAGGCGCTCGCAGGAGAGCTGGTCAACGAGGTCATGTACGACTGCGTACAGTTCCACGGCGGCATGGGCTTCATGCGCGAAAGTACGATCGAGCGGATGTCGCGGGACGCGCGGGTTCAGGCCATCGGCGGAGGCGCTACCGAGGTTATGCTCGAAGAAGTCGCGAAACGGATGTGATGCAAACGCCCCGCTCATGGCTCTTCGTGCCGGGCGACAAGCCCCGTCTGATGGCAAAGGCGCTCGGGTCCGGTGCCGATGCGCTGATCCTCGATCTTGAGGATGCGGTCGGCCCCGCATCCAAGGGCGACGCGCGGACGGCGGTGGCGGCGTTTCTCGCAGGGCCGCGCGCCCTGCCCTGTTTCGTGCGCGTCAATGCGCTGGACAGTGGGTTGCTGGAAGAAGATCTGGCCGCCCTGACGACCCGCCCCGACGGGATCGTCCTGCCAAAATGCGAAGGACCGGCGGATCTGAAGCGGTTGGCAGAACTGACTGGGGACTTGCCGATCCTCGCCATCGCGACGGAGACGGTGCAGGCCGTCCGCGCGCTGATGATCGAGGATTGGCGACATCCCCACCTGATCGGAATGGCATGGGGTGGCGAGGATCTTTCGGCGGACCTCGGTGCCAGTGCGAACCGGGGGGCGGACGGGCAGTATCTCAGCCCATTCCGTTTTGCACGCGATGCAATGCTCTTTGCTGCCAAGGCGGCCGGAGTGGCCGCAGTGGATGCGGTGTTCACGGATTATCGGGATCACGAAGCGCTGCGGGCAGAAGCGGACGCGGCGGCGGCGATTGGATTTGCATCCAAAATGGCAATTCATCCCGGTCAGATTGCCACGATCCATTTGGCGTTCGAACCCTCCCCCAAACAGGTTGAATGGGCCAAGAAGGTGGTCGCGGCCATGGCAGAGGCGCGCGGCGGCGTGAGGCGGTTGGACGGCCAGATGCTGGACGCCCCGCACCTCGCACAGGCCAGACAGATTCTGGCGCGTCATGCCTACGCCAAGTCGACTACGAGTTGAGTTTTATGTCAGCCTGCGCCTGAGACAAGCATCCAACAGTCGCCGAACGCGTCCCGGCGCGGTACCGGTCCCGGCAATTCGCTGAGTGCACTTTGGAATGCTGTGCCGCCCTCGTCCGTAATGTCACCGGCCACTGGCAGATGGCGTGCTTCCATGGCCCTATTGTCGCTGGATTTTCCGACAGGCCTGCTGACGCAGTCTCAACGGCCCAAACGCGACCTCTGCAGTCAGTTACGATGCTGCAAGGCAGCGACGCCAGACCGGATGGTGTGGATAGCTCCTGCTCCAATCGGCGTCGTAATGCGCCATACTGCAGTTGTTATCTACTGCTTATGAGAGGAGCTACCCAATGCAGGTTACAACAGTCGGCCTCGATTTGGCCAAGAATATCTTT
>JBBSJO010000024.1:0-31732 GCA_038257185.1 Rhodobacterales bacterium | reverse complement strand
GGCGGGGGCGTCGTCGGACCATGACCGCCCGCTGAACCCACGGGGGCGGCGGGGGGCCACGGCGCTGGGGGATCGGCTGCGGGAACTGCGGTTGGTGCCGGATCAGGTTCTGTGTTCCTCCGCCGCCCGTACACGCGAAACGCTGGCGCGGCTGAAGCTGCCAACCCGCACCCAGGTGGATTTCCTTCGGGGGCTGTATCTGGCTACGCATGGGGAAATGTTGAGGGAGTTGCGCGCGGCGCAGGGCGACGTGGTGCTGATGCTGGGGCACAATCCCGGCACCTCCATCGTTGCCGATCAATTGCTGGGCGCGCCCCCCGATCATCCCCGATTCGAGGGTTATCCCACCGGGGCCACGCTGGTGGCGGATTTCGACATCGACGACTGGCTGACTCTGCAATGGGGCGCGGGGCGCGTGGTTGACTTCTTCACGCCCCACGATCTGACGGGCAGGGAGTAAGGTGGGGCCCTGCCCCACCCACCCCTTGCAGGATCAGTGGCCGAGGATCTGGCTGAGGAACAACTGGGTCCGGGGCGACTGCGGGTTGTTGAAGAACTCTTTGGGTTCGTTCTGCTCCACGATCTGACCTTCGTCCATGAAGATCACCCGGTTCGCGACCGCCTGCGCAAAGCCCATCTCGTGGGTCACGCAGAGCATCGTCATGCCCTCTTCGGCCAACTCGATCATGGTGTCGAGCACTTCCTTGATCATCTCCGGGTCAAGCGCCGAGGTCGGTTCGTCAAACAGCATGATGCGCGGGCGCATGCAGAGCGAGCGCGCGATGGCGACACGCTGCTGCTGACCACCCGACAACTGGCCGGGATACTTGTTGGCCTGATCGGGAATCTTCACCTTCCTGAGAAAATGCATCGCCGTTTCCTCGGCTTCCTTCTTGGGTGTCTTGCGCACCCAGATCGGCGCCAGCGTGCAGTTCTCGAGGATGGTGAGGTGCGGGAAGAGGTTGAAGTGCTGAAAGCACATGCCAACCTCGGACCGGATCTTGTCGATGTTCTTGAGGTCGGAGGACAGGACCGTCCCGTCCACCTCGATCCGGCCCTTCTGGTGCTCCTCCAGCGCGTTGATGCATCGAATCAGCGTTGACTTGCCGGAGCCCGAGGGTCCGCAGATCACGATCCGTTCGCCGCGATAGACCGTCAGGTCGATGTCGCGCAGCACGTGGAAGGTGCCGTACCACTTGTTCATCTTCTGAATGGAGATCGCGACCTCGTCGGAGATCTCCATCTTCGGTGCTGTAGCTTCGGCCATTTATCAGCCCTTTCTTTATTGCGCTATCGCTTCGCGACTTGAGCGCAGCTTACCGGTGATCAGTCGCGAGACGGCGTTCCAGCCACTGCGAATATTGCGAAATGCCGTAGCAGACGACGAAGAACAGCGCGCCCGCGAACATGAAGAGTTCCCAATAGACGCCCGCCCAGTCGGTGGAGGCGAGGATGGGTCCCCGGATCATGCCGATGATGTCGAACATGGATATCACCGAGACCAGCGTGGTGTCCTTGAACAGACCCACCGCGATGTTCACGATGCCCGGGATCGAGATCTTGAGTGCCTGCGGCAGGACGATCAGCCGCATCGACTGCGCGTAGTCCAGCCCAAGTGAATCGCCTGCATCGTATTGCCCCTTGGGCAGGGCGGCGAGACCGCCCCGGATCACCTCGGCGATATAGGCCGAGGAGAACATGGTGATCATGATCACGACCCGCAGGAACAGATCGACACCCGATCCCGGCGGGAAGAAGTACGCGAGCATGACGTTCGCCACGAACAGCAGCGTGATCAGCGGGACACCCCTGACGAATTCGATGAAGACCACGCAGATCATCTTGACGATGGGCAGGCGCGATTGCCGCCCCAGCGCCAGCGCGATCCCGATGGGCAGCGACAGTGACACGCAGGTGACCCCGAGCATCATGTTAAGCATGAAGCCCCCGAGGTTGCGGCTGGGCACCGCACCGAGCAACGCATTGTTTGAAGCTGATTCAGGGATCAGGTAGCCCCCGAGTGTCCAGACAACAAAGGCCGCAGCGACTCCGCCGAAAAAACCCAAGGCAAAGTTCTGCTTCACGAAGCGGCTGTAGACAAGATATCCCACGACCACGCCCGCAAGGGCCAGCAGCGGGGTCAGGACGGTACCGCCCCAGATCAGCCAGAACGCGACGAAGGGATAGAGTCCGGTCACGATCAGCAACTTGCGCGGCAGGTCGATGAAGAGCACTGGGGCCACCGCGACAAACAGAAGCACGAAAGCCAGAGTCGGGCGCCAATAGTATTCGGTCGGATAGGTGAACCCGAACAGGAGCTGGTTCCAGCGTTCTGTCAGGACCGCGAAGCAGGCCCCAGACTCGCCCGCCAGAACCTCACGGCATTCGCGCAGGCTTTGCGCGCCCCAAACCCCGTTGAAGATCCACGGCAGGATCGCTGCAGCGATCAGGTAGACGACGTAGATCGCGGCGATGGTCAGCAGCGCGTTGGGCCATGTGGCAAACAGATTGGTCCGCACCCAAAGGAGCGGGCCCGACGCCGCCGTCGGCGGGGCCGTTGGCGGAAGGGCGGTTTCGCGCACGAAGGCGACCGATTCGGCATGTGTATCCGACATGGCTCAGCGCTCCTTCAGCTTGGTGGAATTGTTGTAGATGTTCATCACGAAGGAAATCGTGAGCGAGATGATCAGGTAGAACAGCATCAGAAGCGTCACGCATTCGATGGCCCTGCCCGTCTGGTTCAGCGTGATACCCCCAAGTGTCGCCGTGATGTCGGCATAGCCCACCAGGATCGCGAGCGAAGAGTTCTTGGTGATGTTGAGATACTGAGAAATCAGCGGCGGGATGATCACCCGCAGCGCCTGAGGCAGGACCACCAGGTTCATGGTCCGGCTCGGGCGCAAGCCAAGTGCTGCAGCGGCCTCGGACTGGCCGCGAGAGACGGCCTGTATACCCGCACGCACGTTCTCGGCGATGAAGGCACCTGTGTAGATCGAAAGGGCAAACCACAGAGCGATCAGCGGGGCACCGATCTGCAGGCCACCCTGAAAGTTGAAGCCCTGGAGCTCGGGATAATCCAGGCCGATGGGCATGCCCATGATGAAGTACATCAGGATCGACGGCAGCAGGAGGATGGCCAGCGATGGCCAGAACGTCGGCAGCAGGCGACCTGTGGTGTAAAGCAGATTTGTGACGTAGCGCCTATAGGCGAAGACACCGACAATCGACAGGATGAAGGTCACCACGACCACCAAGGACCCCGGACCCCAGACCGGCGCGGGGATATAGACGCCTCGATTGGTAAATGCGACTGCATTCAGAAACATCGACGATGCGGGATCGTCGCCCCGGAACGCGTTGGGCGCAGGCATCGACACGGTCATGACCGTATAGATTATCAGAATCCAGATCAGCACAGGGATGTTCCTGAAAATCTCGACGTAGAATGACATCAGCTTGCGGACGAGCCAGTTGTTCGACAACCGAAGCACGCCGGCGATCACACCGAAAACCGTTGCGGTGATGCATGCCAGAAATGCCACCAGCAGCGTATTTATAAGACCAACCCAGGCCGCCTGAAGGTTTGTGGACCTGCTTGTATAGGGTATCAGCGTCTGATTGATGTCATATCCCGCCGGTAAACCGAGGAACTGGTATGAAATGTTCAGGCCCGCAGCGCGAAGGTTTGCGGCAAGGTTGGACCCGAGATACCAGAAAACCCCAGCCAGCAAGACAAGCGCGATCATCTGCATGGTAATCGCCCGATACCGCGTATCGTAGATCAGCATGGAGGGTTTGAACGACGCCTGAGGAGGGTCGGTTATTATTGTCATGAAACTTTTCCCTGTGTCCCCGGCCTTATTGTTTTGTGCATCTTTGCGATGCTTGGACCGGTTGATTTTTTGGTCGTCCTACCGCGTCGAGGGTGCGGCCTCGTGATGCGCGAAGGGCGCGGGAATGTCCCGCGCCCTTCGGCTTTGGTTCTTAGCGGAACGGAGGCGCGTACATCAGGCCGCCGTTTGTCCACTGCGCGTTGAGGCCCCTTGCCAGACCGATGGGCGTCTCCTCACCGATGTTCTTGGCAAAGATCTCGCCATAGTTACCTTCGGCCATGATCGCGCGCTTGGCCCAGTCGGCGTCAAGCCCGATCATCTTGCCCAAGTCACCTTCGGTCCCCAGAATGCGGGCAACTTCGGGGTTGGTGGTATTGGCGGACATCTCTTCGATGTTCGCCGAGGTGATGCCCAGTTCTTCTGCTGCGACCAGCGCGTAGAAGCTCCAGCGCACGATGTCAGCCCAATCGCTGTCGCCGTGGCGCACGAGCGGGCCCAGCGGCTCCTTGGAGATGATTTCGGGCAGCAGGATGTGGTCGCCGGGGGTCTCGAAGGTCGCGCGTGTCGCGGCCAGACCGGAGGCATCCGTGGTATAGGTATCGCAGGCACCGGCAAGGTACTGCTGCTGGCCTTCGGCGTTGGTTTCGATCGGCACTGGCTCGTAGCTGATGTTGTTGGCGCGGAAGTAGTCAGCGAGGTTCAGCTCGGTCGTGGTGCCGGTCTGGACGCAGACTGTTGCGCCATCGAGATCCTTGGCCGAAGACACGCCAAGCGCCTTGGGCACCATGAAGCCCTGACCGTCATAGTAGTTCACGCCGACAAAATCGAACTTGAGGTCCGTGTCGCGGCTGAACGTCCATGTGGTGACACGCGACAGAAGGTCGATTTCACCGGATGCAAGGGCGGTAAAGCGGGTCTTGCCGGTGGTGGGGACGAACTGGACGGCGTTCTTGTCCCCCAGAACGGCTGCGGCCACGGCGCGGCAAACAGCAACGTCGAAACCTTCCCATTCGCCGTTGGCATTCGGTGCGGCAAAGCCCTGCAGACCGGTGTTCGTGCCGCAGTTCAACTTGCCGCGTGCCTTGACGTCATCAAGCGTGGCTGCACCGGCGGCACCGGCCGTAAGGCCAGCCAGCGTCAGTGCACCAAAAATTACAGATTTGTTCATTTTAACCTCTTCCTGATAGCCCGCCCCGTATCGGGCGGTTGAACCGATACCTTGTGGCACCGGAGGTGATACGTCGCAGGGCGCACCCTGATCAGTGGTCCGTAGTGTGCTCGGATTCCCATTTGAAGGTCAAGGGTATGACTATGAATTTAGCCTGCTCTTCCGCACGTTTCAGGTTTGATGGGCACCGTCCGTGCGTTCTTGTAAGGCCGAAGGCTGCAAGTACTGCCCCGCTCTGTCACCCGATCCCCAGATATTCGTTAGATGACCTTGCGTCAGGACAGGTCAAACATCCGCTTCGCGTGAACAAACGCCGCCTTCTTCACCGCTGCCATCTCCTCCGCGACGTCATCCTGACCCCATTGTTCGGCCTGCCAGATCTCGTCGAGCCGCGACATGTCCCACAGACCCCCGATGTCATGCGCCCCCAGCGCCGCGGCAAATCCTATGATCAGGGACCCGGAAAGACTGACGAGATCGTGAAAGGCAGCCAGCTGAAAATCACTCAGAGCCTGGGTCCGCCGTGTCAGGATTTCGAGCACCTCCGGTTTTTGAGGTTCCGGCATGACACCCACGCGGGTTTCGAGCCTTACGCCCAGCTCCGCCTCTGCCCAGTCGAGCATGGGGTCCCAGAACGCCGATTCCCGCTCCACCAACTCGGCGGGTGCCACCGCGCGGTAGCAAAGAAGGTCGCTGTCGCCATAGGCCGCCAGCATCTCCACCACGTCGGTCCGCTGCAGGGCCACCTTGTCGATGGCCGAATTTGCAGTGCGCGTCACCGGCATGGTGTCGGGCCGGACGATGCCGTCCTGCGCCTGCCATTCCTCCGCCACCGCCTGCGCCATCGCCTCCGTCGGCAGGATCAGGGGGCGCTTTGCGGGGGTGCGGATCGGGCGACCGTCAAGCTCGACGGTGAAACCGCCGAGCGCGGGAACGACACCCGCTTCATTCCAGAACCGTTTCGCCTTCCACTCGCTCATGCAGGCAGGCTCCAGACCGCATCGAGCGCAGGAGCCAGCTCCGCGAAGCTGTCGACGATCACTTGAGCAGCGCCAAGTCGGTCGCGCCCGTGATAACCCCAGGAGACCCCTATGCCGGGCACGCCGGCAGCCGCCGCCATCTCCATATCGAAACTGGTGTCGCCGATCATGACGGTGCGCGCGGGCGTCACGCCTGCATCGGCCATGGCCTGAAGGATCATCGAAGGATGCGGCTTGGATGGATGGAAATCCGCGACTTGCCGGGTGACGAACAGCCCGTCCAACCCATGCGCCTCGACCAGCTTGTCCAGCCCGCGTTTCGATTTGCCCGTGGCCATGCCCATCAGGACACCCGGCATCGCAGCAAACGCGTTCAGAGCCTCACGTGCGCCGGGATAGAGCGGGGAGGACTCCGCCGCACCGACCAGCTTGCGCATTTCCATGTAGGAGTCCTTGTAGGCCTGCACCATCCGCGCCAGTGTGCGGGCGGGACTTTCGGGCGCCAAGACGGCCATCGCCACATCAAGCGACAGCCCGACGATGGAGAGGATCGCTGCGCGGGTCGGGATGGGCAGGCCTTCGGCGTCGAAGGCCGACGTCATGGCCGCTACGATGTCGCCCTGACTGTCCACCAGCGTGCCATCCACATCGAAGATGACCAGGCGCGCCGTCATCCCCAATCCTCCTCGAACGGGTCCGCGGGCACGTCCGACGGGTTCCACTGGAAGGTTTCCCAGGTGCGCACCATGTGGTCCGGCAAGGGTGCTATCAGGTTCAGCCGCGCCTTGGTCACCGGATGCTCCAGCGTCAGCGACCGCGCGTGCAGGTGCAGCTTCTTGGAGATGTCGCCGCCCAGTTGAGCGCCCCATCCATCGCCCATGTTCTCCTGCCCCGAACCGCCGTACTTGCCATCGCCGACAATGGGATGCCCGATCTCGGCCATATGAACCCGCAACTGGTGCGTGCGGCCCGTCACCGGGATCAGCGCCATCCAGCAGGTGCGGCTGCCGGCCTGGCTCAGCACCGCGTAATCGGTCGTGGCGCGCTTGGCGCCCTCGGTCGTGTCCATGTCGCGCGGATGCACCGCGACCATCTTCTCGCCCTCGCCGCGCGCCCCGTGGCCGCTCTGCTTGACCAGACCGAACTTGATCTGACCGTTGCGGGGATGCGGGACGCCCGCAACGGCGGCCCAGTAGATCTTGCGCGTCTCGCGGTGCCGGAAACTGGACGTAAGGTCCGCCGCGATGGACCGCGTCCGTGCCATCAGCAGCACGCCGGAGGTGTCCTTGTCGAGTCGGTGCACCAGCCGCGGCTTTTCATCCAGATCGAACATCAGCGCCTCGGCCAGTGCATCTACGTGGCGGTCGGATTGCCCCGAACCGCCCTGCACCGGCAGGCCCGGCAGCTTGTTCAGTGCGATGATGTGGTCGTCGCGGTATATCACGCAAGAGCGGATGAACTTGGCATCCGCGTCCGACACGCGCGTGCGCTTGGGCGGCGGCGGTGCCTCGCTGTCGGGCAGCGGCGGGATGCGCACTTCCTGCCCTACCTCAAGCCGGGTCGAAGCCTTCACCCGGCCCCCATCCACGCGGATATCGCCCTTGCGGCACATCTTCTCGATCAGCCCCTGACCGATCAGCGGGAACTGACGCTTGAACCAGCGGTCGAGCCGCTGTTCCCCGTCGCCTTCGGCCACAATCAATGTCTGGACCCGGCTCATGCGAATATCCCCCGTGCGAGCCAGAGGCCCAGTGTCAAAGCGAGGATCGACAACACCACCGACGCCAACACGTAAAGCATCGCCGATGCCACCTGCCCGCGTTCGATCAACGTCACCGTCTCGAGCGAAAAGGCCGAAAAGGTCGTGAACCCGCCCAGCAGCCCTGTCATCACCAGCGGGCTGAGATGCGTCAGGCCCTTGTTGGCCGCCATCACCACGAAAACCCCCATCAGGAAGGACCCAAGAATGTTCACCGTCATGATCGCAAGCGGAAAATCGGTGGGCCCGACTACCCGCATCACGCCCACGCCGAAGAGATAGCGCAGGGACGCACCGACAGCGCCGCCGAGGGCCACGAGGGAAAGGGTTGAGGTCATGCGCACCCCATCGCGCGGCCCCGCGCGAGAGTCAAGTTTTGCGCTTGGCCCGCAGGCCCGCAAAGTACTCCAGCCGCTTCTTGAGGTCACGCTCGAAGCCCCGCTCCACCGGCTGATAGAGGGTTGGCCGCGCCATGCTTTCGGGGAAGTAATCCTGCCCCGAAAACCCGTCCTCCGCGTCGTGGTCATAGGCGTAGCCGGACCCGTAGCCTTGCTCCTTCATCATCTTGGTCGGCGCGTTCAGGATGTGTTTTGGCGGCGGCTCCGATCCCGTCTCTTTTGCTGCCTTGCGCGCACCCTTGTAGGCGACGTAGGCCGCATTGGATTTCGGCGCGAGCGCGAGGTAAGTCACCGCCTGAGCCAGCGCCAACTCGCCTTCGGGGCTGCCGAGACGTTCGTAGGTCTCCCAGCCCTGCAGACAAATCGCCTGCGCCTGCGGATCGGCCAGTCCGATGTCCTCCACTGCCATGCGCGTGATGCGGCGCGCGAGGTAACGCGGGTCCTCGCCCCCCTCCAGCATCCGCGCGAACCAGTAGAGCGCCGCGTCGGGGTCCGACCCCCGCACGGATTTGTGCAGCGCAGAAATCAGGTTGTAATGCGCATCGCCACCCTTGTCGTACTGCGCAGCACGTCGCATCAACCGCTTTGCCAGCGCGTCCTTGTCGAGGTCGCCTTGCAGCTTCCACGCCGAGACCTGCTCGATCAGGTTCAGCAGTGCCCGACCGTCGCCATCAGCCATCTCCAGCAATGCTTCTCGTGCCGAGGCTTCCAGCGGCAGCGGTTTGCCCAATTCCTTCTCCGCGCGCTGCGCCAGCTTTTCGAGATCCGAATGCGGCAGACGTTCCAGCACCAGCACCTGCGCGCGGGACAGAACGGCGGCGTTCAACTCGAAACTCGGGTTTTCCGTCGTCGCACCGACCAGCAGAATTGTCCCGTCCTCCATATGCGGCAGGAACCCGTCCTGCTGCGCCTTGTTGAAACGGTGTATCTCGTCCACGAACAGAAGCGTTCCCTGCCCGTTCTGCCGCCTGATCTTGGCCTGCTCGAAAACGCGGCGCAGTTCCGGCACCCCGGAAAAGATCGCGCTGATCTGGACGAAATGCAGATCGGTCTCATCCGCCAGCAGCCGGGCGATGGTGGTCTTGCCCACGCCGGGCGGCCCCCAGAAGATCAGCGAGGACAGCGCCCCCGACGCCAGCATCGTCGCCAACGGCGCGTCCGTACCCAGCACCTTGTCCTGCCCGATGACCTCGGCCAGCGTGCGCGGTCGCAGCCGGTCTGCCAGTGGGCGATGCGTGCTGTCCGGCAGTGCCGCGCCCGTGTCAAAGAGGTCCGCCACCGCTTAGACTCTGAACCGCAGGGACAGGCGCCGGTCGCCGCGCTGCACGACCAACTCGATGCGCCGCATCTGCCCGTCCAGCAGCCCCGCGATCTCAGCCGGATCTTGCACCCCGGAACCGTTGATCGACAAAATCACGTCACCGGTCGCCAGACCAATGCGAGGGGCAATCAGACCGGCGTCCGTCACGACGACACCCTCCGCCTCCAGCGGCAGGTTCAGCTCGGACATGAGCGCAGGATTGATGCGCGCGATGGCAAGCCCCGGCAGCAAGCTGCGGTCCCCCAGCCTCTGCGCGTCGCGGGGCGGATCGTCCGGCGCGGTAATCAGTGCCACAGCGATGTCACGGCGCACCCCGTCCCGCAGATAGCCGACCTGCGCCGCGCGGCCCAGCCCGGCCACGCTCATGCGATAGACCATCTCGGCGGGGGTATGCACCTCCTGCCCGTCCACTGCGACGATCACATCGCCCACCGCAAGACCCGCGGCCAGAAACGGGCTCGCCGCGTGAAGGCCCGAGACGATGATGCCCGACGGGCGGTCGAGGCCAAGGGGCGCGGCCATGTCGGCATCTACGGGCTGCCCGCTGATCCCGGCCCAAGGCCTGTCAAAGGTCAGCGCCCCCGACCGTGCCTGTGCCACAAAGGCGCCCACCAGATCGGCGGGAATGGCAAAGCCGATGCCATTGGATCCGCCTGACTGCGTGAGGATGGAGGTGTTGATCCCGATCAGCCGTCCGTCCACATCGATCAGCGCGCCGCCCGAATTGCCCGGATTGATCGGCGCATCCGTCTGAATGAAGTAGCCAAGCCCATTGCTGTCTCCCCCGGCCCCCGACCGGGCAAGGCCCGACACGATACCGCTGGTCACGGTCTGGCCCACACCGAAGGGATTGCCGATGGCCAAGGCCAGTTCCCCCACCTCGACACTCTCGCTCGCGCGCAGATCAAGGAACGGCAGCGGCTCCGGCGCGTCTATCTTGAGGATCGCGAGGTCGGCATCGGCATCACCCAACAACACCTTCGCAATGAATTCCCGTCGGTCGTTCAGCACGACTCTGATCTCGGAGGCCATGCCGACGACATGGAAATTCGACACGACGATCCCGTCCTCCGACAGGATCACACCGGACCCCAGCGAATTCTGCACACGGGGCCGCTCAGAAAAGGGATCGCGGAAGAACCGTTCGAAGAAGGGATCCGACTGCAGCGGCGTGCGCTGCGGTGCTGCCATGATCTTGGCGTAGATGTTCACGACAGCCGGGGCGGCCTGTTTGACCAGCGGCACGAAGCTGAGTTGCATCTGTGCTGCGGATTGCGGAACCTGCTGGGCGCCAAGCGGCATGGCCAGAGCAAGAAGGAAAATCAGGACATATCTCATGCCCCAGATATGCGCAGCCCCGACGCGATGCGCAACTCCCCTGCTCTTTCTGGCCTCAAATATCCCTGCATGACCCCGCAACGAAAAACCCCGCCAAGAAGGCGGGGCCCGGGGTCTTGCACAATGCGAAAGGCTTATTCGTCGGCAGCCTCTGCCGCGGCCAGACGTGCCTTGTCGCCCGCGCCCTTGGCATCGCGGTCGCGGTCAACGAATTCGATGATCGCCATCGGGGCCATGTCGCCATAGCGGAAACCGGCCTTCAGCACGCGCACGTAACCGCCCTGGCGGTCCTTGTAGCGCGGGCCGAGGATGTCGAACAGTTTTGTGACGTACTGATCTTCCTTCAGCTTGGAGGCAGCCTGACGGCGGGCGTGCAGGTCGCCGCGCTTGGCCAGCGTGATCATCTTCTCAATGATCGGCTTCAGTTCCTTGGCTTTCGGCAGGGTCGTCTTGATCTGCTCATGTTCGATGAGCGAGCCGGCCATGTTGGCAAAGAGCGCCTTGCGGTGCTCATGTGTGCGGTTCAGGCGGCGGTATCCACGTGCGTGACGCATTTTTCTTCTCCGAATGTGCCCTCTACGGGCTGTTATACTTTGTACCGGCCGTGATGCGTGTCAGCAGCCTTGTTGGGGCAGAATGCCCGTGTCGTCACGGGGTGGACGCGTGGCCCACCCCAAGGTCTCAGAACGAATCCTCGAACTTCTTGGCGAGGTCTTCGATGTTGTCTGGCGGCCAGTCCTCGACATCCATGCCAAGGTGCAGACCCATGCCCGACAGCACTTCCTTGATCTCGTTCAAGGACTTGCGGCCGAAGTTCGGCGTGCGCAGCATTTCGGCTTCGGTCTTCTGGATCAGATCGCCGATGTAGACGATGTTGTCGTTCTTCAGGCAGTTCGCCGAACGCACCGAAAGCTCCAGCTCGTCGACCTTCTTGAGCAGCAGCGGGTTGAACTCCAGACCGTCGTCGTCGTCCTGGCGGGACGCGGATTCCGGTTCGTCGAAGTTCACGAAGATGCCCAGCTGGTCCTGCAGGATGCGCGCAGCAAATGCCACGGCGTCATCCGGCGTGATCGAGCCGTCGGTTTCGACCTTCATGGTCAGCTTGTCATAGTCCAGCACCTGGCCCTCGCGGGTGGGCTGCACGTCATAGCTGACCTTCTTGACCGGCGAATAGATCGCGTCGATCGGGATCAGGCCGATGGGTGCATCTTCCGGCTTGTTCTTGTCGGCCGAGACATAGCCCTTGCCGGTGTTGACCGTCAGTTCCATGTAGACGTCCGCACCCTCGTCGAGGTGACAGATGACGTGCTCGCGGTTCAGGATCTCGATGCCGGAGCTGACAGAGATATCCCCGGCCGTCACGACGCCCGGACCCTTGGCGGAGATCGACAGGCGCTTGGGCCCTTCGACTTCCATGCGGATGCTGACACCCTTGAGGTTCAGGATGATGTCCGTCACGTCTTCGCGAACGCCTGCCACGGAGGAAAACTCATGCAGCACGTTGTCGATCTGCACGGAGGTGATCGCGGCACCCTGCAAAGATGACATCAGCACCCGGCGCAGGGCGTTGCCCATGGTGAGGCCGAAGCCGCGCTCGAGCGGTTCGGCCATCACAGTCGCCTGACGGGCCGGATCGTTGCCCGGCTTGACGTCAAGCTGCTGGGGCTTGATCAATTCGGCCCAATTTTTGTGGATCATGGTGTATCCCTCCATCCTTGTTCGCGCCGCATGTCCGGTCGGCAGGAACGCTCGAGGTTTCAAAAAAGCGGAATGGGGCCGTGCAAAAACACGCGGCCCCGGGTAGAAATACTGTCGCTTAGACGCGGCGGCGCTTTGGCGGACGGCAGCCGTTGTGGGCCATCGGTGTCACGTCGCGGATGGACGTGATGTTGAAGCCCGCGGCCGCCAGTGCGCGCAGGGCGCTTTCACGACCCGAACCGGGCCCCTGCACTTCGACTTCCAGCGTTTTCACGCCGTGGTCCTGTGCCTTGCGGCCCACATCCTCTGCGGCCATCTGGGCGGCATAGGGTGTCGACTTGCGCGATCCCTTGAAGCCCATGGTGCCGGCGGAGGACCATGCGATTGCGTTGCCCTGAACGTCGGAGATCAGGATCTTGGTGTTGTTGAAGGAGGAGTTCACATGCGCCACACCTGCGGCGATGTTCTTGGAAACCTTCTTTTTGACTTTGGTCTTTTCGCGTGCCATCGATCGAACCCTCCCTTATTTCTTCTTGCCGGCAATGGCCTTTGCGGGGCCTTTGCGGGTGCGAGCATTGGTATGGGTGCGCTGACCACGAACCGGCAGGTTGCGACGGTGGCGCAGGCCACGGTAGCAGCCAAGGTCCATCAGACGCTTGATGTTCATCTGGGTGTCACGGCGCAGGTCGCCTTCGACGGTGTAGTTGGCGTCGATGTGCTCGCGCACGGCCAGAACTTCGGAATCCGACAGCTCATTGACCCGGCGGGACGCGTCGATGCCGACAGCTTCGCAGATGGCCTCGGCGGACGAACGGCCAATTCCGGTGATATAGGTGAGGGCGATGGGAACCCGCTTTGCAGTCGGGATGTTAACGCCGGCAATACGTGCCACGTGTCATATTCCTTTTCGTTGCGGGTCCGTCGTACCAGACCCTTTTTTCACAACATTAGCCCGAGGCGTCTGCGCCACCGGGCTAGGCTGATCAGGTGATCTTGCAGCGCCGGGATGCATCCCTTGCCACAATTTGATTCGTCGTCGAGATAGGGGTGGTTACGGACAATCCCGAGACGGGTCAAGGGCCGATGTACCCGGTGCCGCGCTTCGTGAATGCGGCGGCCAGTCCAGGCTATATGACGATAGGGTGGCCGATGTTCAAGGCGGGTCTTCGCGACATCAGGCAGCTTCGAACAGAAGACGGGCTTCGAAGGCGCGCGCGACGGGTCGCGCGGTTTTCCACAGCCCCCGGATGAGATCGCTGCGCAGTTCCGGGAACAGGACGAAGAGCTCATCCTGCGTGGCGCCTCCCACTGCCTTCAGGCCCTGCTCTCCGGGGTTGAAGCTTTCGGTTTCGCTGTCGCCAGCAAAGACGATTTCGTGATTGTCGCACATGAAATGCCAGTACTCGACACTGCGCGCATCGGTCACCTCCACGATGGTAGTGCCATTCACGAGGTGCCGCGCTGCCACCAGCGCTTGCTCGGTCGCCATCAGAAGCTCACACATTGCGCCCCGGAACAGGAAGCGGTGCGCCGGGGACACCATGAGAGTGCAGACCGGAAGGCCGCCTCCCAGCGATCCGGAGGCTAGCCGGATCGGTGCGAGATTGGCATTCTCAGAAGTCAGCAAAACAGAGGTATGGGCGATCCACCGAATGGCCTGCGCGCCGTGATCAAGCGTCTCCACCAGGTCGCCTACGCACAGGCGTTCGACCGGAACCTCCCCTTCCGGGGTGCGGATCGGCGTACCCGCGCAAAAGCAGACCACCGCATCCGGGTTGGCGGCTGTGATCTCGGCGAGTTCAAGCTCGCCGTTACCGCCCGGCAGGACATCCTTGCCCTGTACGAATGTCACCGTGTGGTCTGCACCGAACCCCCCGAGATCCACCGCAAACTTCGACCCTCCGAAGATCCCGAAAATAATGTAGTCGTCGCCGGCACCTGTATTGTTATAGGCGTCCGGCGTCGCAAAGTTCGCAGTGATCAACGGTTTTGCCGCAGGCACGAGCGTACCTGAGGAATTTGGCACAGCAGCGTAGATGGAGAAGAACTGGCCGTTGCCGATCGTTTCCCCATTGCCCTGCGTGCGGACCAGGAAAAATCGCGAATTCTCGTCACCCAGTGTCTGGACGCCGGTCAGACGGATGGTGGAACCACCGCCCGGAAATGTGACGTTCGCGTTGCCGAAACGCGCGATCTGGTTTCCCGAAAGGAGGAACTGTTCGCCTGCCACTTCTGTTGCCTCTGCCTCAGGAGGGCGATTCGCCCCCCCCGACGCGCCGCGGTTACTCCGGGTCACGTCTTAACAGGGTCGCCAAAATTCGTGGCAAATTAAAGGCAGCGACACGCAAGCCGACATCACAGGTGAATTAATTCCTGATCACCGATCAAACCACCCGATATTCATGCGGGAAACGGCGCCTAGGTATCAATCACGTCCGCAATGGCATCCTTTACAGCCTCTATGCTGCCCAGACCGTCAACAACCTTGAGCTTCTCCTTGGCGTAGTAGTAGCCAATCAGCGGAGAAGTCTGTTTGTAATAGGCCATCAACCGGGTCTTGAGGCTGTCGGCATTGTCATCCGCGCGGCGCTTGAAGTCGGTGCCGCCGCAGTTGGAGCACTTGCCGTCCTCAGGGATTGGTCGGGTCTCGTCATTATAGACCTCCCCGCAGGTGCCACAGGTCGACCGGGCGGTGATGCGCTGCACCAGCACTTCATCGTCCACCCGCATTTCGATCACGGCGTCCAGAGTCTTGCCTTCGGACTCAATCAGTTTCGCCAGCGCATCGGCCTGTTCCAGCGTGCGCGGGAAGCCGTCGAAGATAAACCCGTCGTGGGTCGTGTCGCCTTCCAGCTTCTCGCGGATCAGGCCGATGACGATCTCATCCGTCACCAGCTCGCCCCGCGCCATGACGTCCGCGACCATCTTGCCCATCTCGGTGCCTGAATCCTTGGCTTCCCGCAGCATGTCTCCGGTGGAAAGCTGGACCATGTTGCGCGCCTCGACGAGGGTCCGGGCCTGTGTGCCTTTTCCCGCGCCGGGCGGTCCGAGTAGAATGATGTTCATCGGCGTACCGGGCTCCGTTTCTTGCGAGGACTTTTGCCCTTGGCCGCGCCTTTGCCGCGCAGCTGTGAGCGTTCGAGAAGACCTTCGTACTGATGCGCCAGAAGGTGGCTCTGCACCTGCTGGATCGTATCCATCGTCACCGACACGACGATCAGAACCGAAGTGCCGCCGAAGTAGAAGGGAATGGCGAACTGACCACGCAGGATTTCGGGCAACACGCAGACCGCAGCCAGATAGGCAGCGCCGAGCACCAGAACCCGGTTCACGACGTATTCGAGGTACTCCGCCGTCTTCTTGCCGGGGCGGATACCGGGCACAAAGCCGTTCTGGCTTTTCAGGTTCTCGGCCACTTCATCGGGTTTGAAGCTGACGTTGAAGGTATAGAAATAGGCGAAGAACACGATCATAGCGATGAAGAACAGCAGGTAGAGCGGCTGACCCGGCCCGAAGTTCGCCAGCAGGACCGACATGATCGGCCCCGTCGAGTTGCCCGAGAAAGTGCTGATCGTGACCGGCAGCAGCAGCAGCGACGAGGCAAAGATCGCCGGAATCACCCCCGCCGGGTTCACCTTGACGGGCAGGTGGCTGGACCCGCCGTCGTACATTTTCATACCGACCTGACGGCGAGGGTACTGGATATGGATCTTGCGCAGGGCGCGCTCCATGAAGACCACGAACATGATCACCACGATGACCATGGCCATGACGCCGACGATGACCGCAGGGCTGATGGCACCCGACCGGCCGGAGGCGAAGAACTGTGCGATGGCGGCAGGGACTTCGGCAATGATGCCCACGAAGATGATCAGGGATATACCATTGCCGATGCCGCGCGCGGTGATCTGTTCACCCAGCCACATCAGGAACATGGTGCCGCCGATCAGCGTGATCATGCACGCGGCAATAAAGGAAAAGCCCATCTGGCCATCGGCGACGATATCGCCCGCCTGAAGGCTGACGGCGAGACCATAGGACTGCAACGTCGCCAGACCCACGGTGCCGTAGCGCGTGTACTGGTTGATCTTCTTGCGGCCCTGCTCGCCCTCTTTCTTGAGTTGCTCAAGCGCCGGAACCATGGAGGTCATCAGCTGCACGATGATCGAGGCGGAAATATAGGGCATGATGCCCAAGGCGAAGATGCCCATGCGCCCCAGCGCGCCGCCGGTAAACATGGAGACCATGCCGCCGATACCCTGTCCGGCACTTTCCATGAACTGGCGCAGCGCGTTGCCGTCGATACCGGGCACCGGGATGAAGGTACCCAGACGATAGACGATCAGCAGACCGAGCGTGTACAGGATGCGGTTGCGCAGGTCAGTCGCCTTGCCCAGCGAAGACCAGCTGGTGTTGGCGGCCATGTTTTCGACGGCAGATACCATGAGGGGCTCTTTTGCTTGTTGCGAAAACGCCGCCCGGGCCGTTCTCCGGCGGGCGGCGTTCGGGAAAACTTGGGTTTATGTAAGCGGGTCAGCGCCCGCTCACAAGCCTAAAGCCCGGTTTACTCGGTTGTTGCCGCTTCTTTGGGGGCCGCCACGGTCAGTGTGCCGCCCGCCTTTTCGACCGCTTCGATGGCTGATTTGGACGCGCCAGCCACGTGCAGGTCGAGCTTGGCGGTAATGTCACCCTTCGCCAGCACACGGATGCCGTCGCGCTTGCGGCGCACGAGGCCGGAAGCGACCAGCGCATCCTCGTCGATGGCTTTCTTGGCGTCGATCTTGCCTGCGTCCACGAACTTCTGGATCAGACCCAGGTTGACGACAGCCCATTCCTTGCGGTTCGGCTTGGTGAAGCCACGCTTGGGCAGACGCTGATAGAGCGGCATCTGGCCGCCTTCGTAGCCGTTGATGGCCACACCGGAGCGGGATTTCTGACCTTTGATACCGCGTCCGGCGGTCTTGCCCATGCCGGAGCCGGGGCCACGCGCAACGCGCTTGCGCTTCTTGGACGCGCCTTGGTTGTCGGAAAGTTCATTGAGTTTCATGTCGCTTCTCCTTTTGCCGGAAATGCTCCCCAGCGACGGGAGTGAGCAGACGCGGCGTTACGATTCTGAGGTGGCAGGTTGGAGCCACCGGGGGCGTATAGGGTAACTGTGCGTGATCGGCAAGGGGTCAGAACCCCAGAACCCGCCCGGTGCGGGTGCCGCGCGACATGCGCCAGACGACAAGCGGGAGGATCACCCCCGCCAGCGTGGTCCCGATCAGGTGAACGGCTACATCGGAAACACCCAGTCGCCAGAGCATTTCCCGCGAACCCGCCGAAAAGATCGTGTGCATCAGATAGATGGCCAGCGACGCGTTGCCGAGCGTTCTGCATGCCCGGATGAATGGGCCCGGCACGTCCCTGCCCCGGTCGAGAACACTGATGACCACGCAGAGCGCCATTACGATCGCAAGCGACTGCGCCCCGGCTGCCGGCGCATGGCCCGCTGCGAGGATGAGGGCGCCTGCAATGGCGGCGGCCACAAAGGCCATCGCGGTCGAAAACTGAAAAGACACGTAACCGCCGAGGGCGAGACCCGCCAGGAAGTAGGGCAAGTGGCTCACAGCGGCCCCGAGCCAGAGCGAGGGTACGAAGATGAACGGCAGGACCAGGAGCAGGGCGAAGGCGCCCGCGCCCATGGTCGCGCGAAACTTCCGCTCGGTCCAGATTCCCGTTGCAAAGATCGCGGCGACAATCCCCTGCACCAGAAAGAGCGCCCAGAGAAACCAGAGATGTTCGTAGGGCGGCAAGGGAAAGAAACGGAACTCGGCGAGGGTCATGGTGTCATTCGCCGCAGTCCCTGCCAAAAGCTTGACGCTACAGAATATCCACGTCCAGAGCGTCATTGGCCAGAGCAACCGGATGGCACGCTCCGAAATGATTGCCGAAAACGATCGTCTCTTCAGGGTTTCCCGGAAGAGCAGCGCGGCCAGGAAAAAGAACAACGGCATGTGGAAGGAATAAATTGCATTGTCGATGGCAGCGAACAGCGGGGCGCTGATGTCGAGGCCCCCGGCAACCCCTCCCCGCCAGGCATGTCCGAAGACCACCAGAACGATGCCGATGCCCTTGGCCGTATCGATTGCATGGACTCGCACTGAACTTATACTCAAAAAAAGACGGGGACTCGCCGTTCAGAATCTTCTTAACCGAATGCAGCCAGCCCGCCAGAATAATTGCTTGTGCGATTTCGCGCAGGCCAGGCGCGCAATGCTCCGGCGCAAGAACTTTCCATCAGAAACCTGTGGCGCGCCGCATGTGCCGCCTCAAACGACAAAGTGCCCCCACGATGTCGGGGGGCACTTTTCGACTGGGCGAAAGCTTCTGACCGATGGCCGGGCGGACCCGGTAATCGTCAGCCTTTTTCTTCCACGATCTCCACCATGTGGGGGATCGAATTGATCATGCCGCGCACGGAAGGCGTGTCTTCCAGTTCGCGCACGCGGTGCATCTTGTTGAGTCCCAGGCCGATCAGCGTGGCACGCTGTTTCGCGGGACGACGGATCGGAGAGCCGATCTGCTTGATAACGATGGTCTTTGCCATGATGTGCTCTCCTTACGCGTCAGCTGTGGCTTCGGCGGACGGGCTGTTGTGGGCCACGTCGCTCTGCTCGTCGATCTTCGCATCCGAACGCAGGATGTCCGCGACCTTCTTGCCGCGACGCTGCGCGACCGACCGGGGCGAGGATTCCTTGCGCAGACCGTCCATCGTGGCGCGGATCATGTTGTAGGGGTTCTGCGACCCGATAGACTTGGACACGACGTCCTTGAGGCCCAGCATCTCGAACACGGCACGCATCGGACCACCGGCGATGATCCCGGTACCTTCCGGCGCCTGACGCATCACCACACGGCCCGCGCCGTGGCGGCCTTCCATGTCGTGGTGCAGGGTGCGGCCTTCACGGAGCTGTACACGGATCATCTGGCGCTTGGCCTGCTCGGTGGCCTTGCGGATGGCCTCGGGGACCTCCTTGGCCTTGCCCTTGCCGAAGCCGACGCGGCCCTTCTGGTCGCCCACGACGACAAGGGCGGCAAAGCCAAAGCGCTTACCACCCTTGACGGTCTTGGACACACGGTTGATCGCCACCAGGCGGTCTGCGAATTCCGGCGTTTCGTCGCGCTGCGGGCGACGGTTGTTGCCGCCCCGGTTGTCTTCTCTGGCCATGCAGGCCTCCTTGGTCATCGGCCGTGCAAGGCCTTTGGTTTGGTCAATCCTGGTGGACGGAATGCCCCCGGATCATCGAGACGGCCCTTCATGGCCGCCTGCAAGCGATGGGGTCGAACCCCACCCTACCGCAGACCGGCAGGGTGGGAGTCCATTCCACCTAGATTTTCAGACCGCCTTCGCGGGCCGCGTCTGCGAGTGCCTTGACCTTGCCGTGGAACAGGAAACCGCCCCGGTCAAAGTATGCGCTCTCCACGCCGGCCTTCTTGGCGCGCTCGGCAATCGCCGAGCCCACCTTGGTGGCCGCGTCGATGTTGTTCTTGCCGACAACGCCAAGGTCCTTTTCGAGCGAGGATGCGGCGGCGAGCGTTACGCCGTTCACATCGTCGATCAGCTGGACGCTGATGTTCTTGTTCGAGCGGTGTACCGACAGGCGCATGCGCCCGGCGTTGACCTTGCGAAGCTTGTTCCGAACGCGCATGCGGCGCTTCAGAAACAACTGTCTCTTTGTGTTTGCCATGTTTGCGTTCCTTACTTCTTCTTGCCTTCTTTGCGGAAGATGAACTCGCCCTTGTAGCGTATGCCCTTGCCCTTGTAGGGCTCGGGCTTGCGCCACTCGCGGATGTTCGCGGCAACCTGACCAACAAGCTGTTCGTCAATGCCTTCCACAATGATTTCGGTCTGCTTCGGCGCGGTGACAGTCACACCCTCGGGGGCATGGAAGTCGACGTCGTGGCTGTAGCCGAGGTTGAGCTTCAGCGTGTTGCCGTTGACGGCCGCACGATAACCGACACCCTGGATCTCAAGCTCGCGCTTGAAGCCCTCGGTGACGCCGGTCACGAGGTTCTCGATCATCGAGCGGGACATGCCCCACTGCTGACGCGCGCGCTTGGACGTACCGCGCGGCGTGACCGTGACGGCATCGTCTTCGACCTTGATCGTGACGTCGTCCGTCGCCTTGAAGGTGCGGGTGCCCTTGGGGCCCTTCACTTCGATGGTCTGGCCGCTCATGGACGCGGTGACGCCCTTGGGCAGCGGAACCGGTTTCTTGCCAATACGAGACATTGTTCTCTCCTCAGAATACGGTGCAGAGCACTTCGCCGCCAACGTTGGCAGACCGTGCAGCGGCATCCGACATCACACCCTTGGGGGTGGAGACAATCGACACGCCAAGGCCCTGACGGACCACCGGAATGTCATCGACGCCCATGTAGACGCGACGACCGGGCTTGGAGACCCGCTTCAGTTCGCGAATGACAGGTTCGCCCTCGTAATACTTCAGGCTGATCTCGATGGCGGGGTGGCCGTCGGCGCCCGTCATCTTCTCGTAGCCGCGGATGTAGCCTTCGTCGGCAAGCACATCCAACACCCATGCCCGCAGCTTCGACGCCGGAGTCACGACAGTGGATTTGCCGCGCAGCGAGGAGTTGCGGATCCGGGTGAGCATATCTGCGATAGGATCGTTCATATCATATGCTCCTTACCAGCTCGACTTGACCATGCCGGGAATCTGACCGGCAGAGCCGAGATTCCGGAGCGCGATCCGCGAAATTTTCAGTTTGCGATAGTAGGCGTGCGGACGGCCCGTCAGCTGGCAGCGGTTGTGCAGACGCACCGCTGACGAGTTGCGGGGCAGTTTCGCCAGCGCCAGGGAGGCGCGGAAACGCTCTTCCATCGGCTTGCTTTCGTCGCTCACGATTGCCTTCAGCGCGGCGCGCTTACCGGCGTACTTCTTGACCAGTGCTTCGCGCTTCTTCTCGCGCTCGATCATGGATTTCTTAGCCATTGTTCAATCCCTCCCGCTTACGAATTGAAAGGCATGTTGAAGGCTTTCAACAATGCTTTCGCTTCTGCGTCGGTTTTCGCCGTGGTGGCGATCACGATGTCCATTCCCCAGTTCTCATCGACCTTGTCGAAATCGATCTCGGGGAACACGATGTGCTCCTTCAGGCCCATGGCATAGTTGCCACGCCCGTCGAAAGACTTGCCCGACACGCCGCGGAAGTCGCGGATACGGGGCATTGCAATCGTGATCAGACGGTCCAGGAATTCGTACATCCGGTTGCCACGCAGGGTGACTTTCGCCCCCAGCGGCATGTCCTCGCGGACGCGGAAACCGGCGATGGACTTCTTCGCCATGGTCGTCAGCGCCTTCTGGCCCGCGATCAGCGACAGGTCTTCCTGCGCCGACTTGGCCTTCTTGCTGTCACGGACGGCCTCGGCACCGCAGCCGATGTTCAGGACGATCTTGTCCAGACGCGGGATCTGCATGTCATTCTTGTAGCCGAACTCTTCCTTCATCTTCGGACGGATCTCGTCGCGGAAAATGCTCAGAAGGCGGGGTGTATATTTTGCATCGTCAAGCATCAGATCACGTCCCCTGTCGTCTTGGCAAAGCGCACTTTCTTGTCGCCGTCCATCTTGAAGCCCACGCGGGTGGCCTTGCCATTGGCATCGACCAGCGCGAGGTTGCTCAGGTCGATCGGCATCGCCTTGGGGATGCGGCCGCCCTGGCTTTCCTGGGACTGGCGCGTAGCGCGGATCGCGATGTTCACGCCGTCGACGATGGCCTTGTTGGATTTGGGATCTACGGACTTGATGGTCCCCGTCTTCGTCTTGTCCTTGCCGGTCAACACGATGACCTTGTCACCCTTTTTCAGTTTCGCAGCCATGATTACAGCACCTCCGGAGCGAGCGAGATGATTTTCATGAAGTTCTTCGCCCGCAGCTCACGCACAACCGGGCCGAAGATACGTGTACCCACGGGCTCGTTGTTGTTGTTGAGGATGACGGCGGCGTTGCGGTCGAAGCGGATGGCGGTGCCATCGTCACGACGAACTTCCTTGGCGGTGCGGACGACGACGGCTTTACGCACGTCCCCCTTCTTCACACGGCCGCGGGGGATGGCTTCCTTGACCGAGACGACGATGATGTCGCCCACGGACGCGTACTTGCGCTTGGAACCACCCAGGACCTTGATGCACTGAACACGGCGCGCGCCGCTGTTGTCAGCAACATCCAGGTTGGTCTGCATCTGGATCATTTGGTTTCTCCCGACCTTTGGGGGGCTGATGCGGCCTTGTCCCCAGGGTTTCGATTAAAGGGGGTGCTTCAGGCCTCGGCAGTTTCCGAAGTCAGCACTTCCCAACGTTTGGTTTTCGATTTCGGTGCACATTCGATGATGCGGACAGAGTCACCCACCTTGAATGTGTTGTTCTCGTCGTGAGCCCGGTACTTCTTGGACTTACGGATGGTCTTCTTCAGAACCGGGTGCGTGAAACGACGTTCCACGGAAACGGTCACGGTCTGCATGTTGGCGTCCGAAGTGACGGTGCCGGTCAGGATACGCTTGGGCATGGATCAGGCCTCCGTCGTTGCGGCGGCGGCCGCTTTCTGGTTCAGGATTGTGTTCACGCGGGCCACGTCACGACGGACGGAGCGCAGGCGCGCGGGGTTTTCGAGCTGCCCGGTGGCCTGCTGGAAACGCAGGTTGAAGGCTTCTTTCTTGAGGTTCACAAGCTCGTCGCGGAGTTGATCCGGCGTCTTGTCGTGCAGTTCCTTGGCGTTCATGGACGCTTTCCTTTCAACATCACCGGAAGGCCGCAAGACGCGTGACCCTGATTCCCGGTGGAGTGGGGTGAAGTGGGCCGTATAGGAGGGTTCCGGACATGGCGCAACCCCTAGTTTCCGGGCAATGCCTGTGCCTGCGTTCCGCCCGCCCTGCCCGCGTCACGGTCCGGGAAAAATGCGGCAGGCATGCCGGGGCATGCCGCAGATTATCTCGCATATCAGGTGTGGGCGCGGTATGGTTGGGGCATGAGCACGATCAAATCTCTATTTGCGACCCGCCTCTACCACGCCGCCCTGTCCGAAATGGGCAAGGCGATCGACCCGGACGAGATGGAGGCTTCCTGCCTCTCCATCGCCAATGACGATGAGGCCGGGCAGGACTGGTGCGAGGAGAACGGCTATGCCGGCTATACCTCCTATGCCTCGCTGGACGACCTGCCCTACCGTTTTCCGATCTTCAAGGATCTGGTGAAGGTGCTGGACAAGCATGTGGCGGGGTTTGCGCGCGATCTGGCGTTCGACCTTGGCGACAAGAAGCTGAAACTGGATTCCCTCTGGATCAATATCCTGCCCGAAGGCGGCATCCACACCGCCCACATCCACCCGCATTCAGTGATTTCCGGCACGACCTACGTGGCGATGCCCGAAGGTGCCAGTGCGATCAAATTCGAGGATCCGAGGCTGGCGATGATGATGGCGGCCCCGGGGCGTGTAAAGGACGCGGAAGAGGCCCTGCGGCAGTTTATCTACGTGGCGCCCGCCGTGGGCGATGTGCTGTTGTGGGAAAGCTGGCTGCGCCATGAGGTGCCGATGAACATGTCCGAGGAGGACCGGGTGTCGGTGTCTTTCAACTACGCATGGGGCTAGCGCCGACCTGAACGAAAATGCCCCGCCGTTTCCGGCGGGGCATGTGCGGTTTCCGCAAGCAGGCGAGTCCGGTCAGTTGTCGGTCTTGGGTGGGGTCTGAGTGGCGCCGTCCGTCTGAGAGTTGGTTTCGTCGGTATCAGTGTCCTGCGCGGTGGCATCATCAGACGGCTGGTCCGTCGTCGACGTATCCGCATCTTCTGTAGACGTGTCAGCCTCAGGGGACATTGTTTCACTGTCCGAACCGTCTTCCTCGGCGGGTGCCGCCTGGTCGGCTGTCGCCGCGGGCTCAGCGCTGTCCGCTTCTTGAGCAGACTGCTGATCTTGTTCCGTTGCAGGCTGCTGTTCCTGCGATGATTGTTCGGTGGACTGCCCATCGGTACCTGAGACCTGCCCGGACGTCGACGATTGATCCGTCGTGGCCGGTTCTTCGGACGCGGCGGACTGGTCGCCGGTGTTGGATTCACCCGTCGTCGAAGTGTCGACCTGGCTGGCCTCGTCTGTGGCCGCAGCATCGGCGGCTGACGTGTCAGTACCCTCGGCACTAGACCTCTCTACCTGATCGGTCTGCAAGTTGGTGATCCGCTCTTCGATCTCCACCAGCTGCCTCGACCGCTCCTCGACGTTTGCAGTGAGGTCCGTGACGATCTGCTGGATCTCGGCGCGCTGCGTCTGTGCAGCGGCAATCTCCTGCTCAAGTGCACTGCGTTCCTCGGTCATCGATGCGACGCTCTGCTCGAGGTCGGCTCTCTGCGTCTCCATCTCGGTGATGTCGGACTGCATCGTGTTCACCTGCGCGCGCAGGGTGCTCTCTTCTTCGGTCAACGTCGTGAGGCTGCCTTCAGCAGCGGCAACTTCTTCGGACAGACGGGCATTGTCGTCTGTCAGTGTCGCAAGGGTTTGACGGACATCGGCTTCGGTCGTGCGGGCCTCTTCGACACGCGCGTTGATGTCGTTCAATTCCTCCGACTGGGTCGCAACCTGCTGTTCAATCGCGGCCTTGCGGTCCTCGAAGGTCTGCATTTCTTCCCGCATCGGCGCAAGCTCGCCTTCGAGGTCGGCGACCTTCTGTTCCTGCTGCGCAATCGCGTCTTCTGTCTGGGTCTGCTTTTCGGCTAATGCATCGACCTGCGGCTGCAGGGTGGCGATCTCCGCCTGGATGGAATCGCGTTGCTCCTGCAGCGTCTCTGCTTCGGGGCCCAGGCTTTCGATCTTCGCTTGAAGCTCCTCTGCGGTCCCGGCAGCTTCCTCGTTCTGGGTAATGGTGCTTTGCAGTCGCGAAATCGTCTGATCGCTGCGCTTTTCCAACTCGCTTTGACCCGCTCCGAAATATATTGCGGCCAGCCAGCCCACCAGGGCCAACGCGCCCAGTACATAGGTCGTTGTTCCCCAACCGCTTGTCTTGGTATCAGCCATCGCGCCCCCTCCCGGTCCGGACCGGTTTTGAATAAATGAATATTTTTCCAACGCGGCAGGCGCGGCATTGGTTCCGATACGCGGAGGTTTCCGGATCTTTCACGGCCATGAGAAAAGCCCCCACCGATCGCTCGGCGGGGGCTCAATGTCTCTTTGCAGGCTGGGCTAAACCCCGGCGATCACCAGTCTTCGCGCACAACGACCCGTGTCTTGATCGGCAGCTTCATCGCCGCCAGACGCAGGGCTTCGCGGGCAATGTCCTCGCCTACGCCGTCGAGTTCGAACATCACGCGGCCCGGCTTAACCTTGCAGGCCCAGAAATCGACGGAGCCCTTACCCTTACCCATACGCACTTCGACGGGCTTGGAGGTCACCGGTACGTCCGGGAAGATCCGGATCCAGACACGGCCCTGACGCTTCATGTGGCGCGTCATGGCCCGGCGGGCCGCTTCGATCTGACGCGCTGTAACCCGCTCGGGCTCCAGTGCCTTCAGGCCGTAGGTGCCGAAGTTCAGGTCAGACCCGCCCTTCGCCAGACCCTTGATGGAGCCCTTGAACTGCTTGCGGAATTTCGTCCGTTTTGGCTGTAGCATGCTTATCTCCGATCATCGCGACGACCGCCTGCACCGCGAGGTGCCGGGCCGTCCTGGAGTTCCTGTGCCTTGCGGTCACGGGCGGCGGGGTCATGTTCCATGATCTCGCCCTTGAAGATCCACGTCTTGATGCCGATGATGCCATAAGCCGTCATCGCCTCAACGTGGGCATAGTCGATGTCCGCGCGCAATGTATGCAGCGGCACGCGACCCTCACGGTACCATTCGGTCCGCGCGATCTCGGCGCCACCCAGACGACCCGCGAGGTTCACACGGATGCCCAGGGCCCCCATGCGCATCGCGTTCTGAACGGCACGCTTCATCGCGCGACGGAAGGACACCCGACGTTCGAGCTGCTGTGCGATGCTCTCGCCCACCAGATGCGCGTCCAGTTCCGGCTTGCGGACCTCGACGATGTTGAGGTGCAGGTCGGACTTGGTCATCTTGGCGATCTTCTGGCGCAGACCTTCGATGTCCGCACCCTTCTTGCCGATGATGACGCCCGGACGGGCAGTGTGGATCGTGACGCGGCACTTCTTGTGCGGACGTTCGATGATCACGCCGGCCACGCCGGCCTGCGCGCATTCCTTCTTGATGAAGGCGCGGATGGCGAGGTCTTCCAGAAGAAGATCGCCGTACTCCTTGGTATCGGCATACCAGCGGCTGTCCCAGGTGCGGTTGACCTGAAGACGCATACCGATCGGATTGACTTTGTTACCCATCAGGCTTGCTCCTCAACTTGACGCACGAGAATCGTGATTTCCGAAAACGGCTTGACGATCTTGCCGAACCGGCCACGGGCACGCGGGCGACCGCGCTTCATGATCAGGTTCTTGCCGACATAGGCCTCGGCCACGATGAGCTCGTCCACGTCGAGGTTGTGATTGTTCTCGGCATTGGCGATCGCGGACTGAAGGCACTTCTTCACATCCGCCGCGATCCGCTTGTTGGAGAAGGTCAGGTCCGTGAGGGCCCTGTCCACCTTCTTGCCGCGGATCAGCTGTGCGACGAGGTTCAGTTTCTGCGGGCTGGTCCGAAGCATGCGCAGCTTTGCACGGGCTTCGTTGTCGGCCACGCGGCGGGGATTCTTATCCTTGCTCATGGCTTATTTCCGCTTCGCTTTTTTGTCGGCGGCATGACCGTAGTAGGTCCGCGTCGGGGAGTATTCCCCGAACTTCTGACCGATCATGTCTTCGCTGATGTTGACGGGGATGTGCTTGTGACCGTTGTAGACGCCGAACGTCAGGCCGACAAACTGCGGCAGGATCGTGGAGCGGCGCGACCAGATCTTGATCACTTCGTTACGACCGCTCTCGCGGGACGCTTCGGCCTTCTTGAGGACATAGGAGTCCACAAACGGGCCTTTCCATACTGAACGAGCCATTGATTAACGCCCCTTCTTCTTGGCGTGCCGCGAGCGGATGATCAGCTTGCTGGACGCTTTGTTCTTGTTACGGGTCTTGGCACCCTTCGTCGGCTTGCCCCAGGGGGTAACCGGGTGACGACCACCAGAGGTCCGGCCTTCACCACCACCATGCGGGTGGTCGATCGGGTTCATCACCACACCACGCACAGAGGGGCGGATGCCCTTGTGACGCATGCGGCCCGCCTTGCCGTAGTTCTGGTTGGAGTTGTCGGGGTTCGACACGGCACCGACGGTGGCCATGCATTCCTGACGCACGAGACGCAGTTCGCCACTGCTCAGACGGATCTGGGCATAGCCGCCGTCACGACCCACGAACTGGGCGTAGGTACCGGCGGCACGTGCGATCTGACCGCCCTTGCCGGGTTTCATCTCGATGTTATGGATGATCGTACCGATGGGCATGCCCGAAAACGGCATCGCGTTGCCCGGCTTGATGTCCACCTTCTTGCCGGCGATGACCTTGTCACCGATGGCGATCCGCTGCGGCGCGAGGATATAGGCCTGCTCGCCGTCTTCATACTGGATCAGCGCAATGAATGCTGTCCGGTTCGGGTCATATTCGATCCGTGCCACAACAGCGGACATGTCCAGCTTGTTGCGTTTGAAATCGACGATACGGTAAAGGCGCTTTGCCCCACCGCCTTTGCGACGCATCGTGATCCGTCCGGTGTTGTTCCGTCCGCCATGCTTGGTCAAACCCTCTGTGAGGGCCTTGACCGGGCGTCCTTTCCAAAGCTCCGAACGGTCGATCAGTACCAGCCCACGCTGGCCCGGCGTCGTCGGTTTGTACGACTTGAGTGCCATGTTGTCTGTCTTCCGTTTAGCTGTGCGCCACCGCGGGGGAGGCTATGGTTTATAGGGCCCCGAAGGTCCCCGGTTGGGTGTCCGCAGGGTGAGGCTTTGCCGCACCAACCGAACAAAGGCAAAGCCCCGGACGAATCCGGGGCTGTGGCCGATGGGGTCGTTTAGGGGAGGTTCGGGGGCGGGTCAAGGTATCACGCGGCAAATAAGCCGTTCGTGCGACTGCATTGCTCCCCTCAGGGGACTCCACAGAAGGCGTTGGCCGCTTCAGATCATGCTTGGTCCGGAACCCGGCCGCTTGCACGGGTCCGTCGCCCCTCCTGTACGCAGGCGCTGGTCTGTCACTTCTGGCGGAACGGTCTGGCTTGTCGCCATGCAAAAGGGCGCACCGTTCCCGATACGCCCATTCCAGTATCTTCAAACATCATCCCCCTCAGAGGACGCGCCAGTTTACGCCAGCTGAATGTTCGTCGCGCTCTCGCGGTTGTCGCGCCCGCTCTCGATGTCGAAGGTCACTTTCTGGTCATCGGCCAGACCGGTCAGACCGGCTTGCTCGACGGCAGAGATGTGAACGAACACGTCTTTGCTGCCGCCATCGGGGGCGATAAAACCAAAACCTTTAGTTGTGTTGAACCATTTGACGGTGCCAGTAGCCATCGTCGTACTCCTAGATATGTTCTGCCCGCAGGATGCGGCAGGTCGGCTAAGTCAGGGAAAGATCGTATGACTGAGCCGTAAGGAGCAGAAATGCCGATAGATATGATAACGTCGCCCGTGGGGCATGCGCCTTTTGCACACATATAGCAAGCGTTTTGAATCACCGCTCTTAAGAGCGGCGCTCAGCCGCCGGGTGATATGAAAAGGGCAATTGCGAAAAATCCAATCGCCAGCGCGGAATGCGTGGCGATCGCCCCCTTGGTCAGGACAGGAGCAAGCACACTGCGGTCGGCGGCGGCGGCGCGCAGGATGGCGATGGTGCCAAGGCCGTGGAAGACGGCAAAAACCTGCGGCCAGAAGACGCGCCGTCGCGGACCCTGCCCCGGCCCCGATCAAGACGAAAAGTCCCAGCACCCCAAGCGAGATAAACGCGCGGCCCGGGAACGGGGCCGACAGGACGGCCCACGGGGGTTGTGCGGCGATCTGGTCGGGTGTCTGGGACGACGACCCACCGGTCAGGTAGGCGCGCAGCCCGAAGGCGAGCTCAAAGAGCGTGTGGAGCGCAAAGGCGATGACGGAGAAGGTCTGCATTATTTTGACCGGCCTTTCGATGCGGTCGGTCAAGACCAGGCCGCGGGATGCCTATGGGTAATACAAAACCCGGCGGTGCATACCCCACGCAAAAGGCCCCCCGCTTGCGCGGAGGGCCCCGTTTCGATGCAATCAGTCTGCCTCAGAGGCCGGTGGACACGTCGATGGTGTTGCCCTCGACGAGCGTCACATAGGCTTTCTTGACGTCCTTCCGCTTGCCCAACTGGCCCCGGAAGCGCTTGACCTTGCCTTTGGTGATGGTCGTGTTGACCGACTTCACCTTGACGCCAAAGAGCGCCTCGACGGCCTCCTTGATCATCGGCTTGTTGCTTTCCATCGCCACTTCGAAAACGACAGCGTTGGCTTCGGATGCCATGGTCGCTTTCTCGGTGATGATCGGCTTGCGGATCACGTCGTAGTGGTTGGCTTTGGCGCTCATTTCAAACGGGCCTCCAGTGCTTCGATCCCCGCCTTGGTGATCACCAGGGTGTCACGCTTGAGGATGTCATAGACGTTTGCGCCCATCGACGGCAGGATGTCCAGCCCTTCGATGTTGCGCGCGGCTTGCAGGAAGTTCTCGTTGACCGAGGCCCCGTCGATGATCAGCGCGCGCTTCCAGCCCAGGCTGGAAATCTGCTTTGCCAGCGCGGCAGTCTTGCCGTCCGACATCGCCTCGTCGATGATCACGATCGCGCCTGCCTTCATCTTTGCAGACAAAGCATGGCGCAGGCCCAGCTTCCGGAACTTCTTGGTCAGCTCGTGACCATGGCTGCGCGGGGTCGGACCCTTGTAGATACCACCCTTGCGGAAGATCGGCGCGCCGCGGTCGCCGTGGCGTGCGCCACCGGTGCCCTTCTGGCGATAGATCTTCTTGGTCGAATAGCTGACCTCGGAGCGACCTTTGGTCTTGTGCGTGCCCTGCTGCGCGTTGTTACGCTGCCAGCGGACGACACGGTGCAGGATATCGGCGCGCGGCTCCAGCCCGAACAGGGCCTCGTCCAGGTCGACCGATCCGGCAGCGCCGCCGTCGAGTTTGATGACATCGAGTTTCATGCGTCACCTTCTTTCTTGGGTTCGTCCAGCGTCTCGCTCTGGTCGCCGGCTTCTTCCTTGTCTGCGTCGATGGAGGCCTCGGCCTCCTTGAGCTGCTCGGCTTCCTGAGCGGCCTGCTCTTCGGCCAGACGCTTGGCTTCGGCTTCCGCCTCGGCTGCTGCGGCTGCGGCTGCTTCCTCGGCGGCCTTGTGGGCCTCTTCGGCAGCGGAGCGCAGAGCGGCGGGCAGGATCGCACTATCCGGGAACGGCTTCTTCACCGCGTCCTTGACCGTGACCCAGCCACCTTTCGAACCGGGAACGGCGCCCTTGACCATGATCAGGCCACGGGCCGTATCGGTCTTGACGACGACGAGGTTCTGGGTGGTGACACGGGCGGAACCCATGTGACCGGCCATCTTCTTGCCCTTGAACACCTTGCCGGGGTCCTGACACTGACCAACGGAGCCGTGCGAGCGGTGCGACACAGACACACCGTGCGACGCGCGAAGGCCGCCGAAGTTATGGCGCTTCATCGCACCGGCAAAACCCTTACCGATGGAGGTCCCCGCCACGTCGACGAACTGACCGGCGAAGTAATGGTCCGCGATGATTTCCTCACCGACGGCCAGCATCGCATCCGCGTCTACGCGGAATTCCGCGACCTTGCGCTTGGGTTCGACTTTCGCTGCCGAGAAGTGGCCGCGCATCGCCTGGGAGGTGCGCTTCGCCTTGGCAGTGCCTGCACCAAGCTGAACGGCGGTGTAGCCATCCCGCTCGGGGGTCCGCTGAGCGACGACCTGGAGGTTATCGAGTTGAAGAACGGTAACGGGGATCTGCCGTCCGTCTTCCATGAACAGCCGGGTCATCCCGACCTTTTTTGCAATGACGCCTGAGCGCAACATATCCGGTGCCCTCCTTACGACTGCAACTTGATCTCGACATCCACGCCAGCGGCGAGGTCGAGCTTCATCAGCGCGTCCACGGTCTGCGGGGTGGGGTCGACGATATCGAGCACGCGCTTGTGCGTGCGGATCTCGAACTGCTCGCGGCTCTTCTTATCGACGTGCGGCGAGCGGT
>JBBSJO010000023.1:0-31931 GCA_038257185.1 Rhodobacterales bacterium | reverse complement strand
GATACATTGGGCTGCGAATGATGCGATTGCGCGGTCCCAAAGGCGCAACCGAGCAATTCCAGCTCGCGGCAACCGCCCAGAACCTCCGCAAACTGGCCAAATTGGTGCCCGTGCCAGCCGCCGCATGATCGGAACTGGCAACCGGCTCGCTTTGGATGCTGGTCAGAACCTTTCGATTGCCGACTTTTTCAAAAGTATCTCAGCAGACTTCTCGCCAATCAAAATGCTGCGTCATGCAAGAATGGTCGCTTCGATGGACCGAAGCCACCACATCAGGGATTATCTGAATGGCATATTAGGCCGTTTTTGCGACAAATTTTTAAAAAAGCTAAAGCAACCTTGATGGCGCTTTGTTACGAGCGGGATCCAAGGCTGTTAAAGCGACTTTATCTGAGATAATCGACCCAGTCTCACGGGAGGAAGTTCAGTCGGTGATACGGGTGGCATTTCATCAGGTTCGTTCACTGGATTTTCGTCTGGCCAAATATCTGGTGCTTCCTCAGGCGGAAGCGGTGGTGTTTCGGAAGGCTCCTGAACAGGATCTTCTGCGGGTGCTGGGTTGGGGTTGTCCGTCATCATCATTCTGCCAACCGGGACCGCTCAGTGGCATTGGGGCCACCTGCTGACGCATCGCCCAGAGCCTCGTCCGACCTATGCAATTCTTCTTTGGGACTTTTAGGTGGCTTCTTTTGATGGTCATTTTTCTGGATTTCGTCCTTTGGCTTATTCATATCAATCTCCTCGAATTCCAAATTGAAGTACGTTGAAGGGAGCGACGATCGGCCGACTCCCTTCAGCAACTTTCAGTCCGAAAGTTTCTCCTTAGCGTCGCCGACGCCTTTTTGGACTTTGCCTTCGGCCTGATCTTCTTGGCCATCGCGTTTCAGTTTGTCGTTGCCAACGACATCACCGGCTTCTTCTTTTGCTTTACCGCCGATGTCCTTGGCTTTTCCCTTTACTTGATCTTCATTAGTCATTGTCATCTCCATCAGCTCGTTTCCGTTGTAATAGCTTAACCCTCGCAGGGGCGCGAAGTTCCCCGTCACTCAGGTGTCTTCCAGGATGAAATGGACGCCCCGAACCAGCCCGATGGTTCGATCACTGTTTCTGCCAACCGCTATCAATTCGAAATTGCCATGATCCCTCATCGTCAACGCCCGAGATGCCATGGAAGGAGAGGGGCGTGTCGTCATCTCGACGGATATCGATGGCGACTACGCCTGGATAAGCATTTCTAATACCGGCCCGGCATTCCGGAAAAGGTCAAACAGGAACTCTTCAAGCCCTTCTTTACAACGAAACTGAATGGGAGCGGGACGGACCGATGGCTGGCGCAGGTCGCGGCAATGAATCACCAGCCAGCCAGATGGTTCCCTGCGCGGTCGATCGGAACGGCGCTGATAATGGCATGTTCCATCGCGCTGTCGAGGGTCTCTGTCGCACTGCAGCAAGCTTGATAGTAGCTACGCTGGTTGTTTTGCTGCAGGAAAACTGGGGCTCGTTTGATGCTGATGCTGCGAAAGGGTTAGAATAAAAAGCATAATTTGTTGGCAGCTGAGGTTTTTCAATGACTCACGCTGCTCACAGAATATGCCCTGCCTTTCAAAAATTGTGGAACCAAACGTCAGTCGGCCGATTTGCGTATCGAAGGTACGGAGAGCGCGATAGCGACGAGCGCTTGTACGTGCATGTCCTGCTGGGCACCCAACCGAGCGGCTTGGGCGTTCAAGGCGGAGATCGTTCCGTCCTGCCAAGTCGAACGGGCATCTCCGATGCGGGCGGAAGCGGCGGCGACCGTGACGGCAGCGATGCCTCGTCCTTCAAGCGCAGGGAGACGCGTCGTGCCCACACCGCCGCCGGCGTCGTTGAAAACGGCGAGGAAGGCGTCGGCTTTCAGCGCATTAGCCGGATCGCCGCCGAAAAGCGCCCCGTGAGAGCCCGTGACCACTACATGACCAGCATCCTCGGGAACGACCAGACCTGCTGAGTCCGTCAGGACCAACTTGCGCCGTGCGCCTTCGGGTTCCAGATCCGAGCGGCCTTCCTCGATTTCGGGGCAGGGGCCTCCGGGCGCTGCGGCGTCGTCCAACAGTATCGCGGCGAGGTCGCAGCGCATGCCGGGTCTGAGGCCGACCACTCGTGCCGCCTCGTTGACGTGGGACAGCAGCCCCTGGTCGAACATCAGGGAAGCGTTGCCGATATCCGCACTTGCGTGATCTACCGCGGCGGCGGCCATGCCCAGGGCATCGAGCCACGCCAGACCACCGATGCCTGCATCGTCCAGTCCGACGCCTGCATCGTTGAAGATGACGGCGCGGCAGCCCGCGCGCCGCGCGAGGTAGGCGGCATAGACCCCGCCGTGGGAACCCGTCACGACGACCCGTCCAACCGCATCCTCCCCTGTCCTGGTGATCGTGTCGGCGAGGATCGGGGGCCGGTCAGGCAATCCGGTCGCCCTTCTTCACCTTCACCGCACGACTGTCGGCGGCAGGTAGCATCTTTCCCGGATCCCGCGTGACGACGACGTCCAGCACCGTGGGCCGCCCAGTCTCGGCCAGCGCCTGCCGCAACGCAGCGGCAAGAGCGTCGGGCGCTTCCACGCGAATACCGAGGCACCCCATGGCGTCGGCCACCTTTGCATAGTCCGTCTCGGCAAGGTCGCTCGATTGATAGGCGTCTTGCCCGTACATCAGATGTTGCAGCGCCTTGACGTAGCCGGACGCGGCGTTGTTCACGACGATGATGGTCGGGTTGAGCCCCATGCGGCGTGCCGTTTCGATCTCGCCCAACACCATGTTGAAGCCGCCGTCCCCGGTCAGCGCCACGACGGGGCGGTCCGGTGCGGCCATGCAGGCACCGATGGCACCCGGCAGGCCGTAGCCGATGGAGGCGAACCCACGATCCGGCACGAATCCGCGCCCCGCGACCTTGCTGTCGTAAAGCAGCCCGCTCCAATGCGCAGCGAACCCGCCGTCGGCGATGAGGATTGCGTTGTCGGGCAGGTGCTGGTTCAACTCGCCCATCAGACGCCCCATGGAGACGGGGATTTCTTCGCTCTCCAGACGCTCGCTTGCCATCTTGCGCCAGTCGTCCATCATTGCGACCACTTTCTGGCACCAGGCCGTGCGCGCATCTGGCAGGGTTGCGCCGTCGAGCGCGTCGCGCAGATCGCGCAGACCTTCGCGGGCATCGCCCCAAAGCGGCAGGGTCGCTTTGTAGGTGCGGCCCAACTCCTCGGCCACACAGTCCAGGTGGATCACCGTCTTGCCGGGGGCGGGGACGGTATAACGCTTGGTTGCGATTTCGCCCAGCTTGCAGCCAACCACCAACAGGCAGTCGCTCTGTGCGATCAGGTCGTTGGCGATGCGGTCGTAGCGGCCGAACAGACCCGCCGACAAGGGGCTGGTGCAGGCGATCGCACCTTTACCGCTCATGGTGTGCGCGACGGGGATTTGCAGTGCGTCGGTCAGCGCGGTCAGCATCTCGGCTGCCTGAGAAATGTGCACGCCGCCCCCGGCTAGGATCAGCGGGCGCTCGGCGGCGGCCAGCAGTGCAGCGGCCTCCGCCAGACCTTCCGCATCCGGCCGACAGCGCAGAGCCGGGGCTGCCTCATAGCGCGGGTCGCAGTCGAAGTCGTCTTCGTCGAATCCGTGGGTCCCGTGGCAGACGTCCTCCGGCACGATCAGCACGACCGGACCAGGACGGCCCGTCGTGGCGACCTGAAAGGCACGACCGAGAAGTTCGGGAATCCGGTGCACGGATTCGACCCGGATCACTTCCTTGCAGGCGGGGCGCAGGATCTCGGCCTGATGGGTTTCCTGCGTCATGTTCTTCCACGAATGATCCCTGTGGGTGTCGCCCACGATCGCCACGATGGGCGAGCCCGCGTTCAAAGCCTCGACCAGACCGGTGACAAGGTTCGTGGCCCCCGGCCCGAGCGTGGCGTCCACGAGCCCGACGCGTCCGGAAACCTTGGCATAGGCATCTGCCGCGAAGGTGCCGCAGCGTTCGTCGTTGATCAGATGATGCTTGACACCCAATCGCCGCGCCGCGTCGTAGAAGGGCAGCAGCTGGAAGCCCCCCATGCCAAAGATCGGGCCAGCGTTGTGGGCAAGAAGGGTGCGGGCCAGCGCTTCGCCGCCGGTCATTTCATTGGGAGCTGTCATGGGTGCCTCATGAGATGCGATAGCCCAGCTGCCGGGGCAGCCACAGGGCGATTTCGGGGAAGATGATGATCAGCGCGAGCGCCGCGGCCATGCCGAGCAGCAGCCACCCGACCCAACGGAAGGTGGATTCCAGCGGCACACCTGCGATCCGGGCCGTGACCATCAGGTTGACGGCAACGGGCGGTGTGAACTGCCCCATGGCGATGTTGATTGCCATCACCACGCCGAACCAGACGTAGGACCATTCAAAGGCGTTGATGATCGGGATCAGCAGCGGCAGCGTGATCAGGTAGATCGACACACCGTCCAGCACCATGCCAGCGAGCAACAGCACTATCATCAGCACCAGCAGGATGATCCACTGGTTGTCGCTGACCCCGAGGATCAATTCAGCCGTGGCCGAAAAAGCGCCCATGGTGGAGCCGGCCCAGGCGAACAGGCCCGCGAGCGACAGGATGATCATCAGCACGCCCGAGATGCGCGCGCTTTCTGCCAGCACGTTGTAGATGTCGCGCCAGCCCATCGTGCGGTAGAGCACGGTGCCGACGAAGAAGCCGTAGAACACGGCAACGACAGCCGTTTCGGTCGGCGTGAAAAGTCCAGAGCGCAGGCCGCCGAGGATGATCACGGGCGCCATCAAGCCCGGCCCCGCGCGGCGCAGGCTGGCCCAGAACGGCGGGCGCTCTGGCTGTTCGTCATCGCCGAAGCCGTGGCGGCGCGACAAAAGTAGCGTGGGCACCGCGATGGCCAGACCCAACAGCAGACCAGGTATCAAACCCGCGGCGAAGAGAGCGCGCAGGTCCATGCCGGGGATGATCACCGAATAGACGATCATTGCGATGGAGGGCGGGATGAGGATCGCAGTAGAGGCGCTCGCCGCGATGACCGAGGCGGTGAAAGGCTTGGGATAGCCCGCCTTGACCATCGAGGGCAGCATGACTGTGGCGACCGCGGCAGCATCCGCCGGGCCGGACCCCGACATGCCGCCCATGATCATGCAGACGATCACCGCGACCAGTGCCAGCCCGCCCCGGCGCGGGCCGATCAGCGCCTGCGCGAATTCCACCAGTCGTGCGGCCACGCCCGAGCGTTCGAAGACGGCGCCGGTGAGGATAAAGAGCGGTATTGCGATCAGCGGGTACTTGGCGATGGCGGCATAGGTGTTGGGCCCGATCATGCTGAGCGACACGACGTCGAGCCCCAGCCAGACGCCCACGGCGCCACCAAGGCCGAGCGCCACGGCGATCGGTGTGCCAATGATCATCAGGCCCACGAAGACCACCAGCAGCATCACATTTGCGATTATCATAGCAGGCGACCCCGGCGCAGGCGGGCCCAGGCACGCCCCAGAACGCGTCCGAGGATCGCGATGCACAGCAGCGGCATCCAGACCGTGTAGATCCACGAGGGGTTGCCGAGGCCGGGGGTCGTTTCCTCCCAGTACCATTCGGCATAGCTGACGCTGAACCCGTAGTAGAGGATCAACGAGAACATGCAGGTCGTGGCCAGCACCGTGATGATCCCACAAAGCTGACGCACGGCGCGAGGCAAGCGGTTCACGAAAAAGGTGATGCGGATGTGTTCGTTGCCCGCAAACGCGGCGGAGGCGCCCACGAATGTCATGAAGACGAGCAGAAAGACGGAGTATTCCTCGGTGAAGGCGAAGGAGACGTTGGTGGCATAGCGCGCCACGACATTGGCGAAGGAGATCAGGCAGATCAGCGCCATTGCGGCTGCGCCAAGGGCCTCCTCGATGCGGACTGGCACGACCGTGTGATCGGTGCCGGTGTCACCTTCGATGTCCTGTTCGAGCGGGGGGGTGTCCATAGCCTGTCCTTCGCGGCAGATACCGGGCCCCGGTCGGGGGCCCGGTACAGGAGATCAACGGTTGGCGATGGACTCTTCGGCCATATTGACCAGATCGGCGCCGATCTTTTCCGTCCACGCGTCATAGACCGGGCGGGTGGCGTCGACGAAGGCCTGACGCTCTTCGTCGGTCAGGCTGATGATCTCGACATCGTGGCTCGCGATCTCGTCGATCAGCGAGGTGTCACCATCGGTCAGGCCCTTGCGCGCGACTTCGACCCCGTGGGCCCCCGCGTCAATCGCAGACTGCTTCAGGATCTCCTGGTCCTCCGGCGTGAAGCTGTCCCAGACCTGCTGGTTCACGGCAAAGATCAGCGGGTCGGCCACGTAGTGCCAAAGCGTCACGTTCTTCTGGCCCACGTCCTGCATGTTGAGCACCGAATAGATCGTCAGGGGGTTTTCCTGTCCGTCGACGGCCCCGGTGGTCAGCGCGGGCTGCGCGTCGGCCCAGCTCATCTGCGTGGGATTGGCACCGAGTGCAGTGAACATGTCACTGAAGATCGGGCTGCCCACCACGCGCAGTTTCAGGCCTTCCATGTCCGCAGGCGTGCGGATCGGTCGCTTGGAGTTCGTGACCTCGCGGAACCCATTTTCGGCCCATGCCAGCGGCACGGCGCCGTTCGATTGGACGATCTCGAAGATTTTTTCACCCACCGGTCCCTGCGTCAGGGCGTCGAGCGCGGCATAGTCCGGCATCAGGAACGGCATAGAGAAAAGGTTGAGTTCGGTGATCTGCGGCGACCAGTTGATCGTCGAACCCACGGCCATGTCGATCACGCCCTGGCGCATCGCGGTGAATTCTCGGGTCTGATCGCCCTGCACCAGCTGCACGCCCGGATAGACCTTGAGCTTGATGCGCCCCTCCGTCCGCTCCGCTGTCAGTTCGGCCCACTTCTCGGCCGCAATGCCCCAGGGGAACGGGGCTGGGACGACGGTAGAGACCCGGTATTCGTCCTTATAGTCCTGCGCGAAGGCAGCTCCGGCACCGAAGATGGCCAATGCGGCCCCCGCGGCGATAAGCGATTTAGCAAGTGTCATGTTCTTCCTCCCTTGGTTTGGTCTTTAAGTTGTTATTACCGTTTCAGTCCACGGTTTGCGGCTTCACCATCTGCTGGACTGTGTCGATGATGGCGCCATCGCTGACCCGCGCGCAATCCTCCAGTGCGGGGGCATAGGCGATGGGGATGCGCGGCGCGCCCAGACGGCGCACCGGTGCTTTGAGGTCGTGATGAAGCGCCTCGGCGACGCTGGCCGCGATTTCCGCGCCGAAGCCAGCCACGGCGACGGCCTCGTGCACCACCAGCAGGCGCCCCGTGCGGCGAACGGATGCGAACACCGTGTCGCGGTCCCAAGGCCAGAGCGTGCGCAGGTCGATCACCTCGACGTCTATTCCATTGTCCCCTAGAGCTTCTGCTGCGCGTAGGCAGGCATGGCGCATCGCAGACCATGTGACGATCGTGACCGCGTCGCCCGCGCGCGCGATCTCCGCCTCTCCCAAAGCGACCATGTGCTCACCATCGGGCACGTCGCCTTCCAGCGCCCAAAGGTTCTTGTGCTCCATGTAGACCACAGGATCGTCGCACCGGATCGCGGATTTCAGCAGACCGAGGTTGTCCGCAGGCGTAGAGGGGGCCACCACCACGAGGCCGGGGATATGAGCGTACCATGCCTCCAACGATTGCGAGTGCTGCGCAGCCGAGGAACGCCAGATGCCGATGGGCTCGCGTACCACCAGGGGCACACGCATCTGACCACCGAACATGAACCGCGCCTTGGCGGCCTGGTTGACCAGTTCATCCACCGCGCAAAGGGCGAAATCGGAGAACCGCATTTCCACGATGGGGCGCGTGCCGGTCATTGCGGCGCCTACGGCGGCCCCCATGATGCAGGCCTCCGAGATCGGCGTGTCGGCAACGCGGGCGGCGCCGAATTGCTCTTGCAGGCCCCGGTATTGTCCGAACACGCCTCCCCGGCCCAGATCTTCGCCCAGGGCCCAGACGGCGGTGTCGCGCTCCATTTCCTCGATGACGGCGCGGCGGCCTGCGTTCAGGTAGGTTTCCGTCGCCATCAGTATGCCCTCTCCCGCGGATCGCCGATGTCCTGCACGTCGGCATATGCCATCGCAGCGTCTGGCCATTCGGTGTCCCGCGCCTGTGCGGCGATCTCGTTCATCTCTTGCACCGCCTGACTGTGCAGATCGGTCAGTTGAGCGTCGGTGATGCCCGCTAGCCGCAGCACACCCTCCATTCGCGCGATGGGGCAGTTGGCCCTCTGCGCCTCTACTTCGTCCGCAGGCCGGTAGGTGGCTGGGTCGACCGCCGTGTGGCCGGTAATGCGGTAGGTCTTTGCGTGCAGCAGGACCGGACCTTTGCCAGCGCGGATGTCACTGATCGCGTCCTTGGCCACCGCTTCCAGTTCCAGCGCATCATTGCCGTTCACTTCGATGGCGCGGATGCCGATGCTTTCGGCCCGCGCGCCCGCTCCCGCGCCGCCGGTCATCTCGGCGGTGCGCGTAGTGGCGGAAAACCCGTTGTCCTCACAGACGAAGAGCACCGGCAGATCGAAGACCCGCGCCCAGTTCAACCCTTCCAGGAAAGGGCCGCGGTTGATCGCGCCGTCCCCGAAGATGCAGGCTACGATCTGCTTCGATCCCTGCAGTTTGAGCCCGTGCGCCGCCCCGGTTGCGATGGGAATGTTTGCGCCCACGACGCCGTTCGCCCCCAACATGCCGACACCGAAATCCGCGATGTGCATCGATCCACCCTTGCCCCCGCAGGTGCCGCCCTCACGTCCGAAGAGTTCGCGCATCATCGCCAGCGGGTCGGCGCCCTTGGCCAGAGTATGCCCGTGCCCGCGATGGGTGGAGAGCATCAGGTCGGCGCGCTCGAGTATGCTGCAAATACCGACAGCGACGGCTTCCTGTCCAATGGAAGGGTGAATGGCGCCGAGCACCAGCCCATCCTTCTGCGCGGCGATGGCTGCCTCCTCGAAGGCGCGTATCCTCTGCATCAGACGCAGCATGTCGATGCACCGGTCGCTGTCGATGTTGGTCATTTCGGTCACTGGAGTGCTCCCTTGCCGATGGGCAGGCTGGAACGGTTGCGTTCGTCCAGTAGGCGTCCCAGAAGAACGGCCTCTTTCCGAAGCAGGTCGACAATCAGGTCGCGACGCTCCGGAGCCATACGCTCGTGAATGGCGGCAATGGAGAGTGCCGCCGCGACACGTCCTTCGGCGTCCATCACCGGCACGCCCACGGCGTTCATCGCGGTGACGATCAAGCCATCGTTCCAGGCATGTCCCCGCTGGCGCGACTGGTCGATCATGGCGCGTAATGACGCGTCGTCGAACCGCGCGAATGTCTGCCGGTCGGCACGGCCGGAGGCAATGATGCGATCGATCTCTTGATCATTCTGAAATGCCAGCAGCGCCAATGCGCCCGCGCCTACGCCAAGAGGACGCCGGTCACCGACGTTCAGAGTCAGCGACCTGATGGGAAAGGAGCCGGTGCGACGATCGATGCAGTGCGCCTCGCTGCCTTCACGCACGGATAGAAAGACAGTATCGCCCGTATCTTCCGCAAGGCGGTCTAAACCTGGGCGGGCAAGCTCTATGATATGGAATCGTCGCGCCGATTGGCCGAGAAGGAACAGCTCATAGCCAAGGCGGTAGACCTTCGACTTGTCATCGAATTCGACGTATCCAACCTCGATCAGGGCTTTGAGCAACCGCAAAACGGTGGATTTGCCGAGGCCCGTCGCCTCTGCCACGCGTGCAAGCCGACTCCCTTCGCTGTGCCCATCGGCCAGTGCGCGCAGCATCGAAGACGTCCGGCCAATGGTCTGGACCGATACCGTCTGCGGTGCTTCAAGTCGTTCAGATAGTCTCCCCATGCGCAAATGTGTTCCACTGAACGAAATGAAACGCAACAAAAAATGGAACTCACGGCGCTTTCTTAAAGGGGAAACGAGAGCTTTGATCCGGCACCGGTAAGGTTAATTATGTAATCCACTTTGTGAAGGTTCGGGACTTCTGCGCCGGAAACACGCGCCTTGCCATCAGCTGATATCTGATATATCACATATCAATCTGCACTGCGACAACGGGGTTTCTATGGGATCGACCGACGACGCCACCGACTTCGACATCACCCGGGGCGTGGAGCGCGGCCTTTCGCTGACCGAGCAGGTCTACGAAAAGCTGCGGCGCGGTCTGCTGGTCGGGGCGTTCGAACCCGACCTGCGCCTGTCCTCCCGCCAGCTTGCCCGCGACATGTCCGTCAGCCTGACGCCGGTGCGCGAGGCGATGATGCGCCTCGTCAACGAAGGCGCGCTGGAAATGACCGACACGCGCAGCTTCCGCACCCCCGTTCTGAACCGCGAAAGCTATGCCGAGATCGTGGGCATGCGCGAGGCGCTGGAACCGATTGCCGTCGCCGCCGCCGCCCGCTTCATCACCCCCGACCAGATCGCCGAGGTGGCCGAGATCAACGAGAACCTGCGCGCCGCTGTCGGGGCCGATGCCTTCGCCCGTGCCCGCGAACTGGACACGGAATTTCACCTCTCCATCTACCAGCAGTCGCGCCAGCCGCTGCTGGTTGCCACCATCCAGTCGCTGCTGCTGCGCGCCGGACCGACGCGGACGCGGCTGGCGAATGCCTACCGCAAGACACTGACCGGCTACGGCCACCACCTTCGGATCATCGCCGCATTGCGCGACGGTGCCGGCCCCGCCGCCGCCGAAGAGGTCGCCCGCGACATCAAGGAAGGCTCCGCCGTGATCCTCGACCTGCTCGACGCATGACACACGCACCCAAGGAAACACCGATGCGCAACCGAATGGCCTTTCCCCGCGACGGACGTGACTGGGATGACCTGTCGCACGACCTGCAGGCGCGCAAGGCGGAGGATGTCGACTGGAAGAACGGGCGCGTGCCGCTCTATGTCTTTCACAACGATGCCGACACGCTGGAGGTCGGGCGTCAGGCGTTCATGGCCTACTTTTCCGAAAACGCCCTGGGCCGCAAACGCGCGTTCCTCAGCGTGGCGTCGATGGAGCGTGAGGTGCTGGACTATGGCCTGTCGCTGATGTCCGCCCCGCCGCAGGCCGAAGGCGTCTTTACCAGCGGCGGAAGCGAAAGCATCCTGATCGCGATGAAGGCCGCGCGCGATGCGTGGCGGGCCGAGGGTGGCGAAACGCGGCCCAACATCGTGACCTGCATCACCGTCCACCCGGCGTTCGACAAGGCCGCCGACCTGATGGATTTCGAGATCCGCCGCACCCCGTCCCGCGCCGATGGCCGCGCCGACCCGGACGCCATGCGGGGCCACATCGACGCCGCGACCATGGCCATCGTCGGATCGGCCCCCTGCTTTCCCCACGGCGTCATCGACCCGATCGAAGACCTGTCGGCGCTGGCGCTGGACACCGGCACCTGGCTGCACGTCGATGCCTGCGTCGGGGGCTGGATGGCACCCTTCTTCACCCTCAACGGCCGCCCTACCCCGTCCTTCGATTTCAGATACGACGGCGTACGGTCGATCTCCGCTGACCTGCACAAGTTCGGCTTCTGCCCCAAGCCCGCCTCCACCGTCTTTTTCCGCGACCGTGCGGATGCCGACCGCGCGACCTTCGTCGCCGACACATGGCCCAACGGACGGTTCGAGACCTCCACGCTGGTGGGCACGCGCCCGGGCGGCGCGGTGGCCGGGGCCTGGGCCGTGCTGAACCATCTGGGACAGACAGGCTACTGCGACGCGGCGCGGCGCTTGGCCGAGATGGTGGATGCCTACGTCGCCGGGATCACCGCCATCGACGGGCTGGAAATGGTCGCGGACCCCGACCTGTCGATCATCAACTTCACCTCGCGCACCGTCGACATGGCGCTGGTGGCCGAAGAGATGTCGGCGCGCGGCTGGCTCGTCGGCATGACCCGCGCCCCCATCGGCCTGCACGCCATGATGTCGCTGTTTCACGCCCCTGTAATTGACCAGTACCTCGCCGACCTGACCGCCGCCGTCGATGCCGCGCGGGCGCAGGAAGGCCGCAACTCAACAATGAAGGCGACCTACTAGGATGCGCCGCCTCTCCCCAAATTACGACGAAAGGAACCACCCGTGACCAAACGAGTCCTGATCGGGTCGATCAAACAGGAATCCAACGGCTTCAACCGTAACACGACACCGCTGTCGGTGTTCGAACGGCAGGGCATCTTCGAAGGTCAGACCATCGTCGACACCTTCCGCGATGCCAACCTCGAACTCGGGGGCTTCACGGAAGTGGCCGAGGCCGAGGGGTGGGAACTGATCCCCTCCGTCGCCTCCTTCGCGCCGCCCGCCGGGCCGGTGGAGGACGAGGCCTTTGACCACCTCTGCGACAAGCTGATCGCGGCCTGCAAGGACGCCGCCCCGCTTGACGGGGTGCTGCTGGCCCTGCACGGGTCCATGGTGGTCGTCAGCCATATCGACGCCGAAACGGAAATCCTGCGCCGGGTCCGCGCGGCGGTCGGCGATGCGATCCCCATCTGCGTCTCGCTCGACCCGCATTGCAACATCGGCGATGGCATGGCCGCGATGGTGCAGGGCATGTACGCCTTCCGCACCAGCCCCCACATCGACCAGCGCAAGACCGGCATCCGCGCCGCCCGCATGCTGGCCGAAAACTTCCGGCGCGGCACGTTGTCCACCTGCGTCCTGCGGCGCCTGCCGATGCTCGTGGGCTTCGACGGAGCGCGGACCTATCATGACCACGGTCCGTTTCTGGAAGCCATCGTGCTGGCCGCCGGGTTCGAGGCGGAAAAGGACGTGCTGGCCGTGTCGATCCACGCAGGATATTCCAAGGCCGACTGCCCGATGATCGGGCCTTCCGTCGCGGTCAGCGGCTATGCCACCAAGGCGCGGCTGCGCGACATCGGCGATGCGATGATGGACGAATGCTGGCGCACCCGCAACGAAACCTCCGAAAAGGTGGCAAGCCTCGCGGACGCGGAAAAAGCCCTGCGCGCCCATGTCAGCGGTGACAGGCCCGTCGTGCTGGGCGATTACGGCGATGCGCAGGGCGGTGGCGGCTATGGCGACGGCACGGCACTTTTGTCACTGCTGTTGGATTGCAACGTCACCAACGCCGTCCTGACCCCCATCTTCGACGCGGACGCCGTGGCACAGGCGATGGCGGCGGGCGTCGGCGCGACGGTGCATCTGGCGCTTGGCGGGCACTTCGACCCCGACCACGGCGGCGGGCCGGTCACGGGCGACTGGAAGGTCCTGACCGTGTCGGATGGCAAGTTCCGCTATTCCGGCCCCTACGGCACCGGCTCCGTGGGCACCTTCGGCGACAGCGTCGTGCTGGAAATGGCGGGGGTGAAGGTCATCGTCGTCTCCGTCCACAAGGGCATCTACGATCAGGAACAACTGCGCATCTACGGGATCGAGCCGTCCGAGCAGGACGTGCTGGTGCTGAAATCCATGCAGGGCTATCGCGGCGATTTCCAGCATCTGGCCAGCGTCTGCCTTGACGTTGACAGCGGCGGCATCACAAGCCCCGACGTCACCCGTTTCGACTGGAAGAACATCCCCCGCCCGATCTGGCCGGTGGATGCAGATATCGTCAAAGAGGCACGCCGCGCCTGAAACCCGACAAGGAGGGAAGACAATGAGACTTTCGATACTGAAACCGCTGGCCATCGCCGCCATGACGCTGGGGCCGCTCGACGCACTGGCCGACACGCCCCCCGACACGCTGGTCATCGTGCGCGAGATCTCGTCGATCTCGGACTGGGATCCGGCGGTGTCGCAGATCCTCGACGTGAACGAGATCAACAACGACGTCTACGAACGCCTCATCGGCTTCGACCCCCGCGATCCGGCGGAGCTCAAGCCGATCCTCGCGGAAAGCTGGGACGTGTCCGAAGACGGGACCACCATCACCTTCCACATGCGCGAGGGCGTCAAGTTTCACAGCGGCAACCCCGTCACCTCCGCCGATGCACTCTACAGCTTCCGCCGCCTGCTGCTGCTGGGGCGTGAACCTTCGGCCAACATGCGCACATTGGGCTTCGACGAAAACAACCTCGACGCAGGGTTGACCGCCCCCGACCCCATGACCTTCGTGGTCAAGCCGCAGATCGCGCTGGCACCGTCCTTCGTGATCAACCTGCTGTCGTCGTCGTCCTTCGCGATCGTCGATTCCAAGCTGGTGCAGGCGCATGAGGAGAACGGCGATTTCGGCTCCACATGGCTGTCCAACCGCGCCAACGGCGAAGAATCTGCGGCTTCGGGCCCTTACATGATCTCGTCCTACCGCGCGGCGGAGCTGGTCATGCTGACCCGCAACGACGACTACTGGCAGTTTACCCCCGCGATGAAGCGCGTGATCTTCCAGCACGTCCCCGAAGCCGGCACACAGCGCCTGCTGCTGGAAAAGGGCGATGCCGACGTGGCCTTCAACCTGACCGCGACGGATGCCGAGGCCCTTGAGACCGTGGAGGGTGTCAAGGTCGCCTACGAACCCTCGCGCAAGATCCTGTATTTCGGCTTCAACACCAAGTTCAAACCCTTCGACGATCCCCGCGTCACCAAGGCGATGCGCTACCTGATCGACTACGAAGGCCTCAGCCAGACGATCATGAAGAACATCGGCACCGTGCATCAGACCTTCATTCCCGATCCCTACCTTGGCGTGATCAACGAAACGCCCTTCAGCCTGGATGTGGAAAAGGCCAAGGCGCTGCTGGCCGAAGCGGGTCTGCCGGACGGGTTCGAATTCACCTTCACCGCCTACAACCGCAAGCCGGAAATGGACCTTGCCACCAGCTTTCAGGCGACCGCCGCCAAGGCCGGGGTCAAGGTCAATGTGGTGAACCTGCCGGTATCGCAGACCATCCCACTTTACCGCGACCAGAAGCTGGAAGCGCTGCAGCTGTCCTATTCGGCGGGCTACGGCGACCCCAACGCGACCGCCAGCAAGTTCACCCTGAACCCCGGCGCCCTGCCTGATGCGGCGGCGGATTCCCAGTGGCCATCCGAGATGACCTATCGTCTGGGCTGGTATCCCAAGGAACTGTCCGAAATGACGGTCGCCGCGGCACAGGAGGTCGATATCGAAAAGCGCAAGAAGATGTACGAAGACTTGCAACGCGCAGCATGGGAAGACAGCCCCTTCATCTTCCTGTTCCAGACCACGCAGGCGATCGGGCTGGCGGACAACGTGGACGGGTATCTCTACGGCAACCGCGGCACCGACATCAGCTTTGCCGCCGTGACCAAGAAGTAGGACGACCATGAACACCCTGCTCCACAGCGGCGGAAAGGTCTTGCGGCAGGTGGCCATCGTTCTGGCCACCTTCCTCGGGCTGATCTTCGTCACCTTCATGATCGGGCGCATCATGCCGCTCGATCCGGTGACGGCCGCCGTGGGGCCGGACGTGACGCAGGAGCTTTACGACCGCGTGCGCGAGGAGATGGGGCTGAACCAGCCGCTGATCGTGCAATTCCTCGACTACCTCGGCGCCGTTGTCCGCCTCGATTTCGGGCGCTCTTTCTTTACCAACCAGCCGGTGATCCGCGACATCGCCCTGGTTTTCCCCGCAACGCTTGAGCTTGCGATTTCGGGCGTCCTGATCGGCGCGCTGATCGGGATCCCACTTGGCATCCTTGCAGCCGTCAATCGCGGGACCTGGATCGACGGGCTGGTGCGGGTCGTGACCCTGATTGGATATTCCGCCCCGGTGTTCTGGAAGGGCTTGATATTGCTCGTTGTTTTCTATGCCGCCCTCGGCTGGACAGAGGGACCGGGCCGCCTGTCGATCTATTTCGAGGGCGTCACGCCCCGCGTCACCGGCCTGTTGCTGGTGGATTCCGCGCTGGCGGGCGAATGGGGAGTGTTCCGCAACGCGGTCGGCCACCTCGCCCTGCCCGCCATCAGCCTCGGCTACGGTGCCGCGGCCTATATCGGGCGCATGACGCGCAGCTTCATGCTGGACCAGCTCAAGCAGGAATACGTCTCCGTTGCCCGCGTGAAGGGGCTTTCCGAACCCGCCGTGATCTTTCGCCATGTGCTGCCGAACTGCGGGGTGCAGTTGCTGACCACCGTGGCGCTGACATTCGGCCTGCTGCTGGAGGGCGCGGTATTGACCGAGACCGTCTTTGCCTGGCCCGGACTGGGGCAATACATGACCAAGGCCATGTTCAACGCCGATATGAACGCCGTATTGGGCGGCACGCTGGTGATCGGGGCGATCTTCGTGCTGATCAACCTGACGTCGGACGTGCTCTACCGTATCCTCGATCCCCGGACGCGCACATGATCGGCACCCAGACCACCCGTTTTGAGCGTATCCGCACCGGCCTCCCGCAATCCTCGGCCGAGGCGCGTCTGTCGCAGGGCTATCACGGGATCAGCCAAGTCCTGCAAAGCCCGGCGGCGCTGGCCGGGGCCCTGATCATCCTGACGCTGCTGGTGCTGGCGGTCCTCGCGCCGGTGATCGCGCCCTATGCGCCTTACGAACAGACCCTGCTGGATCAGTTGCAACCCCCCTCCTCTACCCACCTCTTCGGCACCGACGAGTTCGGGCGCGACATCTTCAGCCGGGTGATCTATGGCACCCGCTTCACGCTCTACATCGTGCTGCTGGTGGCGGTGATCGCCGCCCCCGTGGGGCTGCTGGTGGGGGCGACCTCGGGCTTTCTCGGCGGCTGGATCGACGTGGTGATGATGCGCGTCACCGACATCGCGCTGGCCTTCCCCCGCTTGATCCTCGCGCTGGCCTTCGTCACCGCCTTCGGGCCGGGGCTGAACAACGCGATCCTCGCCATCGCCCTGACCGGCTGGCCGCCTTACGTCCGCATCGCGCGGGCCGAGACGCTGCTGATCCGCAAGAGCGAATACATCGCGGCGGTGGAGCTGATGGGCGCCAGCAAGCTGCGCATCATCCTGATGCACGTGATCCCGCTCTGCCTGCCCTCGCTCTTCGTGCGGCTGACGTTGGACATGGCCGGCGTGATCCTGATCGCCGCCGGTCTGGGGTTCCTCGGCCTCGGCGCACAGCCCCCCGCGGCCGAATGGGGTGTGATGCTGTCGAGCGGCAAGGAATACCTGCTGTCCGGCTGGTGGGTCGCCACCTTCCCCGGTCTCGCGATCTTCGTGGTCAGCATGGGGTTCAACCTGCTGGGCGACGGTCTGCGAGACATCCTCGATCCGCGTCAGGAATCCTGACATGACCGCCCCCCTCATCGACATCGACAACCTCCGCATCGCGTTCCGTAGCCGGGCGGGGCTGAACGAGGCGCTGCGCGGGGTATCCTTTTCTATGGGCCGCGAGAAGGTAGGCATCGTCGGCGAAAGCGGGTCCGGCAAATCGCTCACCGGCAAGGCGATCCTTGGCCTGATCCCCGACCACGCGGTGATGCACGCGGACCGCCTGTCCTTCGACGGCGAGGACCTGCTGACCATGCCCAAGCGCCGCCTGCGCAAGATCCGCGGCCGCCGCATCGGGTTGGTGATGCAGGACCCCAAATACTGTCTGAACCCGGTCAAGACCGTCGGCTACCAGATCGCCGAGGCCTGCCGCGTGAACGGCCACCTGCCCCGCGCCGAAATCCACCGCCAGTCGGTCGACATCCTCGAAGCGGTGCAGATCGACAACCCCGAACGCGTCCTGAAAAGCTACCCGCACGAACTGTCCGGCGGCATGGCACAACGTGTGATGATTGCAATGATGGTGGTCGGCGAGCCTGACCTGCTGATCGCGGACGAACCCACCTCCGCCCTCGACGTGACCGTGCAGCTCGAGGTGCTCGCCCTGCTCGACCGCATCATCGACGCGCGCGGGATGGGTCTGATCTTCATCAGCCACGACCTGCACCTCGTGTCGCAGTTCTGCGACCGTGTGGTGGTGATGTACGCGGGCCGCATTGTGGAAACGCTGGACGCCGCCGACCTCGACAGCGCGCGCCACCCCTATACCCAAGGGCTGATGCGCTGCCTGCCGCGCGTCGATCATGTCCCCGGCGAACGGCTGGCCGTGCTGGAACGGGAGGCATCATGGCGGACGGAGTGACCGACGTCCTGACACTGTCGAACGTGTCGACCCACTATGCCGATTTCCTCGCGGTGGACGGCGTGTCGTTCAGCGTCGCGCCGGGCGAAAGCTTCGGCCTCGTGGGGGAAAGCGGCTCCGGCAAGTCCACGGTGCTGCGCGGCATCGCGGGGCTGGCAGAGGTGTCCTCCGGCCAGATCGCGCTGGATGGGGTACCCCTGGATCACAGCCGCACCAAGGCGTTCCGCCGCGCCGTTCAGATGGTGTTTCAGGACCCCTACGGCTCGCTCCACCCGCGTCAGACGATCGAACGCCAGCTGTCCGAACCGCTGCGCATCCTCGGCATCCCCGACAAGGCCGACCGCATCCGGCAGGGGATGGAGCGTGTCGGCCTCGACCGCAGTTTCCTTTACCGTTTTCCGCACCAGCTGTCGGGCGGCCAGCGCCAGCGCATTGCGATTGCAAGGGCGCTACTGGTGGAACCCCGCGTGCTGCTGCTGGATGAGCCCACATCGGCGCTCGACGTGTCGGTGCAGGCCGAGGTGCTGAACCTGCTGATGGACATGCGCGAGGCGGACGGGCTGACCTATCTCTTCGTCAGCCACGACCTGGCCGTGGTGGGCGCGATGTGTGACCGCCTGCTGATCATGCAAAGGGGCCGTGCGGTAGAAAGCATCACGTCCGACCAGTTGCGCCGGGGCGAGGTCGATACCGCGTATGGCACGCAGTTGCTGACGGCCAGCAAGGGATACGTGCATCGCTGACCGGGCGTGGGGGACAGCGGCAGCCGCCTTGCGGCAATAGCATATAAAGTGTGGACGCAGCGCGGCACAGCTTGCACTGGCCCGCTTGTTAGGGTCTGTTCCGGCCAGCAAAAGGTGCGACCTCGACGGTCGTGTCGCAAACTTTTCGGCTTCCGGCTTGACTTGCTATGGTGCAGGGGATCACTGCGTACGGGGTCAGCAGTGGGGGCGGAAAGATGATTGATTTCAAGGGCGTGCACTACCCACGGGCGGTGATCCTTCACGCAGTGTTTTTCTATGTCCGCTACGCGGTCTCTTACCGCGACCTTGAAGAGATCTTGGCTGAACGGGGTGTTGCGGTCGACCATGCCACGCTGAACCGCTGGGCGGTGAAGTTCTCACCGCTTATCGCCGCAAATGCTCCAGACAAGAAACGGCCGACGGCCATTTCTTGTCGCATAGACGAAACCTACATCAAGGTCAGAGGTCGATGGACTTACCTCTACCGCGCGGTCGATCGAGACGCTCACACCCTTGATTTCATGCTATCTGAGCGCCGTGACACTGACGCAGCGCGGCGGTTCTTTAAGCGAGCGATCGGCACAAATGGCGTGCCGGATCGGGTGGTGATTGACAAGAGCGGTTCCAAATTTGGCTGGCCTGCAGGCGGTGAACGTAATCCTGAAATTCACCAGAGCGGAGCGTACCGTTGAGGTTCTGCAAGTCAAATACTTGAACAACATCTTGGAGCAGGACCACCGGTTTATCAAACGGATCACCGCTCCGGTGAGATCTATGCCAGTCTTGCGGCCTGACACGCAACCGAGGCAGCTTCTTTCCCGGCCAGACTGAACTTTGCGACGGAACCTTTCGCCAAATCTGGTTCTCTCAGATTCTAGAGAGTTTGGCAGTGTTGCCGACAATCGTCCATGCGGTGTCACCGGACGATTACGATCGACCGGGATCTTGAGGAGTTGCAAAAGGCAGAACGCGCCTATCGCACCTGCCTCATCGTCCGTTGGACCTTGCGGATGCTCGCGCTGATCGCCTGATCGTCGCGTGCGGCGTCAATCAGTCGGCTAAAGCGCTCAACCGTTCCTTCAACCGCTTCAGATCGTCATCGGTCAACCCGATGCGGTCGAGATAGCCCCATATTCCCTCGTACTCCTCATCCATAATGTCCAGAATGGATGACAAGGTCTCGGCCGGGCTTTCCAGGAGCCGCGCATAGCTTTCCACATCGCCGCCCCGCGCCCGCGAGAGCGACAGGAATTCATCGATGAGTTCGGGAATCCGCTCCGCCGTGAGGGTGTAATCCTGCACGATGACCTCCCGTGGCACTTCGGCAATCGCCAGAAGTAGCAGCGCCACGATGCCGGTCCGGTCCTTGCCCGCCGTGCAGTTGAACAGAACGGCACCCTCCCCCACCTGCGCAATTGCGCTCAGGATCGCCCGGATCGCCGCGCCGCGATCCTCCAGCGCCGCACGATAGAAGTTGAACAGCGGATGATCGTCATCCGCGGCCACCCTTGCCAGGGCGGCGGGGGCCAGATCATCGAAAAGCGGCAGGTTCAGGTAGATGACACCGGGATAGCTGGCAAAGGCACTGGGGGCCTCGGCCACTTCCCCCGCAGTGCGCAGATCGATCACACACCGTACACCCTCGTCATAAAGCCGCTGCGCCTCGCCCTCGGCGATCCGGTGCAGGCTGTCGGAGCGCAGAAAACGCCGCCACGGAATGCTGCCGCCCCGCGCGTTATAGCCCCCCAGGTCGCGCACGTTATAGGCGCCCTCCACCAGCAGATGCCGCATCTCCCGCATCAGGCGAAGGCCCTCAGCCGCGCCTGGTCAATGATCGCGATTTCCCGCGCGTCGGGCGACAGCGGCACGAAGGATACGGACAGCCCGCTGTCGCGCAGCTCGCAGATGCCGAACCCCGTTCCCTCGATGATCCGAAGGTCGTCGGTCTCGAGCAGATCGACCGTTGAATTGAGCCCCATGGAAACGATGATGGGAATGCCATGCCAGTGCGAGATGCGGTTGAGGTGGATATGCCCCGACAAGATGCCGACGATGTCGTGCTGCCTAAGCGTTTCGGCAAGCCGTTCGGTGCTGTCCATGTCGATGGTGCCCCAGGGCAGGCCGTCGGCGTCGACGCGGGGCGGATGGTGCATGATCAGCAGCTTTCGCTTGTCCGCGTGGCGCGACAGGGCGTCGGTCAGAAAGTCGAACTGCACGTCGTCGATTGCCCCGGCCACGTGACCGGGCACCCCGGTATCCAGCGTAATGACATGCAAATCACCCTGCAGGCTGTCATGGAAATAGGGCGCATCGGACCCCGCCGTGCCAAAGACTTCTTGGAAACCGGCCCGTTTGTCGTGATTGCCCAATGCCATCACCACCGGCGCCCGCAGCGGCGCGAGGACCTCCTGCAGCAGGCCGTAGCTTTGGGCATCTCCCATGTTGGTCAGGTCGCCGCTGGCCACCACGAAATCGGGCTGACGGCGCATGTCGTTGATGATCCCCACGACGCGGCGCAGCATCCCGGGTGTGTCCGTCCTGAGCGTCGGGTCCTGGGCATCCGGATGCGAGACATGCAAGTCGGTCAGGTGAATGAAACGGGTCATCTGGCAACTCCGGCGGCTTTTAGCAGGGATTGTGTATAAACATGTGACGGGGCCTGCAAGATAGCTGCAGAGGTCCCGTGTTCTATCGGTTTGCCGTGGTGCATCACCAGCAGGTGATCGCAGATCGACGCCACCACGGCAAGGTCGTGGCTTATGAACAGGATGCCCAGCCCCAGTTCGTCCTGCAAATCCATCAGAAGGTTCAGGATTTGCGCCTGTACGGAAACATCGAGTGCGGAAACCGCCTCGTCCGCGACCAGCAGTGCGGGCCGGGTGACGATGGCACGCGCGATGGCGATGCGCTGGCGCTGGCCGCCGGAGAATTCGTGTGGGTATTTGTCGGAATCGCCGGCATGCAGACCGACTTGCTCCAGCACTTCCTGCGTGCGCTTTCGCGTGTCGCTCTCGCCCCCGATAGCGCGCAGCGGTTCGGCGATGGACCAACCGATCCGACGACGCGGGTCAAGCGATCCGAACGGGTCCTGAAACACCATCTGGAATTTCTGCCGCAGCTTGCGCAGATCCCGCCCGGACATCTCGTGCAGGTTCTGCCCCTGAAACAAGATCTCCCCCCCGTCGGGCTGTTCGAAGGCCATAACCATCCGCGCGATGGTGGACTTGCCGGATCCGGATTCTCCCACCACGCCCAGCGTCTCTCCCGCGCGGATGGTAAAGCTGACATCGTCGACAGCGGTCAGCACCGGCGGTGCCCTCAGGACCGAGGTGCGCGGCAAGGCGTAGCGCCGGGTGATCCCGCGCACTTCCAGCAAGGGGGCACTCATGGCGCGCCATCCGTCAGCAGGTGGCAGGCGGCGCTCTGCGCCGTTCCCACCTCGACCGCGGCGGGCCGTTCCTGCGCGCAGTGGGGCAGTTCCACCGGGCAGCGTCCGGCAAAGCGGCAGCCGGGGGCAAGATTCGCCAGCGAGGGCACGATGCCGGGAATGGTCGGCAGGCGGCGGCGTCTGCCCTGCCCGTCGCGCTGGCGAGCAACAGGATCGGGACGCGCGCCCAGCAGCCCCTTGGTATAGGGATGCAAGGGGGCCCCAAGCACCTGCGCCGTCGGCCCACTTTCCACCATGTCGCCGCCGTACATCACGACAATATCCTTCGTCGCCCGCGCAACCGCCGTCAGATCGTGCGAGATGAAGACAAGGGCCATGTCCCGCTCCCGTGCCAGCCGAACCAGCAAGTCTGTGATTCGCAACGCCACGTTGGCATCCAACGCCGTGGTCGGCTCATCCGCGATCAGCAGGGCTGGATCGCAGGCCAGCGCCAGCGCGATCAGCACGCGCTGCCGCTGCCCGCCGGACAATTCGTGGGGGAACTGGCGCAGCCGGGCTTGCGGGTCGGGAATTCCGACTTCCTCGAACAGGGCCAGCGCCCGGACCTGCGCGTCGGCCCGCGACAGGCCGTCATGCACCAGCATCGGCTCCATCACCGTGTCCCCCACCCGCCGAAGCGGGTTCAACGCGGCCATCGGCTCCTGAAAGATCATCGCGACGCGACGCGCGCGCATCTTTTGCCATGCCTTCTCGGTCGCCGCCGCCATTTCCGTCCCGTCGATGGTCAACCGCCCGCTCAGCCTTGCAGCATCGGGCGCCATGCCCATCAGCGCCAGCGCCAGCATCGTCTTGCCTGACCCGCTTTCCCCGACGACGCCCAGCCGGTCGCCCTTGCGGATGGTTAGCGTTGCGTCGCGCAGGGCTGCCCCGACGGGAAAAATGACGGAGAAATCCGACAGCTCCAGCATCTAGCGTTCCCTCGACAGGCGGGGGTCGGTGATGTCGCGCAGCCCGTCGCCCAGCAGGCCAAAGCCCAGCACCGCCACCACGATGCACAGGCCCGGGTAGATCGCCAGTTGCGGCGCGAGGTACATCAGTGTCTGCGCCTCGGACAGCATCCGTCCCCAGCTTGACGCGGGCGGCTGCGCGCCAAGGCCAAGGTAGGACAGCGCCGCCTCAGCCAGGATTGCGACGGCGAATTCGATGGTGGCCTGCACGATGATCGCGGCGGCAATGTTGGGCAAGACGTGATCGCGCGAGATTGCAAATCTGTTCATCCCTGCCGCCCGCGCGGCAGCCACATAATCCAGCGTCCAGACCTGGTTGGCCGAAGCGCGGGTGACGCGCGCAAAGATGGGGATGTTGATGAAGGCGATGGCCATCACCGCGTTGGTCAGCGACGGGCCAAAGACCGCCGCCAGCATGATGGCGAACAACAAGGCGGGAAAGGCAAAGCCCAGGTCGGCCAGCCGCATCACCCCGTCCTCCACCCAGCCACCGGCGGCGGAGGCGACAAGGCCAAGTGCCACGCCAAGCGAGCCACCCAGCAGGACGGCCACCAGCGCCACGGTCATGGAATTGCGTGCCGCCGCCATGAGTTGCGAGACCACGTCCCGGCCAAGCTGGTCCGTGCCCAGCCAGTAGCTGTCGGAGGGCGGCGCGAACTTGCCCCGGATGTTCATCAGCGTCGCTTCGTGCGGGGTCCAGACCAGCGACAGGGAGGCGACGCCAACGACCATTGAAACCAGCACCGCGCCGATGAGGAAATTGGTGGGCAGCCGCCGCTTCATGCCCGCACCTTGAGCCGGGGATCGATCAGCACATAAAGCAGATCGACTACGAAGTTGGTCGTCACGACGATGGCCGCAAACAGCATCACCAGCGCCTGCACCGTGGGCAAATCGCGATTGGCGATGGATTGAAAGATCAACCGCCCGAGCCCCGGCAGGTAGAAGACATTCTCGATCACGATGGTGCCGGTCACGAGAGCCGCGAACTGCATTCCCACGATCGTCACGATGGGGACAAGCGCGTTGGGCAGCACGTGCCGCCACAGCACCCGCCGCCGCGACAGGCCCGTGGCGCGGGCGGTGCGCACGAAATCCTGCCGCATTACTTCCAGAGCCGAGGATCGGGTCACGCGGGCCAGCACCGCGGACTGCACCAGCGCCAAGGCAATGGTCGGCAGGATAAGGGACCGGACGGCCCCCACCGGATCGGACCAGCCCGCAAAGCCCCCTGGAGGAAGCCAACGCAGTTTGACGGCGAAGAGCATGACCAGAAGGATCGACAGCCAGAAGGCCGGGACCGCAATGCCCACCTGCGACAGGAACATCACGCCCCAGTCGCCGAACCTGCGATGCCGCGCCGCCGCCCCGATCCCCAGACTCAGCGCTATGATCAGGGTCAGGACCATGCCCATCACGGCCAGAGTTATGGTCATCGGCAGCCGCTCTCTGATCAGTTCGGAGACGGGAACACGGAACGAATGACTGACACCGAAATCGCCCTGCAGGGCGTTCCAGACCCAGTGCACATACCGCGACAGCAGCGGCTCGTTCAGGCCCAGCTGATCGCGCAGTGCCGCCAGGGCCTCTTCCGTGGCATCAAGGCCAAGGATGGTCAGCGCCGGATCGCCCGGCAGGACGTTCATGACCGCGAAGACCACGACGGACACGGCGAGCAGCGTCAGCACAAAGCCAGCCGTGCGGCGAAGGATGAAGTATATCATGTGATAGGCACGACCGCGCGGGAAACGACCCCCCGCGCGGTCAACTGCATCAGTCGTTCTTGCTCACACCCTTGAGGGGCATGTAGAGCACGGGGGCGGACGACCAATACCCCTCCACGCTGGTGTTGAAGACACCCAGCAGTGGCAACTGGAACAGAAAACCGTGGACCGCCTGATCGCTGAGATACTGCTGGCCTTCCTTCAGCAGCGCATCGCGTGCCTCGGGGTCGGCTTCCGTCTTGATCGTCTCCCACAGCGCGTTGAACTCCGTGTCGTCGTAGCCATAAAAATAGTCCGGCCCCCGCGCGAAGTTGCTCATGTCGTTGGGCGAGGTATGCGCGATGATGGTCATGTCGTAGTTCTTTTTCTTGTAGACCTCATCGAGCCAGAAGCCCCATTCGACATTCTCCACCTTGGCGTCGATACCCGCGGCAGCCAGCTCCTGCTGGATGATCTCGGCAGAGCGGGTGGCGTAGGGGAAGGGTGGCACGCGCAGGGTCATCGTTGTGCCGGCGACGCCCGCGTCCTCGAACATCTGCTTGGCCTTTTCGGTGTCATGCGGATAGGCGCTGGTCAGATCGACATAGGCCGTCCCGTGCGGCGGATAGAAGCTTCCGATGGGCACGGCCTGCCCGTACATCGCCCCGTCGATGATCTCGTCCCGATTGATTGCCGTCGCGACGGCGCGGCGCACCTCGACGTTGTCGAAGGGGGCTTTGGCGTTGTTCATGGCAAGGATCACCTCGCCCTCGGTCGACCCGATGTTCACGCGGAACCGTGGATCGGCCTCGAACTGCGGCAGCAGTTCGGGCGCGGGAAAGCCGGGAAATGCGTCCAGCTCCTCGGCCATCATCGCCGCCGTCGCGGCCGCAGGGTCGGAGATGAAGCGGAACTCCACCCGGTCAAGCGACACATCGCCTGCATCGCGGTAGTCAGGGTTTTTGACCAGCGTCAAGCGGTCGCCGCGGGTCCAGCTGTCGTACTTGAAGGGGCCGGTGCCGACGGGATCGGTGGCATTCGTGTCCGCCGATTCCGCGGCCACGATGGCGCTGTCGCCCTGCCCCATGTTGAACAGGAAAAACGCGTCCTTCACCGACAGTTTGATCTCGACAGTCTGTGGGTCGAGGGCTGTCACGCTCGCGATCGGGTCGAAAATGCTCTTGGAGGGGTTCGTGCTCTCCTCCGCCATGGCGCGGTCGAAAGAAAAGACCACGTCGTCGGCGTTGAAGTCCGTGCCATCGTGGAACTTGACACCCTCGGCGAGGTGGAAGGTATAGGTCAGCCCGTCGTCCGATACGTCCCAGCTGGTGGCGAGGTTGGGCTGGACTTCGCCGTTCTCGGCCACCGTGGTCAGCGCCTCGAAGACGTTCATCGTCAGCATGCCGTCGATGGAGGCGGTCGCGTCACCTGTCGGATCGAGCGATGTCGGCTCCTGCTGCATCCCGACCACCAGGTCGGCGGCGCTGACGGCGGCGGGGGCAAGGCCCGCAGAGAGCGCGAGCGCCAGCGGGGTGCAGGAAAGAAGCTTCGGAAGGTGTTTCATTGGGTATGGTCCTTCTGTTTCACCCCTCAAAGGGGCTCATGACGGGCAATCTCAACTTCTCTGACTTTGAGCAGAGTGTCTCTCCCATGGTCAATGCAAATGCATACGACGTCAAAACATTTCACAGAGCTGCAACAATGCGGCGGCCTGAAGCGAGAAACGCTGTCCAGAATTTCCCCAGGGACTGTCCCGCCCGACGCGGCAGAAGTTCCGAAACAGTGGGTTCATCGTCGCGCCTTCGGAACGCAGGCGTAAAACCAAACTAACGCACTGACAATAAAAGACTTATTCAGATATTGCCAATTGGCAATCAGGGTTTTTCGGCTTCATGCGCCTTCATGAAGGCTACCAAGGCCACGCGCAGCGATTCCCCCTTCAGGTTCCTGTCGAACTCAAGCTGGATACGCCGGCCTTTGCGGCGCACCTGCACACCCTGCTCTTCCGGATGCATGCGATAAACCTCGTCTGCGGCTTGGCGCTCCTTCTTGGGCAGCGCCGACGCCCGCAAGCGCATCATCACCCTTGCGGTCGGCACTACGGTACCTTCCGCCGCAATCGCATCCGCCTCCCTCAACACCGCGTCGCGCTCTGCCTCCGTTGCCATCAGCGGCTTCAGCTGACGGGCATGGAGTTCCTTGACCTCCCGAATGTTCGGAAAGGCCCGTACAATCCGATCGTCCAGCTTTGCCAATTGCAGGTAACGCGACAACCAGCCTGCTGACACCTGCAGCCGCTCCGCCATCACATTCTGCTTGCCACCATAATATGCTTCGACCGCCTTGGCATAATCGCGCGCGCGTTCCAGATCAGAAATGTCCTCGCGGTCCCGGTTCTCGATATCGGCAAGGCGAAAGGCTTCCTCATCCGTCAGATCCCGCTCCTCGATCAGGTACTCGAACTTGGGATAATTGTTGGCCCTCAACCACGACACCGCGAAATGCCGACGCGCGCCGCAGATAACTTCGTACTCGGCCCCCTGCCCTTCCGCGCGACGGCGCACGATCGCCGGGAATTCCTGCTGCCCTTGGCTGAGGATGCCGTCGATCAGATCCCGGCAATTCTCTTCGGTCAGCAGATCATAGGCTCGGTTGTGGCTGTCCCACATCACACATCTGGCCGGGTCTACAAGCCGCAGGACCTTTTCCTGTCGCTGGCCGCCCGCCTGCTCTGCCATCGTATTCGACCGCTTGAGAAACCGCGCACCGGATCGGTCGCGGGCTGGCGTATCGTCGCCAAGGTCCTTCAATACGTCATCAAAAACTGCATCGTGTCGCTTGCTCACAATATGCCTTCCTTCCTCAACGCCGCGTGGTGGCTCGGCCACGTCTTGCGGATCAGGGTTTCAACCTCCCGGCCCACCGCATCCAGATAGACCCTGCACCGCTTGTGCGTTTCTGTCCGGGTCGCTGCACCGGTCATCTCGTAGACGGTCATCAGGTTGGCTGTCGCATTGTCGATCTCGGCACTGTCCTTGAGCACGGACCGCATCAGGTCATGGGGGAACACCGCCTCCATCACCCGCTTGATCGCCTGATGCGCGCTTTTCTGATCGTTCATCTTGGTCGCGAGAATCTTAACAAAATGATAGCCACGCGCACCGCCATGTTCAGCCAGCTCGTTCAGGGTGGCACCCATCATCTTAAGGAAATGCGCGGTGGAGCCGAAATCGATGTTGTTCGGCGGCGCCGGGATGAGAAGCGCATTGGCGGCGCGCAGCACGGAAAGCGAGATCATCCCAAGCGCCGGGGGCGGGTCCAGCAGGATCACGTCAAACTGATCCGAAATCGTCTCTATCCCGTGGCGAAGCCGGTCGAGGACAAAGCTCTGCTCGCGTACCATGCGCGCCGCGAATTCGTATTCCGCATCGTACAGCCCCAGATTTGCCGGGATCATCGCGATGCCGGGCCAATAGGTGGCGCGCAGCGCGTAATGCAGGCTTGTCGGCCCGCCATGGCGGAAGAAAGGGTACAGCGTGTCTTCATCCTCATCGACATCCACATCCGGGTTGAGCCCGAAGATCGACGTGGTCGATCCCTGGCTGTCACAGTCGATCACACAAACGCGGTAGCCCCGCAGGGCAAGGTATTGTGCCAGATGGACCACAACGGTTGATTTCCCCACGCCACCCTTGAAGTTCTGAACAGCAAGTACAGTTGCCGGATCCTCCGGTGCGCGGCGGGGCAGGGTGCCGAACACCTCCCGCATGCGGTTGACTTCCTCAAGACTGTAGCCGGTCCTCCGGCCAGTGTTAGGGTCTTTTTCGGGTGTGGGCAGCCTGCCGTCGGCTTCTGCGTCACGGACAGCCTTTTCCGTGCGCCCTGCCATCTCTGCCGCAGTCCGGACATTGAAACGCACCGAAAGGGTTTTTTGCGCACCGGGGGCAAAGACACGTTCACGGAGGCGCTGGATCACCGTGTCTGCTCGGCGGGCAAGATTGTCTATTTCATCGAGGGAAACCGGAAAATCCTGCATGGTATGTGCGCTGCTCTTTGTTATTCTTTGCAGCGAACATGCACTTTCGAACGGATCGGCTCAAGTGCGAATATTTGGTGCCTGTGCCGAATAAACCGAACTTTGGCCTCATGTGCCGCCAGCGCCGGAAGTACGAGGGGCAGGGCCCCAAGTTCGAAGGTTGTGTCAATGGCAACAGCTTGCGCGCCCGAAAGGTAAGTTTTATCGGGCCGAGGCCTCAGAAAACCCCAAACCAGAATCATACTAATGAAAAAACCAATCCTATTCTTGATTCTAGGATTCTTATGTTCGGGGTGCTGAGCACCTAGCAGACCATGACTGTTCTGCCGTTTCAGACTACATATTGGGGCGTTTTGGATTACATTCCGGGATTGCTGGCCTTACGGATCGGGAGGGTTCGAGTTACATATTGGTGGTCCAAATCTTACGTCTTGGGTGGCGTCCCCGCGGACGAATCGCGGAGCTCCAGAACCCTTGACTTGCAGGCACTTCTGATTCGCGCGGATCGCACTACCGGGCGCAGGGCTTACATTTCGGGTGGCGCGCCAAGATGCCGCTTCTTGTCAAATTACATTCTTGTCGATACAAATGTAAGAAAAAGAGGTACGGAATCTAGCAGCATGGCCAAGCCAACCAACTCTTACCGCACTGTCGACGCCCGGCCAAGCCGGGAATCACTGGTCAAACCCGGGGAGCTTGTCGACCTGATCGAGGTGACACCGCTCACTTTGACGGACCGGCGCATCTACAACCAGCTTCTTGAAAACGCCTGGGAGGCGATAGACAAGCCGGTGCTGCATGTGATCGCCAAGTCAGAACTGCGCGGATCGCATAATTCCAACGATCGCGTTGGCGAAAGCATCGAGCGCCTCATGGCCGCCATCGTGAAGGTAGAAGCGGTGTGGGAGGGCAAGCCCGCCATTGAGCGGGTGCAGCTGTTGGGCGGTAACCTCGAAATGGCGCGCTCGGACGGGTTGCTGGAATACGAGATCCCACCACGCCTGCGCAAGATCATCTCCAACTCTACCATTTTTGCCCGGCTTCAGCGAGAGGTCATGTTTGCGCTCAGTTCCAAATATGCGCTCACGCTTTATGAAATGGTGCAAAAGCGGGGGAACCTGCGCTGGCGGTCTTCCGAGAAATTCACGTTGGATGCGCTGCGTGGGGTGCTGGGGGTGCCGAAAGGCAAGCTGACCTCTTGGTCGAACCTGCGCATGCGCGCGATTGATCCGGCGGTGGAGGAGGTGTCGGCGCTGTCCGACTACATGGTGGAGGTTGCGCCGATCAAGACAGGGCGCAGCGTGTCCCATGTCGAACTGCGCTGGTGGCGTAAGGACGGCGAGGCGAAGGGCAAGGTAGAGCGGGCGCTGCAATTCGCGTCTCCGGGCCGCCGCGCCCGGGCTGAGGGTCGTGTCGAGGAGGTCGCGCCTGCTGCTACATCAGCTTCAAAGCCACGTCCCGCATGGCTGGACCGGCAAGGGGCATCGCTCAAGACGCAAACCTATGAAACGGCCAAGTTGCGGCATCCGGGCTTCGACATCTATCACGTCGAAGGAGAATGGCGCACCTGGGCGCAGAACAAGGAGCCAGCAGCAGACCCCGACAGGGCATTCCTCGCGTTCTTCCGAAAGTTCGCAGAAGCCAATCCGATATAGTTTATTAAACATCTGCATTTGCTGAATAAATTGGATTATTGCCAATTGGCAATTTCGCGGAGCGGAGTGGTCTACAGGCCTCTGGTGTCCAATGCCGCATATTAAGACGTGGTGGCGCGGATCGCGACGGTACGCAGGGGATAGAAGGTACCATTGGCGAGCTGACCCCTGAGAACATGCCAAGCTCGTGCGGCTGGCTGGTAATCTGGTCTTTCAAAGATCCCGATATCGCGACGTCCGTGCGGCAAACCTGTTTGGCCAGCAAGCCTTCGACACCGGCAGCGCGCATGGCGAAGCGGTGATAAGCCCTGGCAGCGTACGCGACGACTTCGCGAGAGAAGCGGAAGGCTTTCAGGCGCGGCAAACTCGACGGGACTTTCACGATGCTGAAATAGTCTGATGGTGCCAAACGAACAACTTGATAGTATCGCGGGAGGTCGCGGGCTTGTCGGAATCTGGCGACATCCTCCGCATTGCCTCGTTGATTTGCGGCCTCGTGGAAGCGATGCAAAAGTGTCCGATAAGGCAAACTTATTGGACATGATTGGGAAGCGCGGGGTAGGGCGGTTTATATAAGATATGATGGCAAATTGCGCCGTCGCCTGCAGGCATCCGGTGCTTTTCCAGGTCTCGAGTGACCCTATCAGCGCCGCAAACACTTTAACCGGCAAGTTTTAGCGGGTCACCTCCGCCCCCAACCGAACCGCGTTATATGTGGCGATTGTGTCATTGGTAGAATGTGCAAAATCCGCAGATCTTACCGGTGCGGCTGGGCGTACCCATGATCATGCTGTCCGAGCCGCTGGCAAGTAGGCTGGATGAACGCTTCATAGGCGGCCGCGCCCCCAGTTCATGTTCTCACTTACTTTCGGTGTACGCGGGCTACGATGCAGCTATGTTGATTGAATGGTCTATCAAAGCCCCCCCATTGATCGAATCTTTCTCCGGTATTGGTCGTTTGCCCCCTGCATTCAGCCAGTAGCGGCTAAGGTATCGCAGCAGGATTTTGGGACGCATGTTAGACGTGCCGCGAGCGCCGTTCTGGTGTTGCTCTACCTCACCCTGCCGGCAGCGAGCCAGCAAACCGAAAACATTGCGTCGTCGGTCAACTCCGAGGTTGCGGACCCGTCTAGTCAGCTGGTCGATGTCGTCCCGACAGCACAGGATGAGCAGATCGCGCGTCGCATCTCGAACATACTAGAGCGCGTTGCGCCTAATCAGTTTCGTATCCTGCGGCTCTGAAGAAGTTGTAGCATTCTTCATCAGTGAAGAGGTCGCAGACTTGGCCAACCGCGCGCCAGAGGTCTTCGTATGT
>JBBSJO010000022.1:0-32634 GCA_038257185.1 Rhodobacterales bacterium | reverse complement strand
GGCAATGAATGGCGACAATATGGTGATCTTGCGGATCAGGGGCTTCGACATCCACAACGAATGGCTCGATCTGTCAACGCAACTGGCGGTGCTCGACGCGGTGCGTGCGGTGGTGGCCCAAGCGCCCCTGTTCCGGCCTAACACACCCTACGGCAAGCGGATGTCCGTGCGGATGTCGGCGGCGGGGCGCTATGGCTGGTTCTCGGACCGGAGCGGGTATCGTTATGTCACGGCGCATCCTGACGGCATGCCCTGGCCAGAGATACCGGGCGTCGTGCTGGATATCTGGACGGCACTCACCGGGCTGGACCGGAAGCCGGAGTGCTGTCTGATCAACTTTTACGATGCCGATGCCCGCATGGGATTGCATCAGGACCGCGACGAGGCGGATTTCAGGTGGCCGGTGGTTTCGGTGTCGCTGGGGGACGACGGGCTGTTCCGCATCGGCAATCTCACGCGGGGCGGCAAGACCGAATCGATCTGGCTCCGCTCGGGGGACGTCGTTGTCATGGGTGGCGAGGCGCGGCTGACCTATCACGGGGTGGACCGGATCAGGGCCGGATCATCTACGCTGCTGCCGAAAGGTGGTCGGATCAACCTGACGCTGCGGGTGGTGGAGTAGTCGTTTTCCTTGAAGGAAAACGGTCGGACTTTTTGAGAAAGTCCGATGCCCGCCCCCGATGTCCGCGTGCGTTGTGGAGGTTGGACGGTATTTGGAAAAGGGTGAAGGAGGGAAAGACGCGTATTTCGGTCAGCGCCGTGCGTTCCAGCTGAGCGAGGCGTGTTTGCGGGTGTAGAATTCGCCCATCAGGCCGATCGCGAGGAGCACGAGGCCGATCCAGAGCGGATACTCCCAGTTGCTGTAGCGGGGGTTGTAGTTGATGAAGGCGAAGCCGCGTGCCTGGTCGATGCAGTGGAACAGGGGGTTCCAGTCGAACATGGCCAGCATGTAGCCGGGCAGCGTATTGGCCACGAACATCTTGCCAGAAGCGATCATGTTGGCGCGCTGGTAGACCATCGAGAAGACGCTGACGAAGGTGGGAAACCAGGGTTTGACCGCCAGCAGGACGAGGCCCAGGGCGCAGCCGGTAAACCAGGCGATGAGCAGCATGCCGAAGGCTGCAATGGGTTCTTCGATCTGGAGCGGGGTCCAGGCGACATGGTAGCAGAACAGGATCACCACCAGCGACAGGACCTGGATGTAGAGCGCCCCGAGTGCCGCGGAGAGGATGGCGACCATCGTCGTCATCGGGGCATGCTGCATCATCGGGCTGGCGGGTCCTTCCGAGCCCGCGACCGCGCCCAGTGCCTTGGCGTGGGTGAGGTAGAGGAAGATGCCCGACATGATATAGACAAGGAAATCGCCGCGCAGGGCCGCCCCCCGCATGCCCAGAAGCGAGAACATCACATAGAAGGCGGCGATGAACATCACCGCCTGCAGCATGTTCATGCCGATGGCGATCAGCGCGTTGTTGTGTTGCTTGCGGATGCTGCGCACGACGGAATGGTAGACGAGTTGCGCCATCGCAAGAGACGAGGCAAGACTGCCCGAGGATTTGCGTGCCGGTTGAAACATCTGCCGTTGCCTTGTGAATTGCCTAACCTTGCACGGAATTCTTGCCGTTCCGTTAGCCGCCGATCATAAGGGGAACCGATGAACGAAGCAACGAAAGCCGAAGGGGCCGGGCAGAATGGACTATGAAAAACTAGTGACTGTGATGCGAAAGCTGTCGCTGGAGGCCGGTGACCGGATCATGGAGATCTACGGAACCGACGATTTCGACGTGAAGGCCAAGGCGGATGCCAGCCCCGTCACGGCAGCGGACGAAGCGGCGGATGCGATCATCTCAGCCGGGCTGCGCGCCGCCTTTCCGGACGTGATGCTGGTGACGGAGGAACAGGCCGCCACCCATGCCGCCAGTGGCGATACATTTCTGATCGTCGATCCGCTGGACGGGACCAAGGAATTCATCAACCGCCGCGGCGATTTCACGGTGAATATTGCGCTCGTCGAAGGCGGTGTACCGACGCGCGGCGTCGTCTATGCCCCCGCGAAAGGCAGGATGTTCTTCACGCGCGCTGACGGGCAGTCGGTCGAGGAAACCGGTGACTTCGACATGGAAAGCCTCGGTGCCACGACATCGATATCAGTCTCTGACGCGGACAATCTGGCGTTGATGGTCGTCGCCTCCAAGTCGCACCGGGATCAGGCGACCGACGACTACATCGGCAAATATGCCGTGCGCGACATGACCAGCGCCGGCTCCTCGCTGAAGTTCTGCCTTGTGGCCACCGGGGAGGCGGACCTTTATCCCCGGCTGGGGCGCACGATGGAGTGGGACACCGCCGCGGGTCACGCTGTCCTTAACGGCGCAGGTGGCGCGGTCGTGCGGTTCGACGATCTTTCGCCACTGACCTATGGCAAGGACGGCTTCGCGAACCCCTTCTTCATCGCCCACGCGCCGGGTGTGGCGCTGAAGTCCGCCTGATGTCTGTCCTGATCGTCATTCCGGCCCGCTTTGCCTCCACCCGCTATCCGGGCAAGCCCCTGGTGATGCTCAGGGGGGCAGGCGGGCAGGCGCGCAGCCTGATCGAGCGGTCGTGGCTGGCGGCCAGTGCCGTGAAGGGCGCGGACCGCGTCGTGGTCGCCACGGACGACGACCGCATCCGGCAGGCGGCAGGGGCGTTCGGGGCGGAGGTGGTGATGACCTCTTCGGCCTGCGTCAACGGGACGGAGCGTTGCGCCGAGGCGCATCAGTCGCTGGGCGGTGGTTTCGACATCGTCGTGAACCTTCAAGGAGACGCGCCGCTGACGCCGCACTGGTTCGTGGAAAGCCTTGTTCAGGGTCTGAAAGACGCCCCCGATGCCCAAATCGCAACCCCTGTCCTGCGTTGTGACGGTGCGGCCCTCAACGGGCTTCTTGCCGACCGCAAGTCGGGCCGCGTCGGCGGTACGACGGCGGTCTTCGCCGCCGACCGACGCGCGCTCTATTTCTCGAAAGAAGTGATCCCCTTCACCTCGAAAACCTATGCAGAGACGGATGAAACCCCTGTCTTTCACCATGTCGGTGTCTATGCCTACCGCCCCGATGCGCTTGCGGCCTATCCGGCCTGGCCCATGGGTCCGCTGGAGCAGCTGGAAGGGCTGGAACAGTTGCGGTTCATGGAGAATGGCCGCGCGGTCCTTTGCGTCGAGGTCGAGGCGCGGGGGCGGGCGTTCTGGGAACTCAACAACCCCGAAGACGTCCCGAAGATCGAAGGCATGATGGCGGATATGGGCGTGGAATGACCGGCCTGCCGGTCAGCGTCGTTGTGGTCAGCCGGGGGCGGCCGGACGCGCTGACCAAGTGCTTGACCGGGTTATCTCAGCTTCAGTATCCCAATTTCGAGATCATCGTCGTGGCAGACCCGGACGGGTTGGCGGCAACGGATAAGATGCCTTTTGCCGGGCACCTCAAACAGATTGGCTTCGACGAGGCCAATATCGCGGCCGCGCGAAACATCGGGTTGACGCAGGCGGCGGGAGAGATCGTGGCCTTCATCGACGACGATGCGGTTCCCGAGCCTCAATGGCTGCGGCATCTGGTGGCTCCTGCGGATCGACCTGAGGTCGCGGCGATGGGTGGCTTCGTGCGGGGGCGCAACGGCATTTCCTTTCAATGGAAGGCGCGCAGCCTCAATGCCTTCGGCGAACCAGAACCGCTGGAGATCGATCCGCATCGCCCCAGCATCCTGCATCCGCCCAGGGGCCGCGCCATCAAGACCGAAGGCACGAACATGGCCTTCCGCCGCAGCGTGTTGGTCGATCTGGGCGGTTTCGACCCGGCGTTTCACTATTTCCTCGATGAAACCGATCTGAACATGCGGCTGGCGCGTGCGGGGCATGCGACCGCGCTTGTTCCGCTGGCAGAGGTGCATCACGGATTTGCTGCCAACAGCCTGCGTACCGTATCCAGGGTGCCGCGTGACCTGTTCGATATCGGGGCAAGTTGGGCGGTGTTTCAGCGCAAGCATCTGGCCGAACATCTGCGGGCCGAACAGTGGCAAAGGTTACGAGCGAATGAACGCAAACGGTTGCTTCGTCACCTCACGGAAGGAGGGTTGGAGCCCCGCGATATCCGGCGTTTGATGCAGCGGCTGGATGACGGCCATGCCGCCGGTCTCGCACGTCCCTTTAATACGGGTCGGCTGGCGCGGCATCCGGCAACACCCTTCCTTCCGTTCCCGGCCACTCGCCGGAACAGCGTGACGATGGGAACGCGGCCTCTACACGCGCGCAATGATCGGCAGCGCGCCGCGGAGAAGGTGAAAAACGGAGGGATTGTCACCCTTTTCAACCTCTCGCCCTCAGCTATGTTCCATCGAGTGAGCTTTGGGCTGGATGGGGTTTGGCTGCAAAGTGGCGGGATTTTTGGGCGATCAGAGCGCGATCAACCAATTTTTCGCCTTATCGGCAGGAAACGGCGGATCGAAATTGAAACGTCGCGCGTTGCGTTGCAGCGAGGGCTGCGGAAAGTGTAGTAAGTGGCGAGTTTCATAGTTTAAACATTTTCGCGTGCGAGAACCCGTTCCGTCGTTCCGACGTCCCGTCATCGGGAAGTCAGAGTGATACAAGAGAGCAATACAAGACAGCTACAGCAAACCGAGTAGGAGGTTTCAAGAGCACATGCGCAGAAAAGTGACCAAGGCGATTTTTCCCGTGGCCGGCATGGGAACCCGCTTCCTGCCCGCAACGAAGTCTGTCCCGAAAGAAATCATGACGCTGGTGGACCGGCCCCTGATTCAATACGCCATCGACGAGGCGCGGGCGGCAGGGATCAAGGAATTCATCTTTGTCACTTCTCGCGGCAAGGGGGCTTTGGAAGACTACTTCGACCATGCACCGCAGCTGGAACAGGAGTTGCGTCGCAAGAAGAAGAAGGAATTGCTGAAAATCCTGAACAACACCAACATGGACAGCGGTGCCATCGCCTATATCCGGCAACACAGACCGCTGGGCCTCGGCCATGCCGTGTGGTGCGCGCGACGGCTGATCGGCAACGAACCCTTTGCCGTCATCCTGCCCGACGACGTGATCGCGGCGGAAAAGCCATGCCTGCAACAGATGGTCGAAGCCTATGCCGAAACCGGCGGCAATATGGTCGCCGCAATGGAGGTCGAACCGCAGAAGGCGTCGTCCTATGGTGTGCTCGATGTGTCCGAGGACATGGGCCAGCTCGTCAAGGTACGTGGGATGGTGGAAAAGCCGAAAGCGGAGGACGCGCCATCCAACCTTGCCGTGATCGGGCGCTATATCCTGTCACCGACGGTTCTCAACAACCTCAACAAGCTCAAGGGCGGGTCCGGCGGAGAAATCCAGCTGACCGATGCCATCGCCAAGGAGATCGAACAGGATCGGAATGTCTATGGCTACCGGTTCCGGGGTCAGCGCTTTGACTGCGGCTCGAAATCGGGATTCTTGCAGGCGACCGTTGCCTTCGGTCTGGCCCGAGAGGAACTGCGCGACGATCTGACCGCATATCTTCACAGCATCATGCAGGTGGAAAAGGCCGCGCAGTAAGCCGCGTCCGGGGGCACTTTGATGAGCAACGTACTGGTCACCGGGGGCGCCGGCTATATAGGATCGCATGCCTGCAAGGCGCTGAAGGCGGCCGGTTACACCCCGGTCACCTTCGACAATCTGGTGACGGGCTGGCGCGAGGCGGTGAAGTTCGGCCCTTTTGAACAAGGTGACCTGCTTGACCCTGCGCGGCTGGATGAAGTCTTCGCCCGCTACAACCCGATTGCCGTGGTTCATTTCGCGGCCCTCAGCCAGGTTGGCGAAAGCATGGCGGAACCGGGCCGCTACTGGCGCAACAACGTGCTGGGGTCGCTGAACCTGGTAGAGGCGTCAGTGGCTGCGGGGTGCCTGAATTTCGTCTTCTCCTCCACCTGTGCCACCTATGGCGATCAGGATAACGTGGTGCTGGACGAAACCAGCGCCCAGCATCCGATCAACGCATATGGCGCTTCCAAACGGGCAATCGAAGATATCCTCCGCGACTTCGAGGCGTCGCATGGCCTGCGGCACGTGATTTTCCGCTACTTCAACGTCGCAGGCGCGGATCCGGAGGGCGAAGTGGGCGAGTTCCACCAGCCAGAGACGCATTTGATCCCCCTGATGCTGGACGCCATCGACGGCAAGCGCGATGCGCTGACGATCTTCGGCACCGACTACGACACGCCCGATGGCACCTGCATCAGAGACTATGTGCATGTCTGCGATCTGGTCGATGCCCATGTGCTGGGGCTTGAATGGCTGGCCGATGGCAAAGACAGCCGGGTGTTCAACCTCGGCACCGGCTCGGGATTTTCGGTGCGGGAGGTGATCGATCACAGCCGCGAAGTGACCAACCGCGCGGTGCCGTTTACCGAGGGCGCACGCCGGGCGGGGGACTGTACGAAACTGGTTTCCGGCTCATCGCGCGCGGTCAGTGAACTGGGCTGGAAACCCCGCCGTTCGACCCTGAAACAGATGATCACCGACGCGTGGAGATGGCACCAGTCCGGCCATTACGACGCCTGAGATGGCCACAGCCCGCCTGCTGGACCTGACGCGGAGCCTGCGCCGGGCCGGGCGTATGGCGACGGGGGTGGACAGGGTCGAACTGGCCTATCTGGACCACTTTCTGACGCTGGAGGCACCGCTGTTCGGATTGGTCCGTACCGCACTCGGCTATGTGGTTCTGGAGAGAGCAGGGCTGCAAGGGCTTCGTGACCGACTGTCCGGGCAGGTGCCTTGGGGTCCGGCAAGTCTCCTGTCGCGCTTGCCCCGGGGTCGAGATCAGGCTCTGATCCGCGCCGAAAGCGACGTCAGGCGTTTGGCCGCAGGGCGGGCGCTGCCGGGGAAACTTGCCACTCTCCTGCGTTCTCACCTGCCCGAGAGCTTCGAATACTTCAACGTCGGCCACTCCGACCTGACAGACCGGGTGTTGAACGCGGTCAGGCAGGCCGGGGGCCTGACCCATGTGATGATCCATGACGTGATCCCGCTGCAGTTTCCACAGTTCCAGCGACCCGGCACCGTCGCCCCGTTCAGGGCCAAACTGGCGCGTGTGAGCCGCAGCGCCGACCGGGTGATCTACAATAGCGCGGATACAAGGGCGCAGGCGGAGGCCCACATGCAGGACATGGGCCGGGTGCCGCCGTCGATCGTTTCCCATCTGGGAACGAATGTGCCGCAACCGGACGTGGCGGCGCTGCCCAACGGTCTGCCACCGGACGTGCCATATTTCATCACCGTGGGCACCATCGAGCCGCGCAAGAACCACGCCTTCCTGCTGGACCTCTGGGAGGAGATGGGCCCCTCCGCCCCGCCCCTGTTGATCTGCGGGAGCAGGGGCTGGAACAATGCCGAGGTCTTCGCCCGGCTTGACGACCTGCCATCCGGCAGCCGGATCCGCGAAATCGCCAACCTTTCGGACCCCGCACTGGCGGCTCTCGTGCAGGGGGCGGCGGGACTGCTCTTCCCGACCCATGCCGAAGGCTACGGCCTTCCCCCGTTGGAGGCGCTGGCCCTCAGAACGCGTGTTTTATGCAACGATTTGCCGGTTTTACGCGAGATCATGGGTGACAAAGCCGTTTACGCATCGGTTTCTGACGGGTATTTGTGGATAAATACGATAAAAGAATGGGGCGGAGCACCACCAGACACACAAACAGATGAAGAGTTCACGAGTCCGACTTGGGCCAACCACTTCAAGACCGTGTTAAGGTAAAGGTGGTAGCGCAAGGAGAACGGTCGGTCTGGTAGGTAGAGGGCGGTTTTGGGACTATTTCAGTCATATCGACTGAGGCTGCAACGTAAGCGGTGGCGCATCCGCGCTTTCCGCAAGCGGCGCGAGTTGAAAAGGGTTGTGAACCGCACGGGCCAGATCCGCGCGGATGATCTGCTTGTCTTCTGTACCCAGCGCAATGAACGCATCCGGTTGCCCTATTTCCTCGACTACTATCGCGAGATGGGGGTCGGCCACTTCTTCATCGTGGACAACGACAGCGATGACGGATCGCTGAACTACCTCGTCGATCAGCCCGACGTGTCGGTCTGGACCACCAAATCCAGCTACAAGCGCGCCCGCTTCGGGGTCGACTGGCTGAACTGGCTCCAGATGAAATACGCCCACGGCCACTGGGCGCTGACGGTCGATCCGGACGAATTCCTGGTCTATCCGTTCTGCGACACGCGGCCGCTGCGGGCGCTGACCGACTGGCTCGATGCCTCGTCGATCAAATCCTTCTCGGCGATGCTGCTGGATATGTACCCCAAGGGGCGGCTGGACGAACAACCCTATCAGGCCGGTCAGAACCCGATGGAGATCGCGTCATGGTTCGACAGCGGCAACTACACGATCTCGCGCAATCATCTGTTCACCAACCTCTGGATTCAGGGCGGCCCCCGGTCGCGGGTCTTCTTTCCCGACGAACCGGCCAAGGCCCCGGCGCTGAACAAGGTGCCGCTGGTGAAGTGGGACAGGCGCTATGCCTACGTCAGCTCGACGCACATGCTTCTGCCGCGCGGTCTGAACCAGGTCTACGACGAATGGGGCGGTGAGAAGGCCTCGGGCGTGCTTCTGCACGCCAAGTTCCTCGACACCTTCGGCGCCAAGGCGGCGGAGGAGCTTGACCGCAGCGAGCACTACGCAGGCTCGGTCGAATACAAGGCCTATGCCGACCGGCTGAAGGACGATCCACAGCTTTGGTGCAAGTGGTCGGAACGCTATATCAACTGGCGACAGCTTGAGATTCTGGGCCTGATGTCCAAGGGAAACTGGGCGTGACCGTGGGGATTGTCATGCTGGTGCACACTGCACTTGGCCGGGCCGAACAGGTTGCGCGGCACTGGGCGGCGGCGGGATGTCCGGTGGTGATCCATGTGGACAAAAGCGTGCCGCGCAAGACCCACGACGCCTTCGTCGCCGCAATGAGCGATGTGCCGGACCTGAAATTCTCGAGCCGATTCCGGTGCGAATGGGGCACCTGGGGCATCGTCGCGGCATCTCAGGCGGCATCCGAGATGATGCTCGCGAACTTCGCCAGCGTGCGCCATGTCTACCTTGCGTCAGGGTCATGCCTCCCGCTGCGCCCGGTGCAGGAACTGATCGACTACCTCGACCAGCGCCCGCGCACGGACTTCATCGAAAGCGCCACCACGTCGGATGTGCCCTGGACTGTCGGGGGGTTGGACGAGGAACGCTTTACCCTGCGTTTCCCCGTGTCCTGGAAAAAGAACCGTTTCCTGTTCGACCGCATCGTGGACATCCAACGCCGCCTCGGTCTGAAGCGCAAGATGCCCAACGGCATCGTGCCGCACATGGGTTCGCAATGGTGGTGCCTGTCGCGCCAGACCCTGTCCGCGATTCTGCAGGACCCGGAACGACCGACCTGCGACCGCTTCTTCAAGGAGGTCTGGATTCCGGACGAATCCTACTTCCAGACTCTCGCGCGGCAGTATTCCACCAAGATCGAAAGCCGCTCTCTGACGCTGTCCAAGTTCGACTTCCAAGGCAAGCCGCACATCTTCTACGATGACCACCTGCAACTTCTGCGCCGGTCCGACTGCTTTGTCGCGCGCAAGATCTGGCCCTATGCCAACGTCCTTTATGAGGCCTTCCTGACGGATGCTGCAGGGGCGATGAAAAAGACCGAACCGAATCCCGGCAAGATCGACCGCATCTTCTCCAAGGCGGTGGAGCGGCGGACGCGGGGCCGATCGGGACTTTATATGCAAAGCCGCTTCCCCAACGAGGATTGGGAGAACGGCGTAACGGCGGCCCCCTATTCGATGTTTCAGGGCCTTGCCGAGCTCTTCGAGAATTTCGAGCAATGGCTGGCCAAGGCCACCGGCGCGCGGGTGCACGGGCACCTTTTTTCGAAGGATGGCGTGAAATATGCCGATGCCCAGACCGCAATCAATGGCGCGCTGTCTGATTCCGCGATCCTGCGCGACTATAACAACAAGGCATTTCTTACCAACCTGATCTGGAACACCCGTGGCGAGCGGCAGTGTTTCCAGTTTGGGCCCGGCGACAATCAGGACATCAACTGGCGCGTGGCCAAGGACCCGAATGCGCAGGTGTCGGTCATCACCGGGGCCTGGGCCGTGCCTCTCTTCCGCTCCAACCTCGACTTCGGCGAGATCAGGGTGCGCGCCGCGCGGCTCCAGAAGATCGAGAGCGAGCATATGGATGTTCTGCGTTCGCCCTACACCAAGGCGCGGGTGCGGATCTGGACGATGGCCGAATTCATCGAGGCCCCGATGGAGCCGTTGCAGGGCATTCTCGACGAGATCGGCCGCACCAAGTTAAGGCGCCTGTCCGAGGCCCCCAAGATGGTGGACCTGTCCGGGTTCGGCCAGTTCCTTCAGAACCTGAAGAACCAGGGGATGCACCCCTATCTGATGGGCGATTTCCCGGCAGAGCGGGGCGTGGAGAACACGCAGAACCCGCCGCGCAAACCCTATCTGGTGCAATAGATCATGCCGACGGATTTCCAAAGCTTCGTCGTGTTCGCCGAAATGCGCACCGGATCGAACTTTCTGGAAGCGAACCTGAACGCCTTCAATCGCATTCGCTGCCATGGCGAGGCGTTCAATCCGCATTTCCTTGGCTATCCGCACAACGAACCGATCCTCGGCGTGACGCAGGACGCCCGCGATGCCAACCCTCAGGTTCTGCTGGACGCGATCCGCAAGGATGCCGGCGTAATCAGCGGCTTTCGCTATTTCCACGACCACGACCCGCGCGTCTTCGATGCCATCATGGACGATACGACCTGCGCCAAGATCGTGCTGACGCGCAATCCGGTCGAAAGCTACGTCAGCTGGAAGATCGCCCAGGCGACCGGGCAGTGGAAACTGACCGACGTGAAAGCGCACAAAAGCGCGCTGGCCGAATTCGACGGGCCGGAATTCGAGGCGCATCTCGAAGCGCTTCAGGAATTTCAGATCACCCTGCTGAACCGTCTGCAGATCAGCGGGCAGACGGCGTTTTATGTTGCCTACGAGGATCTGCAAAGCGTCGAGGTGATGAACGGACTCGCGCGCTTTCTCGGCGTCGATGAGGTGTTGGAGGGGTTGGACAAGAACCTCAAGAAGCAGAACCCCAGCCCGATTTCCGCCAAGGTCGCGAACTACGACGAAATGCTGACCGCCCTGTCGCGGCTGGACCGTTTCGACCTGACCCGCACACCGAATTTCGAACCACGCCGCGGGCCGAACGTGCCTTCCTATATCGCCGCCGCCGAAAGCGCGCTGGTCTACCTGCCGCTCCGCAGTGGCCCGATGGAGGAGGTGAGCGCATGGATGGCGGCGTTGGACGGGGTCGGCGAGAAGGATCTCCTGACCAAGATGTCGCAAAAGGACCTGCGCCAGTGGAAGCGGCAGCATTCCGGCCACCGCAGCTTTACCGTGCTGCGCCATCCGGTTCAGCGGGCGCATGATGCCTTTTGCCAACACATCCTGCCGACGGGCAAGGGCAGCTACCTGCAACTGCGCAACACGATGATCCGGCGCTACAAGCTGCCCCTGCCGGAAAATGGCCCTGACGAAAATTATGACGTTGTCGCGCACAGCACCGCCTTTGCGGCTTTCCTGACCTTTCTCAAGGGAAACCTGTCGGGCCAGACGGCGATTCGCGTGGACGTTGCATGGTGCACGCAGGCGCAGGCGATCAGTGGCTTCGGGGAGCTTTGCCTGCCGGACCGCATCATCCGCGAAACGGATATGGCGCAGGAGCTGCCGGAACTTGCGGCCTCTGCCGGGCGTCCCGACGCGCCCTCTCCAAAGGCGGCACCATCCGATCACCCCTTCGATCTGGGCGATATCTACGATGCCGAGATCGAAAAACTGGCAGGGGATGCCTACCAGCGCGACTATGTCACTTTCGGATTTTCGAACTGGCGCTGAGGGTTCAGGCGGCCTGAACGGAATTCTCTTCGGTCAGGATCGTGTACAATGTCGCCGCGTTCGGGTTCGCCCGCAGCTTTGTACAGATCGCCGGATTGCGCAGCGTGCGGGCCACCAGCGCCAGCGCCTTCAGATGTTCCACGCCCGCATCGTTGGGCGCAAAAAGAGCACAGGCGATATCAACGGGCTGCCGATCCACCGATGAAAAGTCGATTGGCTTGTCCAGCAACACGAAGGCACCGATGACGCTTTCCAGCCCTTCCAGACGCGCGTGCGGCAGGGCCACGCCGTGGCCCACTCCCGTGGGCCCCAGCGATTCGCGTGTATTCAGCGCCTCGACGACCTCTGCCGCCTTCAGCCCGTAGGCATGATGCGCGAGATCGCCAAGCTCCTGCATCAGCCGCTTCTTGCTGGTGGCAGAGGTCAGCACCTTGACCGAACTCGGTGTGAGAAGCTTTGCAAAATCCATCCTGCTCACTCTCTTCCTAAGACAGGTTCGCCCCGCCCCATGGGTTATGAAGGGTCGATCCAGCCTATGTTGCCGTCTTCACGGCGATAGACCACGTTCAGCCCGTCTTTTCCTTGCTTGCGAAACACCACCACAGGGGCGCCTGACAATTCCATCTGCATGACTGCTTCGCCGACAGACAAGGTTGCGATCCTGGTCTGCATCTCTGCGATGATCATGGGTTGGAGGCTGTCGGGTTCCTGCGCGTCTGCGTCGCTTTCTGAGGCGAGGATATAGGACGACGCGCCCATTTGTTCAACCGGTTCCACCCGATCCTTGTGGTGGTCCTTCAATCGGCGCTTGTAACGCCGGAGCTGCTTTTCCATTTTCTGGGCGCAGGCGTCGAAAGCGCCGTAGATCTCGTTGTCATGCGCCTTGGCCGAGGCCGTCAGCCCGGTGGAAAGATGTACCGTCGCCTCGCATACGAACTCGTGACCCGACTTGGAGAACACCACCTGGGCATCCGTCGGACGCCCCGCGTATTTCGAAACGGCTGTCCCCAGTTCGGTCTGCACGTGGGTCTGCAACGCTTCGCCGATGTCGATCTGCTTGCCGCTGATTTGGTACCGCATATAGGCTCCTTGTACTTATTGTCTCTGGCGCGCCAAACGGACCACGGGCGTGGTGTCTGGTGAGCTCAGATGCGGAAAAATGGCTTTGCGTCCGGATAGTTGCCAACCTTGCCTTGGCAGGAAGGCCGATGCAGGATCAAACGGGAACGCGATGTTGCCATTCCCCGATCAGGCCAAGAAAACGATTGAAAGTCAATGGGACAGGTCCTTCGAGTCTTCGGAAAAACCGCCGATCCCTGCCACAAAGATCAGGAAATCCGGAAATTGTCGCCAAGATAGACCCGGCGCACATTCTCGTTCTGCACCACCTCGTCCGGGGTGCCGGACATGAGCACCTTGCCTTCGTGCAGGATATAGGCGCGGTCCACGATTTCCAGCGTTTCGCGCACATTGTGGTCCGTGATCAGCACACCGATTCCCCGCTTCTTGAGATCGCCGACCAGGTGGCGGATGTCCCCGACGGAAATCGGATCGACCCCGGCAAAGGGTTCATCCAGAAGCAGGTAGTTGGGATCGGCGGCCAGGCAGCGCGCAATTTCCACCCGCCGCCGTTCGCCCCCGGACAGCGCCATCGCAGGTGCCCGGCGCAGGTGTTCGATGGAGAACTCCGACAGCAGTTCCTCCAACCTCTCGCGCCGCTTGCGCTTCTGCTTGACGGAAATGTCGAGAATCGCCGCAATGTTGTCCTGTACGCTGAGGCCGCGAAAGATGCTCATCTCCTGCGGCAGGTAGCCGATGCCAAGCTGCGCGCGGCGGTACATCGGCAGGCTGGTCACATCCTTGCCGTCCACCGTGACCTTGCCGCCTTCGGGTGTCACCAGGCCCGCCACCGCGTAGAACGTGGTCGTCTTGCCCGATCCGTTGGGGCCGAGCAGCGCCACGACCTCTCCCCGGTTGAGGTGCATGGAGAAGTCACGGATGACCGTCTTCTTGCGGTAGGACTTGCGCAGGTGTTCGATCCGCAGACCAGCGTCCCCGCCCGCGACCTTCAGGTCAGGGGGAGTCATCAGTTCTTGCTGCCCGTTTGCAGGATCGTCTTGACCCGTCCCGACATCTGCGCCGTGCCATCTGCCAGCCGCACCGACATCTTGTCGGCGCTCAGCGCGCTTTGGCCCTGCGCCAGCAGCACGTTGCCGGACATCACGATGGTGCCGTCGTCGATGTTATAATCCGCCCGCTCCGACTCCGCGGCGTCCGCGCCCGATACAAGCGTGACACCCCCCGTCGCTTCAAGCCGCGCGATGCCGGAATTCTCGGCACGGTACACGACCAGCACGCGCGCCGCCGTCAGGCGCATCTCGCCCTGACCGATCATCACGTTGCCGGTAAAGACCGCAGTGCCGGTGCCATTGTCGACCGCAAGATTGTCCGCCGTCACTTCGACCGGCAGAGAGGTATCCTGCTTGATGGTGCCGAATGCGACGCTTGCGCCCTGTGCCAGCACCGGACCGGCCAGCAGGATCGCAAGGACGGGGATCATAACAAAACGCAATTTCATCACTGTAATTACTCTTCTTTATGTTGGGGCGTATATACCAGCTTCACCCCGTTTGTGAAAAACATTTGGTTCGCATTTTCGCCCTGTGCCCCCTGCAACGTCATGGATCCGGCACTCACGGTGCCTGCGGGGCCCACCGCCTCAACCGGGCCGGGAGAAATCAGGCTGAGTGTCGACATCTGGCTGGTCAGAAGATCGCTGACGATCCGGTATCCGGTAGATGTGGTCATCGTGACGTCGCCCTTCAACTCTGCGCTGTCGCTGGTCACATCGACACTTGCGGTATCGGAAACCAGCCGGAGTTCGACCCCGTCCAGCAGGTTCATCACGACCTCGACGCCTTCGGCCAGGTTCGAACCGGTCTGACCCTGCGGCGTGATCAGCCTGTCGGCGGCGAAGGAGATTTCCTCGCCATCTGCCGTGGTGCTGGAGAAGAACGGGCCGGTGACTTGCTGGTCGCGCAAGCGGTCCTGAATCTCCTTGTCCGCAAAGGGAATGACAGAGTCTGGATCGACCGTGCGGGAGAGCAGGAACAGCGTGGACAGAATCGCCAGCGCAGCCAGCGGAAAAACGACCTTCAGCCACGACACGAGCTGCGAATGGCGGTCCACCTGCATGGCCGCGTCAGCCCAGCCCGACGCGCAGGCAGTCGTGGATGTGGATCAGGCCCGTCGGCACGGCAGGTGCTGCCGGGTCCACGACGATCAGGCAGGTGATCTTGCGGGCATTCATGATGCCCACGGCCTTTTCGGCCAGTGCGGTGGGTTCGATGATGATCGGCGCGCGGGTCATCACTTCCGCTGCACTGAGCGAGGACAGGCCAGCCATATGCCTGCTGATGTCGCCATTGGTGATGATGCCCTGCAACAGACCCGCATCGTCGACCACGGCAACCACGCCGAAACCCTTGCTGCCGATCTCCGACAGCGCCACCGACATCGCGGCATCGGCACGCACGACGGGCATGGCATCCCCGGTGTGCATCAGGTCCTGCACCCGGCTCAGCCGCGCGCCCAGCTTTCCGCCGGGGTGGAAGTTGCGGAAGTGTTCGGGGGTGAAGGCGCGGTTTTCCATCAGTGCCACGGCGAGCGCGTCGCCCATGGCCAGAGTCATGGTGGTGGAGGTCGTGGGCACCACGCCGGTCCCGCAGGCCTCCGGCAGTTTCGGCAACAGAAGGATCACGTCGCATTGGCTTCCGAGGCTGCTGGCGGCGTTGCTGGTAATCCCGATCAACGGGATAGCGAAGCGCCGGGAATAGGCGATGAGGTTGGCAAGCTCCGGCGCCTCACCGGAATTGGAGATCGCAAGCACCACGTCGTCGCCGGTGATCATGCCAAGATCGCCGTGGCTCGCCTCTGCCGGATGCACGAACTGCGCCGGAGTGCCGGTGCTGGCCAGCGTCGCCGCGATCTTGTTGGCAATATGGCCGGACTTGCCTATGCCGGTGACGATCACGCGCCCGCGCGTGGCGTTGAGCAGGTCGATGGCCTCCCGAAACCGGTCATCGAGGCTCTCGGCCAGAGTATTCAGCGCATCAGCCTCGGTGCGGACGACGCGCCGCGCGGTATCGAGAAAGGGCGTGGTCATGCGTGGGCGAAGATGTCGATCTCGGGCCAGCCGGCGAGGTCGAGCTGAGCGCGGGTGGGCAGAAAGTCGAAACAGGCCTGTGCGATCTCCATCCGGCCTTCGCGCACCAGTCGCTTGTCCAGTTCCTCGCGCAGCTGATGCAGGTAGAGCACGTCGGAGGCGGCATAGTCGATCTGCGCCTCGGTCAGCACTTCCGCGCCCCAGTCACTGGATTGCTGCTGCTTTGAGATGTCGATGTTCAGCAGTTCCTGCAACAACTTCGCCAGCCCGTGCCGGTCCGTAAAGGTGCGGATAAGGCGGCTGGCGATCTTTGTGCAATAGACGGGCGCCGTGACGGCACCGAAGGCATTGAACATCGCGGCAATGTCGAAGCGGCCAAAGTGGAAGAGCTTCAGCGTGTTGGGATTGGTCAGCAGCGCGCAGAGGTTCGGCGCCACCGTCTGGCCCTTGGCGATCTGCACGAGGTGCGCATTGCCGTCGCCCCCCGACAGCTGCACGACGCACAGCCGGTCGCGGTGCGGGTTGAGCCCCATGGTTTCGCAATCGATCGCCACGATCGGCCCCAGGTCGAGGTCGTCGGGCAGGTCATTCTGATAGAGATAATTTGTCATGCCACAGGCTATATAGCGCTTGTATGGCTTGGGAAAGCGCCGCGTGCGATCTCAGGCGGTGCGGTCTGTCAGCGTGATCTTGCGCAGGTCGGGCCGAGGAAAGCGCGCCAGCAGTTCCGAGACCATGATGTGACATTGATGAGAGGGCGACCGCGTGTCTCCCAGCGCACCGGGCAGAAGCGGATGTTTAAGCACCAGCCGCCGCCAGTTGTGCACGATCAGGCAGCGCAGGACCGCCGTCTCCAACGCGCTCAGTGCCGTGCCTTTCGGCAGCGCGCGATCAAGATCGGAGAGGGATGCCTGCAACGCGATGTAGTCAGGCTGGACGTCGGACGGTTGGATTTCGTCGCGCAGCCATGAGGGGACATTGCCCCCCGTCAGAACCAGCGAGTCGGCCGGAGGAATGATACCGGACGGCCCCGCAAAGACTCGCGGCAGGACTGGCGTGAACCCGGCCACGGCCATCTGTTCCGCATCCTCTGTCCCGTTCCCCGGCACGATCACCACCTGCCAGCCTTCGCCGGCATCCGGAGGGTCGGCATAGATGCGCGGGCTGGCGCCAATGGATTCGTCGCGGCCCTTGCTGCTCAGCATGTGATGGCTGATCCGCCCCACCTTGGTCGAGGTGATCCAGCCATCGTTGCGCAATCGGTGCAGCGCCACGCGGGCGGCCTCGGGCTTCACGTCGAGGGCCGCCATGATCGCGGAGAGCACAGGACCCTCGATCACGTCGCCGCTGCCCTGCGCCAGATCGCCGAAGAGGCTGATCATCAGCGACCAGACCCTCTGCGGCCCCAAGTTGCGCAGGGCCGCTGTTTTTTCGGCGAAGTTTTCAGACGGCATTCATGGTCAGCAGCTCGTAACTCGCCACGGCCTCGTCCTTCTGGTTGGTCAGCACCACGTGCCAGCGCACTTCGCCGTATTCGTCATTGCGCGGTGTCTTGTGCTTGACGGTCAGCGCTACCTTGATGGAATCTCCGGGGCTGACCGGTTCGAGGAAGCGCAGGTTGTCGAGCCCGGTGTTTGCCAGCACCGGCCCCGGATCGGGCTGCACGAAAAGCCCCGCCGCGAAGCTGATCAGCAGATAGCCATGCGCCACGCGCCCGGGGAAGAAGGGATTCGCCTTGGCGGCCTCCTCATCCATGTGTGCATAAAAGGTGTCACCGGTGAAATGCGCGAAGGTCTCTATATCTTCCAGCGTCACGGTGCGGCTGTCGGAAATGAAGGTTTCGCCCAGTGTCAGGGTCGAAAATGAGCGCGTGAAGGGGTGCGGTTTGTCGGTCCGCTGTGCAGCACCTGGCACCCATTGTTCGCCGATGGCAGTCAGGATGTCCGGGCTGCCCTGAATTGCCGTGCGCTGCATGTAGTGCATGACGCCGCGAATGCCGCCCAGCTCCTCGCCTCCGCCCGCGCGGCCCGGCCCGCCGTGCACCATATGCGGCAGCGGCGCGCCATGGCCGGTTGCCTCGCCCATCGAGGTGCGGTTGTTGAAATAGAGCCTGCCGTGGAACGCCGCCGAGCCCAGCGTGATCTCCCGCGCGACGTCTCCGTCGCTGGTGATGACGGAGGCGACGAGCGAGCCCTTGCCGCGGTTCAAAAGCGTGACGGCGTGGTCCAGATCGCGGTAGGGCATGACGGTGGACACCGGGCCGAACGCTTCAGTGTCATGCACGCGGTGCGCTTTGTCTGGGTCCGAGCAGTAGAACAGCATCGGCGGCAAGAACGCTCCCTTGTCCTTGTCCGCGCCCTCCACGCTGAAGTCGTCCGGATCGCCGTAAACCCGTTCCGCCTCAGCCCCGATCAGCGCGGCCTTCTCCAGCACGTCGCGCTTTTGCGCGCCTGAGACGAGCGCCCCCATGCGCGTCCCTTCCGCCCGCGGATCGCCGATGGTGGTCTTGATGAGCTTGCTGCTGATCGCTTCCAACACGGCACCGATGTGATCCTCCGGCACCATGATGCGGCGGATTGCGGTGCATTTCTGCCCCGCCTTCGCGGTCATCTCGCGGTGCACTTCCTTGACGAAAAGATCGAACTCCGGCGTGCCTGGCACGGCGTCGGGGCCAAGGACGGAAGCATTCAGGCTGTCCTGTTCGGAGGCAAAACGTACGGAGTTTCCCATCAGATTCGGGTTCTTGCGCAGTTTCAAAGCGGTGTCGGCGGAGCCGGTGAAGGCCACCGCGTCCTGGCAATCGAGGTGGTCGAGCATGTCGCCCAACCCCCCGCTCACCAATTGCAGCGCGCCTTCGGGCAGGATGCCGGAGTCGAGCATCATCCGCACGCAGGCCTCGGTGACATAGCAGGTGGCGGTCGCCGGCTTGACGATCGCGGGCACCCCGGCCAAGAGGGTCGGGGCCAGTTTTTCCAGCATGCCCCATACGGGGAAGTTGAAGGCATTGATATGCACCGCGACGCCCTGAAGCGGGGTGCAGATGTGACGGCCCATGAAGTGACCGTCGCGGCCCAGTTGTTCGGGCGGGCCGTCGAGGTAGACCTTGCCATCCGGCATCTCGCGCCGACCCTTGGCGGCAAACACCTGCATCGTGCCGATCCCGCCATCCACGTCGATCTTGTGATCGCTCAGCGTGGCGCCGGTGTCGTAGCTCAAGTCGTACAGAACCTGCCGCTGCTCGCGCAGGTGCAATGCCAACGCCTTCAGCATCCGGGCGCGGTCGTGGAACGTCAGCTTGCGAAGGGCGGGGCCGCCGACCTCGCGGGCGTGGGCCAGCATGTCCTGCACGGCAAGCGCATCATTGCCAGCCCGCGCGATCACCTCCCCGGTGATGGCGCTCGCGATGTTGCGGGCACCCGCACCCGGCGCGATCCATTGACCGGCGGCGAAGCTTTTGACGTCCAGCATGGCGGCTCCTTAATGTGTGTCGTAGTCGATGATCAGCTTGTCCGTCAGCGGATAGCTCTGGCAGGTCAGCACGTATCCGCGCTCGACCTCGTAGTCCTCCAGCGCGTGGTTCGACAGCATCTCGACCTCGCCCTCGATGACCTTGCCCATGCAGGTGGAACAGACACCCGCCTTGCAGGCAAAGGGCGCGTCCTGCCCATTGGCGAGCGCCGCTTCCAGCACGGACTGGCCCTTGGACATCTCGAAGGTGCGATGCGCGCCCTCAATGATGACCGTCACTTCGGTGCCCTTTTGCCCTTCACTGCGCTTTGCCATCTCCTGCTTGGCCAGTTGGCCCTGTTGGCTTTCGCTGAACAGCTCGAACTTGATCTGATCATGCTCCAACCCGTGGCCTTTCAGGCTTTCGGCGATGGCCAGCATCATCGGCTCTGGTCCGCAGATAAAGGCGGTGTCGATCGATTCCACGTCGATCCACAGCTTGAACAGCAACGCGCATTTGTCCTGATCCACGCGGCCCGTGAACAGGTCGATGTCCTGGCCGGATTCCAGCATGTGGATGATGGTCAATCGCCCCATGTAGCGGTTCTTGAGATCCTCCAGCTCCTCGCGGAACATGATCGTGTTCACCGCACGGTTGGCGTAGACCAGCGTGAAAGTCGACTTCGGCTCGCGTTTCAGCACGGTCTTTAGGATCGACAGCACGGGCGTGATGCCGGAACCGCCGGCGAACCCGAGGTAGTTCTTGGCCTTTTCAGGCTCTAACGCTGTGAAAAACTTGCCCTGCGGCGGCATCGCATAAAGCGTGTCGCCGACCTTGAGGTCCGTATTTGCAAAACTTGAAAACGCCCCGCCGTCGACTCGCTTGATCCCGACCTTGATCTCTCCATCGTCGAGACCCGCGCAGATCGAGTAATTGCGGCGCAGCTCGGTGCCGTCGAAATCCTGCTTGAACGTAAGATACTGGCCCTGCGTAAAGGCAAAGGCATCGACGTCTTCCGGTTTGAGCGTCAACACGACCGCATCGCGGATCGTGTGGTGGATATCCGTCACTGTCAAAGGGAGAAACTGGCTCATCGTCGCCTCAAATGCATTTGAAATAGTCGAAGGGTTCCAGGCAATCCTGACAGCGCCACTGGGCCTTGCAGGGGGTCGATCCGAATTGGCTGATCTTCTCTACGCGGACCGACTGGCAATGCGGGCATTGCTTGGGTCCACCGGCGGGCTGGGGCGGGGCGATGCCGTATTTCTCCAGCTTCACGCGGCCTTCGGTGGTCAGCCAATCTGTCGTCCAGGCGGGGGAAAGCTGACGTTTGAGCTTGAGGTTCTTGATTCCATTAGCCCGCAACGCCGTCTCGATATCGAGGTTGATGATGCTCGTTGCCGGGCAGCCGGAATAGGTCGGCGTTACCATGACTTCCAGCGTCTCGTCCTGCCACTGCACATCGCGGATGATGCCGAGGTCGGTGAGCGAGATCACCGGAATCTCCGGGTCGGGGACTTGCGCGAGCCAGCCCCAGACCGTCTCTAAACTGGGCTTTTCGATTACCATGTCGCGTCCGGATAGGCCCGCTGCAGCCACTGCATCTGCGTCAGCATGTGGCCGAGGTGCTCGGTGTGCCGCTTGCCCGACTTGCCCCCCTTGTGGGTGAAGTCATCCTCGGGCTTCGTCAGCGTCGCAGCGGTGAAGACGTCCGCAACCAGCGCGTCGTAGCCCGCGCGCATGCCCGCCGGATCGGGGGCGACACCCTCGGCGACCATCGCCTTGTCCACCTCGTCGCTGATGAACATCTCGCCCACGTAGGGCCACAAACGATCCAGAGCCTTCTGCATCCGCTTGTGGCTTTCTTCGGTCCCGTCGCCCAGCCCGATCACGGTGTCGGTGGAGCGTTCGAGGTGGTAGGTCACCTCCTTCGTCGTCTTCTCGGCGATCGCGGCAACTCGGTCATTCTTGCTGTCCATGAGGCCCTGCAACTGCGCGAGGTGCCAGCCGTCGAACAGGAACTGCCGCATCATCGTCTGGCCGAAATCGCCGTTGGGCTGTTCGACCAGCAACAGGTTGCGGAAATCCCAGACGTCGCGGTGGAACGCCAGCGTGTCGGCGTCGCGGCCCTTCTTCTCGACCTCGCCCGCGAGACCAAGCCACAGTTGCGTCTGTCCGATCAGGTCGAGCGCCACGTTGGCCAGCGCGATATCCTCTTCCAGCACCGGCGCCACACCGCACCATTCGGACACGCGGTGGCCGAGGACGAGCGCGTTGTCCCCCATGCGGGTCAGGTATTCGAACAGCGCCTCGCTCACATCGCACCCACTTCGTCGGGAATGTCGAAGAAGGTCGGGTGGCGATAGACCTTGTCGTTTGCGGGCTCATAGAGCGAACCCTTTTCCTCGGGCGAGGACGCCGCGATGGCGCTCGCCTCCACGGCCCAGATGCTCACGCCCTCATTGCGGCGGGTATAGACGTCTCGGGCGTTCTTGATCGCGCCCTCTGCGTCGGCGGCATGAAGCGAGCCGACATGGCGGTGCGACAACCCATGCTGACCACGGATGAAGATTTCCCACAGGGGCCATTCGGTCTTGCGGGTCTCGCCGTGCGGGCTGGCTTCGGTTTCGCTGTAAGGGCTGGATTCGGGGCTGCTCATGTTCTCACTCCGCTGCCATCTTGGCGGTACGTTTCTTCGCGGCATGGGCCAGCAGCCCTTCGCGCACCCAGCGGCCTTCGTCCCACGCCTTGTTGCGCGCTTCGAGCCGTTCGGTGTTGCAGGGGCCGTTGCCCTTGAGCACGTCGAAGAATTCGTCCCAATCAGGCTCTGCAAAGGCGTAATGGCCGGTTTCCTCGTCGAGCTTCAGCGTCTCGTCAGGGATCGTGAGGCCCAGGTACGCCGCCTGCGGGGCGGTCTGGTCCACGAACTTCTGCCGCAGCTCGTCGTTGGTGTTCATCTTGATCTTCCACGCCATGGATTGGGCGGAGTGGACAGATTCCTTGTCGGACGGTCCGAACATCATCAGCGACGGATACCAGAAGCGGTTGAGTGCATCCTGCGCCATCTTCTTCTGCGCAGGCGTGCCATTCGCCATCTTCATCATGATGTCGAACCCCTGCCGCTGGTGAAAGGATTCCTCCTTGCATATGCGGACCATCGCGCGGGCGTAGGGACCGTAGGACGTGCGCTGCAAAGGCACCTGATTCATGATAGCGGCACCGTCGACCAGCCAGCCGACCGCGCCCATATCCGCCCATGTCAGGGTCGGATAATTGAAAATGGAGGAATACTTCATCCGTCCCGACAGCAGGTCGCGGGTCAGGTCGTCGCGGGTCACGCCCAGCGTTTCCGCCGCACAATAGAGGTAGAGGCCGTGCCCTGCCTCGTCCTGCACCTTGGCGAGCAGGATTGCCTTGCGCTCCAGCGTGGGGGCGCGGGTCAGCCAGTTGCCCTCGGGCAGCTGGCCGACGATTTCGGAGTGCGCGTGCTGGCCGATCTGGCGGATCAGGTTCTTGCGATAGCCGTCGGGCATCCAGTCCTTGGGCTCGATCTTGCCGCCCGCGTCGATCCGCTCCTGAAAGGCGCGTTCGTCCGGCTCCATCTCGTCGAGCGATTTGACGCCCTTGCCGGTGGATTGAATCATCTGTGCATACATCGTTCAGATCCTTTCAAAAGGGGGCAGACTTCACGTAGTGCGTTCGAGGATGAGCGCCACACCCTGGCCGACGCCGACGCACATGGTGCAAAGGGCATAGCGCCCGCCGGTGCGTTTCAGTTGCAGGGCTGCAGTCATCACAAGGCGCGCGCCGGACATGCCCAGCGGGTGGCCGATGGCGATGGCACCGCCGTTGGCGTTCACGTGGGCTGCGTCGTCCGCCACACCGAGGGCGCGGAGGGTGGCGATGCCTTGCGAGGCGAATGCCTCGTTCAATTCGATCACGTCCATCTGATCAATGATCAGACCGGCCCGCGCGAGCACCTTCTGGCAGGCCGGGATCGGACCGATGCCCATGACGCGGGGTTCGACCCCAGCGGCGCACATGGCGACGACGCGGGCGATGGGGGTCAGGTTGTGATCACTGGTAGCCTGTTCGGAGGCGATCAGCAGTGCCGCGGCTCCATCGTTGACGCCAGAGGCATTGCCCGCCGTCACGGTCAGGTCCGGCCCGTTGATCGCGCGCAGTTTGGCGAGCGCCTCCGGGGTCGTATCGGGGCGCGGGTGTTCGTCGCGGTCCACGACGACCGGATCGCCCTTGCGTTGGGGGATCGTCACGGGCGCGATTTCCTCGGCGAAGACGCCCGCCTTGTCGGCCGCACCCCAGCGTTGCTGGCTGCGCAGGGCAAAGGCATCCTGATCGGCGCGGCTCACGTCGTGGTCGGCGGCCACGTTGTCGGCGGTTTCCGGCATCGAATCGACGCCGTACTTCGCCTTCATCTTCGGGTTCACAAAGCGCCATCCGATGGTGGTGTCATAGACCGCGTTGTTGCGTGAAAAGGCGGCGTCCGCCTTGGGCATCACGAATGGGGCGCGTGTCATGCTTTCAACGCCACCGGCAATGGCCAGATCCATGTCTCCCGCACGAATGGCACGCGCGGCAGCGCCGACGGCATCCATGCCGGACGCGCAGAGGCGGTTGACGGTCATCCCCGGCACATCGACCGGCAACCCCGCCAGAAGTGCTGCCATGCGCGCAACGTTGCGGTTATCTTCGCCCGCCTGATTGGCGCAGCCCATCACCACCTCGTCGACGCGGGACCAGTCCAGATCGGGGTGCCGCGCCATCAGTGCTGCGATCGGCACCGCCGCCAGATCGTCGGCCCGCACGGACGACAGGGCACCGCCGAAACGACCGATGGGCGTGCGCTGCGCGTCACAGATGAATGCCTGCATGAATAGTCCTCCAACTTGCAGCAATAATAGACCCTTGCCCGATTCGTGGCAAGGTTAATGTTACCGATGCGTTAAGATACTAGAAATTCGGTAACGCTTTTGAGTAAGACCCTGGATTCGCGTGGGAATGGTGCGATCTAAAGCAACGTCGTTCCGAACTCGCCGCGCAGTGCGACTTCCAGCAACTCCAGATCGGCAGAGCAGTCGCGGTACTGCGCGACCATGCCCGGCGGAATGACGAAGGCGTCGCCGGGTTGCAGGTCGCGGTCGTCCTGCCCCTCGGCGGCCAGTGTCATCGTGCCATCCATGACGAAAGTGAAGTGGATATCGGCGTCGTGGCGCGTCGCGGGTGGCGTGCCCTCGCTCCGGCGTACAACCTGGATACCAGCCACACCTTTCGTGCCGGCGCTGATGCCGGTATCCCGCGCTGTGAAGCCTGGAATACGGAAGGGCCCGAATACCGCCTTGTCCTTCACATGATGCACGAAAGTCTGCCCGTCCCATTCGCGGGCGGCGTCGCCCATGCCATTGGGCAAGGTGAAATCATGGTCGATGGTCGTGATATGCTCCGCCGGGACACCGATCTCGATCACCTCGATCTCGGGCGAGGCTTCCACCACGCGGTGGCGGATGCGCGGCGGCTGGGTCACGCAATCGCCCGCGTGAAGGCGGATCAGGTCGCCCTGATCTTCATACAGGACGTCGACCCAGCCCTTGTAGCAGAAGATCAGCTGAAACCCGACGGTGTGGTAATGCACCATGTCAGGGACTGGCCCCCCGTCGGGGATGCGGATATGGCTCGCGATGATCGACCCGCCCAGCCGCGTCGGGATCAGGTCGCGGTAATGCATGCCCGCGCGCCCGATGATCCAGGGCGCTTCGTCGCGCAGGCGGCGCACGGCGAACTCATGCTGCGTCTGCGGCTGTTCGACGGTGGGGGTCAGCGGCACGACTTGAACACGAGTGCCGTTCGGCGCGGTCAGTTCGCGCTGACCGTCCGCAAAATCATCCGGGCTGTCGGTGAGGATGCGCAGCACGCCGGGCGGCACGTCCGCGCCCTTTTCGATCCGCACCCGCAGGCCGTGCCCCGAAAAGCTGGCCACGGAAGGGTCGTCAGCCGGAAAGATGGTCTCCAGCCGCATCCCCAGTGTCTTGGTGAAGAAGGGCAGATCGTTGCGCAATTCCTGCGTCGGCAGCAGGATCTCGGCGCGGATGTCGGTGGGGATCATGTGGTCTTTCCGTTGTCAAAAAAAGTATTGGTGCCTCATCTTATCGTCCCCGGTACATCTTGCCAGCGCCATTGCTGCTCAAAACTGCCGCATTGGCCGAAAGCCCGAAAATACGGCTGCACGCGAGAGTTGAGCCGTCAAGAGGCGGGGAATCGCCCAAACATGCCCCCTTTCACACGGTATATGCCGAAATAATAGGCAACTGCCCAAATACGAGACGACGAAATGGGCAATTTCCGCAGTGCGGCATCCCTGCGCCACAAAGTCGTTGGCTTGGGCCGGACGTTCCGACCATCAATGCAAGGCCCACAAAGGGTCAAACGCCGCGCAGAGGGCTATCCTGGCAGATACCTCCCCCCGCGCGACTGCAACATCACTGCTGCTGGTCGGGATTATACCTGTTGGACCGCTCTATAAAGGTCCGTGTGTGAGTTTTTTTGCCCACGATCGCAGCACCAACTGGGATTATCACGAATGGCTCACAAGCTGAAAATTTCCACCTATGCTTCCGCTGCCTTGATGGCAGCAACTTCCATGGCCGCCGCCGAATGCGCCGATCCGATCAAGGTCGGTGTGCTGCACTCGCTGTCCGGCACAATGGCGATTTCCGAGACCACGCTGAAAGACACGATGCTGATGCTCATCGACGCCCAGAACAAGAAGGGCGGGTTGCTGGACTGTCAGATCGAAGCCGTCGTGGTTGATCCGGCCTCCGACTGGCCGCTGTTTGCCGAGAAGGCGCGTGAACTGCTGACCGTAAACGAGGTCGACGTGATCTTCGGCAACTGGACCTCGGTCAGCCGCAAGTCCGTGCTGCCCGTTATCGAGGAACTGAACGGGTTGTTGTTCTACCCGGTGCAGTACGAGGGTGAGGAAAGCTCCTACAACGTCTTCTACACCGGCGCCGCGCCCAACCAGCAGGCAATTCCGGCGACGGACTATTTCCTCGAAGAACTGGGAATCGAGAAATTCGCCCTTCTGGGCACCGACTATGTCTATCCGCGTACCACGAACAACATTCTCGCCGCCTATCTCAAGAGCAAGGGCATCGCGGATGAGGACATCTTCGTCAACTACACCCCCTTTGGTCAGTCCGACTGGGCAACCATCGTTGCGGACGTCGTGAAGCTCGGTGAAGATGGCAAACGGGTCGGCGTGATCTCCACCATCAACGGTGACGCCAACATTGGCTTCTACAAGGAACTCGCAGCAGCGGGCGTTTCGGCGGATGACATTCCTGTCGTCGCCTTCTCTGTCGGTGAGGAGGAGCTTTCGGGTCTCGATACCTCGAACCTCGTGGGGCACCTGGCGGCCTGGAACTACTTCATGTCCGCCGACACGCCGGAAAACGCCGCATTTATCGAGCAATGGCATGCCTTCATTGGCGACCAGAAGCGCGTGACCAACGATCCGATGGAAGCACATTACATCGGCTTCAACATGTGGGTGCAGGCGGTCGAGGCGGCTGGCACCACGGAAGTCGATGCGGTGCGTCAAGCGATGTACGGCCAGACCTATCCGAACCTGACCGGCGGTACCGCCGAGATGCTGACGAATCACCACCTGACAAAGCCGGTGCTGATCGGTGAAATCACGGCGGACGGCCAGTTCGACATCATCAGCACGACCGAACCGGTTCCCGGCGACGCCTGGACAGACTTCCTGCCGGAAAGCGCCGTGCTGGACTCGGATTGGAAAGACCTCAAGTGCGGGATGTACAACACCGAAACCAAGACCTGCGTTCAGTTGACATCCAACTACTGACGGGCCTGCCGGAGGCGGGGTTTCCCTGCCTCTGGCGCTCTTCGGCCACCTGAAAGATGAACATGCCCCGTTTCCTGCTCGCCTTCTGGTTCGTGTTGGTCGGCCTCGCACCCGCCTTGGCGCAGGACCTTCAGCCGCTCCTGCAGACCCATGCCGCCGAAATCGCAAAACCCTCGCGCAACAGCGTTGGCGCGGTACTGGAGGCGCTGGTCGACTCGGGCAATGAAAAGGTGCTGCCCTTCCTCGAACGCTGGAGCGACAAGGGCGTATGGCAGCAGGACGAGACCGGGCTCTTCTTTTATGGTAAATCACGCAGCAAGACCCTGAACCTCACCGACATCGACAGTGGAGTCGAGACCGAGGCAAGCACCGACGGTTACACGGAACTGCGCCCCAACGGCGGCGTGCGCCGGGTGATCGGCTCGGCCCTGGTTCAGTTTCAGCTAAGCGATCCCGATCTGCGCCGCCGAACCTCCGCGGTCGACGCTATCGCGCGCCGTCCCTCGGCAGACCAGCTCGAACCGCTGCTCGCGTCCGCTGAGAATGAAACCGATGTGCGACTCAAAGCACGCAAGCTGCAACTGGCCAACTTCCTTTCGGTCCAGTTCGCCGAGAGCACCGACGACCGCATCGCTGCCATCCAGAGCCTGTCCGCAGACACCTCCGTCGAAGCGCGCAGCGTGCTGAACCGGGTGCTGTCGATCTCCACCGGAGTCGCGACCGAGTTGCCGGAAGGCAACATCGCCGCAACCATCGACCCCAAGGAAACCCCCGACGCCTCCTATGCGCTTTTGGTAGAGAAGGGCCTGGCGCCCGCCCGCACACCCCCTGCGACCATCCGCGCGGCGCTTGAGGCGAACATCGTCGATGGCAGTGCCGGCGGCGTCCCCGTCGCACAACTGAACACCGACGCGGCTCGCGACCGCGCCTATGCCGCACTTGCCGCTGCGGGCACAGTCGGCCCTCTGGTCACCGCGGCGGATCGCAACGCGGCGCTGGACAGCCACGTCTTCTTTGCGCTCTACGACGAGCCAGACCCACAGATCACTGATGCCGCACAGGACGCCCTGAACTCAATCGAAACCCGCGTGGCCCTGTCACAGGCCGCCGACCTCGCGCTCGACGGGCTGTCTCTGGCGTCGATCTACTTCCTTGCTGCCGTGGGTCTGGCGATCACCTTCGGCGTCATGGGCGTCATCAACATGGCGCATGGCGAATTCATCATGATGGGCGCCTACACGGGCTACGTCGTGCAGCAGTTCATCAGCGACTACACCGTGTCGATCATCGTCGCCCTGCCACTGGCCTTCGCCCTGACCTTCGCCGCCGGGGTCACGATGGAGCGGCTGGTGATCCGCCACCTCTACCACCGTCCGCTGGAGACCTTGCTGGCCACCTTCGGCATATCGATCGCCTTGCAGCAGCTGGCCAAGAACATCTTCGGCACACAGGCGCGGCCCCTGACCTCACCCGACTGGCTGAGCGGGGCGCTGGTGTTTTCGGACGTGATCCAGATCAGCTATATCCGCATCGCGATCTTCGTTCTGGCGCTGCTGTTTCTGGGTCTGATCCTCTTTGTGCTGAACCGCACCCGTCTGGGCCTTGAGGTGCGCGCGGTGACGCAGAACCCCGGCATGGCCGCGTCGATGGGGATCAACCCGGACCGCATCAACATGCTCACCTTCGGGCTCGGCTCCGGCATCGCCGGAATCGCAGGGGTGGCGATCGGGCTTTACGCCAAGGTCACGTCGGAAATGGGCTCCGACTATATCGTGCAAAGTTTCATGACAGTGGTCGTGGGCGGCGTCGGCAACGTCTTCGGTACGCTCGCGGGGGCCTCGCTGATCGGTTTCCTGCAAAAGGGGATCGAGTGGCTGAACCCGTCCAACACGCTGGCGGCGCAGACCTACATGATCCTGTTCATCATCCTCTTTATTCAATTCCGACCCAAGGGCATCATCGCGCTCAAGGGCCGGGCAGCGGCGGACTGAGACATGCGAAAATCCTTCATCGCGCAAAACCCCTCCGTTCTGTGGTTCCTTCTGGCACTTGCGCTCTTCACCATTGTCGTGACCGTCATGTCCGAGGCCATCGGGCTTGGCATGGTTTCCACCTCCTTCGTCAAGGTGCTCGGCAAGACGCTGTGCCTCTGTCTCATCGCAGTGGCGATGGATGTGGTCTGGGGCTATTGCGGCATCCTTTCGCTTGGGCACTTCGCCTTCTTCGGGATCGGCGGTTACGCCATCGGCATGTGGCTGATGTACGCGCGGACAGAGGCCATCGTGCTGCGCAGTCTCGAAACGGCTGCCATCCCGCCCACGCCGCAGGAGGTTTCAGACGCCATCGGCAATCAGATCTTCGGCGTGGTCGGCAGCTCCGAATTCCCGATGATCTGGAGCTTCGCAGACAGCCTGTTCCTGCAACTGGCCATGGTCATAGTAATCCCCGGCCTGCTGGCGCTGGTCTTTGGCTGGCTGGCCTTCCGCAGCCGGGTGACGGGTGTCTACCTGTCCATCCTCACACAGGCGATGACGCTGGCGCTGTCGCTCTACCTTTTCCAGAATGACAGCGGGTTGCGCGGCAACAATGGACTGTCCGGCCTGCAAAACATCCCCGGCTTCGACAGCACCCCGCAGTCGGTGATCTCGCTGGTGTTCTTCCTTGCCTCGGCCACAGCGCTGGCCTCTGGCTACCTGTTCTTCGCCTGGGTCGTGTCGGGCAAGATGGGCAGCGTCGTGAAGGGCATCCGCGACAATGAGGCGCGGGTGCGGTTCCTGGGCTACCACGTCGAAAGCTACAAGCTCTTCATCTTCACCATTACCGCTGTCGTATCGGGCATCGCCGGGGCGCTCTATTATCCGCAGGCGGGCATCATCAACCCCGGAGAGATCGCGCCCATCGCATCGATCTACCTCGCCGTCTGGGTCGCAATCGGCGGGCGCGGCAGGCTCTATGGCGCGGTGATCGGCGCGGCCTTCGTGTCGCTGCTGTCAAGCTGGTTCACCGGCGGCGGCGCGCCAAACATCAACCTTGGATTCTACACGATCAACTGGACGGACTGGTGGCTGGTGCTGCTGGGCTTCTCCTTCGTGGCCGTCACATTGTTCTTTCCCAAGGGCATTGGCGGGTTGTTCGACTATCTGGTGAGGAAACCGTCATGAACTCGCTTCTGGAAGTTTCGGGCGTATCGGTGTCCTTCGACGGATTCCGCGCGATCAACAAACTGTCGGTGCAGTTTTCCGAGCCCGAATTGCGCGCGATCATCGGCCCGAACGGCGCCGGCAAGACGACCTTCATGGATATCGTGACCGGCAAGACAAAGCCCGACGAGGGTGCCGTGATCTGGGGCGAGCGGAGCATTTCACTGCTCGGCATGTCGGAAAGCCAGATTGCGATGGAGGGCATCGGGCGCAAGTTCCAGAAACCCACGGTTTTCGAGGCGCAGACGGTGCGGCAGAACCTTGCCATGGCGCTGAAAAACCCGCGCGGGCCGTTCTCTGTGCTGATGCACCGCAAGACACCCTCCAACGGAGCGCGGATCGAGGAGATCGCAGAGAACATCGGCCTCAGCGACAGCCTGACCCGCATCGCGGGGGAGCTGAGCCACGGTCAGAAGCAATGGCTGGAGATCGGCATGCTGCTGGCCCAGGACCCGCGCCTTTTGCTGGTGGATGAACCGGCCGCTGGCATGACGGCGGAGGAGCGGGAAAAGACCACCGACATCCTCCGGCATGCAGCACTGACACGGGCGGTCGTGGTGGTGGAGCATGACATGGAGTTCGTGCGCCGCCTCGATTGCAAGGTGACGGTGCTGCACGAGGGGTCTGTGCTGGCCGAAGGCTCGCTGGATCACGTGACCTCCAACCAGACGGTGATCGACGTTTATCTGGGGCGCGGCCATGCTTGACGTCAAAGACCTGTCGCTGAAATACGGCCAGAGCCAGATCCTCTATGACATCGCGCTGAGCGCCCAGACGGGCGCGATTACCGCCGTCATGGGTACCAATGGCGTGGGCAAGACCAGCCTGCTCAAGGCCATCGCCGGGCGGCATCCCTATGTGGACGGCACCATCTCGGTCGGTGGCGATGCGATCAGCCATCCCACCGCGTTTCAGGCCGCGCGCGCCGGGATCGCCTATGTCCCGCAGGGCCGCGAGATCTTTCCGATGATGACGGTGATGGAGAACCTCGAGACCGGGTTCGCTTGCCTGCCCGCCGCCGACCACAAGGTGCCCGACACCGTGTTCGAACTCTTCCCCGTCCTGCGGCAGATGCAGACGCGCCGGGGCGGCGACCTTTCAGGCGGGCAGCAACAACAGCTTGCCATCGCCCGGGCACTGATCACCCGGCCGCGCGTTCTGTTGCTGGATGAGCCGACGGAAGGCATCCAGCCCAATGTGATCCAGCAGATCGGCGAGGCCATCCTGCGCTTGCGCAACGAGGGGCAGATGGCAATCGTGCTGGTGGAGCAGAACGCCGATTTCGCCTTCACCTTCGCGGACCGCTTCGTGATCATGAAGCGCGGGCGGGTGACGCGGACCGTTGCCAAGGCGCACTACCTCAAGGAAGAATTGCTGGTCGACCTAGCAATCTGACCCCCGCAAGGCCGGGAGATTGCGCGACGACTCCCGGCGGTCGACCGACCCTCGACCCATGGCGGCACTTTTCCGCCCGCGAAAACATGCGGAACGATGTTCCGTCCAGCGGTATTGGCATGGGCAACTTTCACGCATAGTGTCGGGTCAAGAGTCGCGCGCCGGAGGGGGAGCAGCGGCAATGACGCTTGGGAGGGCGGCCTGATGTTTTACCTGGACATGCCGCAATGATGGCGATGACGCCGGACGAGGCCGTTCGTCACGTCGTTGCAACCGAACCGGTTTTTGCCTTGCACGAGGTCGAGGTGCGCGGTGTCCGGATGAAGGCCTTTGCCAATATCCCACCGACCGTCCCTGCGCTGTTGGCCGCGAGTTGGGCCAAACAGGGAAATGGCGCTCTGCTATACCTCGCCTATGAGGACGAAAGTTACTCCTTCGCGGAATTCACCGCCCATGTGAACCGCATGGCCCACGCGATGCGCGACGATCTGGGGCTGAAGCAGGGCGACCGCGTCGCTATCGCCATGCGCAACTATCCCGAACTGCTGATCCTGATGCTGGCGATCTCCTCCATGGGCGGGGTCATCGTGTTTCTCAACG
>JBBSJO010000021.1:0-35208 GCA_038257185.1 Rhodobacterales bacterium | reverse complement strand
GTGCGCAACTTCACGGATGTGGACGACCGCATCAACGAGACGGCGCAGAAGCGCAAGGCGGCGGGGGCCGAGGGCTCTCTGGAAGAGCTGATCGCGTCCCGCGCAGATGAAACGATCCGCTGGTATCACGAGGACATGGACGCTCTGGGCGCATTGCGCCCCGACGAGGAACCCCGCGCGACGGCCTATATCGGCCAGATGGTGGCGATGATCGAGGGGCTGATCGCGAAGGACCATGCCTATGCGGCGGAGGGGCATGTGTTGTTCGCCGTGGAGAGTTTCGCGGAATACGGCGCGCTGTCCGGTCGGTCGATCGACGACATGATCGCAGGCGCGCGGGTCGAGGTCGCGCCCTACAAGCGCAACCCGATGGATTTCGTCCTGTGGAAGCCGTCGCCCGACGACCTGCCGGGATGGGAAAGCCCCTGGGGCCGTGGGCGGCCGGGATGGCACATCGAATGCTCGGCCATGGCGGAGGCGCTGCTGGGGGCGCAGTTCGACATTCACGGGGGCGGCAACGATCTGCAGTTTCCCCACCACGAGAACGAGATCGCCCAGTCCCGCTGCGCGGGGCACGGGTTTGCTAATGTCTGGCTGCACAACGAGATGTTGCAGGTCGAGGGCAAGAAGATGTCCAAATCGCTGGGGAATTTCTTCACGGTGCGGGATCTGCTGGATCAGGGCGTGCCGGGGGAGGTGATCCGGTTTGTGATGCTGTCGACGCATTATCGCAAGCCGATGGATTGGACGGAGCGGAAGCGGGAGGAGGCGGAGAGGACGCTTAAGGAATGGAGAACTATCGTGGCAGGTGCGCCAGCGGACGCTGGCGTGCCTGACTGGTTTGCCAAACTCGTTTGCGATGATTTGAATACCCCGCTTGCCATTTCTTCTCTGCATGACATCGCTGAATCAAACGATCCAATGCTTCTAAAGTCTTGTGCACAATTGGTTGGATTACTTACCGACGAGTTGGATGGTTGGTTTGTGCAGCAGGATTTGTTAGGGATTTTCACTTCTGGGAATAGCGATCAGAAAGTTAGAGAGTTGGTCGTGCCAATCGCTCGACAATGGCACACGGCCCGACAGAATAAAGATTTTGTAACGGCGGATGAAATTCGTGATCGCTTATTTTTGCTGGGCATTAGTCTTAGGGCAACAAAGTCGGGCCCGATGGTAGAGATACCAAGTTCGATTGACACTTCCAAACTGGACACCCTTAAATGACCGCGCTCTCAACACAGGACAGCCCCCGACCGTGGGTGGGGGTGAAGCCCCTGCCGTCAAACCGAAGGTTTGCCTTCGGCAAGACGGGGTCGGTCGGGGGCTGTCCGTGCCCAAGGCACGGACGGGTGCTAGCCGCGATGTCGCCCTTTGAAGCAGGAACCGCGCCTGCGGCGGGCGGGTGGTGGGGTGAACCCCACCCTACGGTTTTGCCGCGAAGGGTAATGCGACCGCGCGGGGTGGAATCTCCGGTGCCTCAGGCTGACCAATTCAAAGCTGGGCCAGTTAGAAATCTTCTTAACCCTTTGTTAACAAAAACCTTTCGCACGCGAAACATTTCCCCGCTAACCCCTTGGTCCAACACATGACCCGCACCCGCCTCTCCCTCTACGACACCACTCTGCGCGACGGGCAGCAAACCCAGGGCGTCCAGTTCTCCACCGACGAGAAGCGCCAGATCGCCACCGCGCTCGACGCGCTCGGCGTGGACTACATCGAAGGCGGCTGGCCCGGTGCCAACCCCACCGACAACGCCTTTTTCGACGCCGCCCCCGCCACCACCGCGCGCCTGACCGCCTTCGGCATGACAAAACGCACCGGCCGCTCGGCTGAGAACGACGAGGTGCTGGCGGCCGTGCTGAACGCAGGCACCAGATCCGTCTGCCTGGTCGGCAAGACACATGATTTCCACGTCACCACCGCCCTCGGCATCACGCTGGAGGAAAACACCGACAATATCGCCCGATCCATCGCCCACGTCGTGGCGGAAGGCCGCGAGGCGCTCTTCGACGCGGAACATTTCTTTGACGGTTACAAGGCAAACCCGACGTATGCCCTCGCATGCCTCCGCGCCGCGCTTGAAGTCGGCGCCCGCTGGATCGTGCTCTGTGACACCAACGGTGGCACCCTTCCACACGAAATCGGGCGCATCACGTCCGAGGTCATCGCCGCAGGCATCCCCGGCGACCGCCTCGGCATCCACACCCACAACGACACCGAAAACGCCGTGGCGGGCACGCTGGCGGCGGTGGACGCGGGCGCGCGGCAGATCCAGGGCACCCTCAACGGCCTGGGCGAACGCTGCGGCAACGCCAACCTCACCGCGCTGATCCCGACCCTGCAGCTCAAGGAACCCTACGCCAGCCGCTTTGAGACAGGCGTCACCCCCGGGGCCCTCGCGGGGCTCACCCGCACCTCGCGGATGCTCGACGAGATCCTCAACCGGGTGCCGTTGAAACAGGCGGCCTTCGTCGGCTCCTCCGCCTTCGCCCACAAGGCCGGCCTGCACGCCAGTGCCATCGCCAAGGACCCGACCACCTACGAACACATCGACCCCGCCCGCGTCGGCAACGCCCGCATCGTGCCGATGTCCAACCAGGCGGGCCAGTCGAACCTGCGCGAACGCCTCACCGCTGCCGGGCTGGTGGTGGCACCGGGCGATCCCGCGCTCGCCCAGATCCTCGAAGAGGTGAAGGCGCGCGAGGCCGAAGGCTACAGCTACGACACCGCGCAGGCGAGCTTCGAGCTGCTGGCGCGTGCCACGCTGGGGCAGATGCCCGACCTCTTCGAGGTCAAGCGCTACCGCGTGACGGTCGAACGGCGGAAAAACAAGTACAACAAGATGGTCAGCCTGTCGGAGGCCGTGGTGGTGGTGAAGGTGGACGGCGAAAAGCGCCTTTCCGTCAGTGAATCCATGGACGAGACCGGCTCCGACCGGGGCCCGGTCAACGCGCTTTCCAAGGCGCTGGCCAAGGACCTCGGTCAGTATTCCGCGATGCTCGACGACATGCGCCTCGTGGACTTCAAGGTGCGCATCACCCAGGGCGGCACAGAGGCCGTGACCCGCGTCATCATCGACAGCGAGGACGGGCAAGGCCGACGCTGGTCCACCGTGGGCGTCTCCGCGAACATAGTCGATGCCTCCTTCGAGGCGCTGCTCGACGCAATCCGCTGGAAGCTGATCCGCGACACGGGGGGAAAGCCATGAGCGAGGCGATGGAGGCCTTCTTCACCCTGCACCGCGACCTGCCGCGCGAGGGACCGGGCGAGGCGGCGGACGTCGCCTGGGCGGCGAAGATCGCGGACCTGCCCGCACGGGCCGAGATTGCGGATGCCGCATGCGGGCCGGGAGACGACATCGCGGCCTTGCTGGCGGCGGCACCGCTGGGCCACGTGACAGCACTCGACAAGACACCGCATTTCGCCGATGCCGCGCGGGCGCGGCGGGGGGATGATCCCCGGGTGACCGTGCTTTGCGCCGATATGGCGCGGATCATGAACACCTACGACATGATCTGGTGCGCGGGGGCTGTCTATTTCCTCGGCGTGACGGAGGCGCTGTCGCTCTGGCGCAAGTCGCTGAAGCCGGGCGGGGTGGTGGCCTTCACGGAACCTTGCTGGTTCAGCACCGCGCGCCCTGTGGCGGCAAAGGCCATGTTCGCCGACTACCCGGCGATGAGCGAGGCCGAGGGTATCGCCGCGCGCGTGGCTGCGGCGGGGTACGAAACGCTCGCGACCAGAAAGCTGTCAGATGCGGCCTGGGAGGCCTACCTGACCCCGATCGACGCCCGTATCGCCGCCCTCAGGCCAGTGGCCGATGCCGCCCTTGCAAAGGTGCTCGACGAGGCCGAAGCCGAAGCCGCAGCCTGGCGCGCGCATCGCGCGGATTTCGGCTACCTCCTGACCGTCGCGCGCCCGGCGTGAGCCTCGGCCCCGATCTCGACGCCTGCGCAGCATTGGTGGAGCGCGGCGATCCGCTCCGCTTCCGCGCGACGATGGCTGCCCCGGTGGCTGCCCGGCGCGTTCTCTTCCCCCTCTACGCCTTCAACATCGAGGTGGCGCGCGCGCCCTGGGTCACGCAGGAGGCGATGATCGCGGAGATGCGCTTGCAATGGTGGCGAGACGTGCTCGAGGAAATTGCAGGCGGCAGGGCGGTTCGGCGGCATGAGGTCGCCACGCCGCTGGCTCAGGTGATCAGAGCCGAAGACGCGCGCCTTCTTGATGAACTCGTCGCTGCAAGGCGTTGGGATATCTACAGAGATCCCTTTGAAGACGCAGACCACTTCGACCGATACATCGACCAGACGTCGGGCCACCTCGCTGTGGTCACCGCGCGCCAATTGGGCGCTGTGGACGAAGCGGCCATCCGGGATGCCGCTTATGCAACCGGCATCGCCGCCTGGCTGCGCGCAATCCCCGAGCTGGAGGCGGCAGGCCGCGTGCCGCTTCTGGATGGCACCCCGGACGGGGTGCGCTCACTGGCGCGGACCGCCCTCGACCGCCTGTCAAGCGCCCGGCGGAACCGCCGGTCCATTGCGCCAAAGGCGCGCGCGGCGCTTCTGCATGTCGGTGCAGCCACGCCAATCCTGCAAGCCGCCATCAAAGATCCCAAACGTGTCGCCGAAGGCACTCTCCCGGCCCCCGATGTTACGGACCGGCGCCACCTCGTCTGGCGCGCTCTCACCGGACGTTGGTAGCGACCTGCAGAAAGACCCTCGTCCTTCCCCCATTCACTTTGCCAGATAAACTCTGCGGGGGGTTTGGGCGGCGCAAAGCCCCCCATCAGCAGAAGATGGTCAGAACGCGGCGCAGCCGCTCCGTCAGGTCAAGCCGCCTGCGCCCCGCGCCGCGTCACCAGCCAGATCAGCGAGCCGCCCGCCAGCACAAGGAACGGCACCATCGCGTAGTTCACCGCCGCCCAACCCTCGACCGCCGTGCCGCCCGAACAATTCATCAATCCGCCCGACGCGAGCGAAGCCACCGTGACGCCGCCGAAGACCAGCAGGTCGTTGAGCCCCTGCATCCGCCCCCGTTCGTGCGGCGCATGGGCTCCGGCGAGCATGGTCGTGGCCCCGATGAAGCCGAAGTTCCAGCCCAGCCCCAGCAGGACAAGCGCCACGAAGAAATTCGCGAGCTCTACCCCCTGCAGCGCAACCAGCCCCGCCGCTCCGAGTATCGCGATGCCAAGCCCCATGATCCGCTCCACCCCGAAGCGCGCGATCAGGTGTCCGGTAAAGAACGACGGCGCGAACATGGCCAGCACATGGCCCGTCACCACATCCGCCGCGTAGGACTTGTCGTAGCCGCAGCCCACAACCGCCAGCGGTGTGGAGGTCATCACGAGGTTCATCAGCGCATAGGACACCATGGCGCAGATCACCGCGACCGCAATACGCGGCGTGGTCAGCAATTCCCAACGTGTCCGGCCCTTGGGGGCGTCCAGAGCGGGGACAGGGGGCTTGGGGATGTCGATGAAGAGAAACAGCAGGCTGCCGATCAGGTTCACGGCGATCACGGCGAAATAGGTGCCGAGGAAGGGGATGACATAGGCATCCGCTGTCAGCTTCACGACCTGCGGCCCGATGACAGCTGATATCAGCCCCCCTGCCATGACGTAGGAAATCGCCTTGGGGCGGAATTCGTCCGTTGCCGTATCTGCGGCGGCGAAGCGGTAAAAGCCCTGTGCGGACATGTAGATGCCGGTGAAAAGACTGCCCAGCAGGAAAATCGGGAAAGAGGCGACATAAAGCCCGTAGGCTCCGATGGCACCCCCGACGGCGCCGCCGCCCGTCCCCAGAAAGAACCCCGCGCGGCGGCCGAACTTCTGCATGATGGCGGAAACCGGCGTGGCCGAAAGCATCGAGCCCAGCACGATCATCGAGATCGGCAGCGTGGCAAAGCAGATGTTGGAGGCGAGCGAGGTGCCCGCGAGCCCCGCCACCACGAAGATCATCGGCATTTGCGAGCCGAGAAAGGCCTGCGCCGCGACAAGGACGGCGACGTTGCGCCGGGCTAGGGTATCGTTGGTCATCTATGCTTCCATCTGCCGCGCCGCAGGCCTACGCCCGCGGGCGGACAAGGGCAAGCCCTTGTCCGCAGGCGATTCACCCTGCCTCTCTTCGCAAGGAGCGGGGGGACATGCGATGCCATTTTGGCGGTGTCGGCGCGTCAACATGCGCCGTGACTTCCGCTCCCTTCTGCGAAAGGGTGGCGGTGTGGGGCAGCAGGAGACATGGGGTTGCGCAAGGGGTTGAACCTTCTCGTCCTGGCGGGAAGTGCGGAAGCACGCAGACTGGCGCGCGGGGCCACCGAGGCGGGGGCGCGTGTCGAGGCCTGGGTCAGCGAACCGCCGCGCGGCCCCGATGCGATGCCGGTGCCGTGCAAGCTGATGGCCTTCGACGATGTCGAGACGGTCGCGGCAGCAATGGCCGGTTTCGATGCGGTTCTGGATGCCAGCCACGGCTTTGACGGGACCATGAGTGCAATGGGATGCGCGGCGTCCCGGCAGCTGGGCCTGCCGTTCCTGACATTCCAGCGACCGCCTTGGGAGATCGACGTCCCGACCTGGCAGCGCGCCGCCGATGTCGCCGCCGCCATGCCGCTGATTGCGCGCGGCGCGCGGGTCTTCTCGGCCACCGGCTGGGCCAGCCTGCCGGATTGTGCCGCCTTTCCCGGCAGTCGCCTGTTCCTGCGCCAGACCTCACCGCATGACAGGCCCGTGCCCTATGCCTTCGTGGAACCCGTCTTCGGCCAGCCGCCCTTCACCGTCACGGGCGAGGCCGATCTGTTCCGCCGCCTCGCCATCGACCTGCTCATCTGCCGCAACCTCGGGGGTGCGGCCAGCCGTCCCAAACTCGACGCGGCGCGCGCCCTTGGTATCGGGGCGATCCTGATAGACCGGCCCGCGCTGCCGCCGGGGGTGCAGGTCGTGACGGATATGGACGTGGCTCTGGAGTGGGTTGCCTCCCTGTGAGCGCTGCGGGCCGGATCATCGCCTCCCATGCGGATGTTGCCGAAGGTGCTGCGTGGCTTGGTGCAACCGAACCCGGATTCGCCCGCGCCCTCGCGCTGACCGGACCTTTGCCCCTGCGCCTACGGCCGCCGGGTTTCGCCGCCTTGCTCGATATCATCGCGAGCCAGCAGGTCAGCGTCGCGTCCGCCGACGCGATTCGCGCGCGGATACGCAGTGCGGGGCTGACGGACCCCGACAGCATCCGCGCGGCAGGCGAGACGGGCCTGCGCGCCGCAGGCTTCAGTCGGCCCAAGATCCGCTATGCGCTCGCGCTTGCCGATGCCGGGCTCGACTATGATGCCCTGACGCATCTGCCGGATGCAGAGGTCGCCCGCCAACTCTGCGCCCTGCCGGGGGTCGGGCCATGGACCGCCCAGATCTACCTGATGTTCTGTCTTGGCCGCGCTGACGCCTTCCCTCCGGGAGACCTCGCTCTGCAGGAAGCCGCGCGGCTGCTGTTCGATCTGCCCGCGCGTCCTGCGCCGCAGGAGCTGGAGGCGATGTCCTTGAGGTGGTCGCCCTGGCGCTCTGTTGCAGCCCGCGCGCTCTTTGCCTACTACCGGGTCAGCAAACAGAGGGAAGGGTTGGGATGACACGTGTTCTGAATTCGGAGCGCCGCGCGCCGGTGTCGGGGGAGACCCGTTCGGCGGTGGTGTTCCTGCATGGCTACGGGGCCAACGGGGCGGACCTGCTCGGGCTGGCCGATCCCCTTGGCGAACACCTCCCCGACACGCTCTTTGTCGCCCCCGATGCGCCGGAAGCCTGTGCAGGCGCACCGATGGGGTTCCAGTGGTTCCCGATCCCGTGGATCGACAATTCCTCGGAGGAGGAGGCGGCGCGGGGCATGGCCAGTGCGGTCGCAGACCTGAACGCCTATCTCGATGCGCTGATGGTGGACGAGGATCTGCTGCCCGAACAGGTCGTGCTCTTCGGCTTTTCGCAAGGCTCCATGATGGCCCTTCACGTCGCCCCCCGGCGCGAGGATGCGGTGGCGGGCGTCGTTGCCTTTTCGGGCCGTCTGCTGGCCCCGGAATCGCTGACCGACGAGGTGAAGGTCAGGCCCCCCGTCCTGCTGGTCCACGGCGACGCCGACGAGGTGGTGCCGCCGCAGTCCCTGCCGCAGGCTGCCGAAGCCCTGCAGGAAGCCGGTTTCACCGACGTTTTCGCCCATGTGATGAAGGGCACCGGCCACGGCATCGCCCCCGACGGCCTGAGCGTGGCGCTGGCCTTCATCCGCGACAAGCTGGGGTTCTGAGCCGGATCAGGCGTCCTGCCAAAGCCGGGGTTCTGCGAACTCCACCGAATTGCCCGCCGGATCGCGCACATAGAGCGACCGCGCGCCGTTGGGCCAGTCGAATTGCGTGTCGATGACGACATCCGCGGCCTCAAGCCGCGCGCGTATTTCCGTGATTTCGGCGCGGGGCATCGCGAAGCAGACGTGACCCGCGCCCCGCGCGCCATGCGGCGGCACGGGCATCTTCGGATTGCCGGGGGGCTTTTCGGTCTGGACCGGATCGAAGATCAGCAGGACCGTGTCTCCCAGCCGGAAGAACATGTGCCGCCCTTCCACATGCTGGAACATTTCGAGCCCCAACAGATCGCGGTAAAAACCGCGCGCTGCCTCGAGGTCGTCGACATAGAGCGCCGCTTCGAGAATTGCAGCGGGAGGCGGGGCATCGGGGAGGGCGCGCTGTGTCATTCGGTCAGTCTAGCAAGCCGTGCAGGCGCTGTCAGCCACCTGCCCGGTGTCATGCCGTTGTAATGTTTCGCCGACCATATGGATCACGATATGTTGTGCCACATCTTTGACTTGCCCCTAAATCAACAGGGGATATAGTCGCATCAAACGGAAGGGAATGCAGCGTCAGATGGACGGCGATTTCAGAACCGAATTCACCCGCAACCCGGCGGGATTGAAGCACCGCCCGGCGCTGGTGCTGAACGCGGATTACCGGCCGCTTTCCTATTATCCGCTCTCGCTCTGGCCCTGGCAGGAGGCCATCAAGGCCAAATGGCTGGACCGGGTGGATATCGTGGCGGAATATGACGACTGCGTGCACAGCCCCTCGACGGTGATCCGAATACCCTCCGTCGTGGTGCTGAAAGACTATGTGAAACCTCAAAAGCGCGTGGCCTTCACGCGCTTTAATTTATTTCTGAGGGACGAGTTCCGCTGCCAGTACTGCGGCGGGCGGGGCGATCTGACCTTCGATCACGTGGTGCCACGCGCCTCAGGCGGCGTGACATCCTGGCAGAACGTGGTGGCGGCCTGTTCGCCCTGCAACCTGCGCAAGGGCGCCAAGGCGCTGCACCGCACGGGCATGTCCCTGCGCAAGCCACCGCGCCAGCCCGGTGCGGAGGAATTGCGCAACATGGGCCGCAAGTTCCCCCCCGGTCACCTGCATGAAAGCTGGATGGATTTCCTCTATTGGGATGCGGAATTGCAGGCCTGAGGGACGGTGCCCGCACGCGGATTGTCGTGTGGCCTTCGAATGCCAACCTCATTTGCACCGGCCGGAACGGCACCGTTCTGGCCAAAACACTTTTAAAGTGTTAACTGCTACCGAATACACCCCAGATGGAACATCGCGCATGGCTGAAAAACTCCCCAGTCCGAAGCACGTGCCGGACCACAGCAAAGACCCGTTCATGCGATCTGTCCTGCGGGAACTGGTCGGAATCCTGGAAAGCACGGTGGGCGAGCGCGATGCAGAAGCCTATATCAATCACGTCGGGCTCGCCCTGGGGCAAGCGCTCAACGAAGAGTATCGCGCCGCATTCGAGGAGGATCGGCTCGATCTGAAGCAGGTGGCCGCCACGTTGGTGGATCTCAAGGCCCGCATCGACGGGGGGTTCTCGATCGAGAGCATGGATCGTGACGAGATCGTGCTGGTCAATACTGCCTGTCCGTTCGGGGAGAAGGTGATCGGGCGTCCGTCGCTCTGTCGCATGACGGCAAATGTCTTCGGGCACATCGTCGCCGAGAACCTAGGGTATGCGAGCGTGGGCATTCGCGAAGCCATCGCGCGGGGCGACACGCGGTGCCGCGTGACGATCCGGATCGCTGACCCGGTGCAGCCTGCGCAGACCGCCGACAGCGAATTCTTCGCAAGCGATCATTAGGGAGAGCGGTTCGTGCCTGAAACCGTCTCGACGATGCTGGAAGCGATTCTCGACCTGACGGACGATGCCATTCTGGTCATCGATCCGGCAACGCGGACGGTCCAGTTTTCCAGCCCGCGCGCGATCGACCTGATCGGTCAGAACCTGACCGGCGACAACGTGCCGGTGTCACGGATTTTTGCGAATGATGCAGCCCAGTTCGATGATTTCCTGAGGCGGGCAAAGTCGGTGACCGAACCGGTCATCTCGCAGGTGACCATCCTTCCCGGCCATGAGATCGTGACCGTCAAGGGGCGGCGCATGATGGCATCGGACGGGACCCCGACAGTATTGTTGCTGCTCGAACGCGAGGCCGAGCTGTCGCACCGCTTCCGGCTCATCTCGGAACGGATCAGGGATCTGCGCACCGAGGTCGGGCGACGCGTCCTTGCGGAGAAGCGCCTGTCGGCCAACATGCATGCCCTGCAGCGCGCGCTGGGGGCCATCCGCAAGATCTCCGCCATCGACGCCTCGACCGAGAGCTTTCTGGATGAGGCCATCTCGCTGATTGCACAGGACCTCGAAACCGATGGGGCGATGCTTGTTCTGGAAAACCAGGGCAAGCTCCGGGTGGGCGCGGCCACCGGCAGGTTAAGCGGTATCTTTGCGCAGAACCCGGTGCTCGAGCTGTCCCATGCCAAATTTTTGCAGGCCTGGGCCGACGAGCCGGGACAGGCGAAGGCCCTGCTCTGGGCTGCCCTGCAAAGTGCGGGCGGCGGTGCGATCGCCACCACCGGGACTGTAATCATTCCCCTTTCGGTGTCCGGCGTGATCAAGGGGGCGCTGATCTGTGTCACGGACCCGGTCTCGGCGCGCGGCGCGGTCACGCAGGCCGAAGGGGATATCGTGGCGGAAGTGCTGGGCAACCTCATTGCCCGCGCCGAAACGGAAGTGCGGCTGGTCCATGCCCAGAAGCTGCATGCGGTCGGACAGCTCACAGGAGGCATTGCGCATGATTTCAACAACATCCTTGCCGTCGTCCTCGGCAATGCTGAAATTCTGATCGAGGAACTCTCCGGTGACGATGCAGAGATGGCCGAGGAAATTCTGGATGCCGCGACGCGCGGTGCGACGCTGACCTCGCGTTTGCTGGCCTTCGCCCGCAAGCAGCCGCTGAGGCCGGAGTCGACCGATTTCAACGCCCTGCTACAGGCGATCAACCCTCTGGTGCGCCGTACCATCCGGGAGGATATCGAACTCCGACTGGTCAGCGGCGAGGACCTATGGCCGGGGCGGCTCGACAAGAGCCAGTTCGAGAACGCCATTCTGAATCTGGTGGCCAACGCCCGCGATTCCATGCCCGGAGGCGGCAAGCTGACCGTCGAGACTGCCAATATCACGCTGGACGAAGACTATGCCGCCCAGCACGAAGAGGTGAGACCCGGAAAATACGTGATGGTCGCCGTCAGCGACAGCGGCACCGGCATGACGCCCGAGGTCGCGAAGGAGGCCTTCACCCCTTTCTTCACCACCAAGGCGGTGGGGCAGGGCAGCGGGCTCGGGCTCAGCATGGTCTTCGGCTTCGTCAAACAGTCCGCCGGCCATGTGAAGATCTATTCGGAGCCCGGCCTCGGCACCACGATCAAGATGTATTTCCCCCGCGATTTGTCGCTCGGCGCTGAGCCGGAGTCGCGAGACCCTTACCGGCCCGTAAGCGTCGCGCCGCGCAAGGGTCGCATCCTTGTGACAGAAGACGATGTCGGGGTGCTGAAATTCGTCGAGCGCTCTCTGACCAAGCTCGGCTATCACGTCGACGCCGTGGGGTCGGGCGATGAAGCGGCAGCACTGGTCGCACGCAAGACCTACGATCTTCTGCTGACGGATGTCGTCCTTCCCGGTTCCCTGAACGGGGCGAAACTCGCCGCTGTCGCCAAGGGTTTCGCGCCGGACATGCCGGTGCTTTTCATGTCGGGGTACTCCGAAAACGTGATTGTGCACCATGGGCGGCTCGATCCCGGGGTCGAGTTCATCTCGAAGCCGTTCACGCGCAACCAACTGGCGTCGCGGATCGCGGTCCTGATCAAGGGCTGACGCCGGGCGCGCCATACGGGCGGCGCATGTGCCGCGCTGTTGTGCGCTGCGGGTGCCTTCAGATGGCGAGTTCCACCCAGACCGGGACGTGATCGGACGGCTTTTCGCGCCCGCGCACCTCCTTGTCGATCTGGCAGTCGACCAGCCTGTCCGCGCAGGCCGGTGACAGCAGGAAATGGTCGATCCTGATTCCATTGTTCCTGTTCCAGGCCCCCGCCTGATAATCCCAGAAGCTGTAGTGGCCGGGGCCTTGCGTGCGGGCGCGGAAGGCTTCGGTCAGCCCCAGGCTCAGCAACCTGCGCCAGGCGGCGCGGCTTTCGGGGCGAAAGAGGGCATCCTCGCGCCAGGCGTCCGGGGTCGCAGCATCCTCGGCCTGAGGGATGATGTTGAAATCCCCGGTCAGCAGGAACGGCACCTCCTCGGCCAACAGCGCCTCCGCCCGCGCCTGAAGGCGCTCCATCCAGGCCAGCTTGTAGTCGAATTTCGGCCCCGGCGCTGGGTTGCCGTTGGGCAGATAAAGCCCGCAGAGGCGCAACGCGTCCTGCTCCCCGATCACCGTCGCCTCGATCCAGCGCGCCTGTTCGTCGCTTGCGTCCCCGGGCAGGCCGCGCGTGACGTCCTCCAGCGGCAGCTTCGACAGGATCGCCACACCGTTGAAGGATTTCTGGCCGTGGGTCTCGACGGCATAGCCCATGTCCTCGAAGAGCGTGGTTGGAAAGCCTTCGTCAAGCGACTTGATCTCCTGCAAAAGCACGACATCCGGTTTCGCCTCCGCAAGCCATTGCGGCAGGGCCTCGGCGCGTGCCTTTATTCCGTTGATGTTGAATGTGGCGATTTTCATGGCGCTGGCTCCCCGTCGCTGACCCCCGACCTATCGCGCACTAAGGGTCAGGCGGCAAGTCCCGGATACTCGCCTTTAGGTAGAATGAAATATGAGTGATTCGCGCATACGGAGTATTTCTGTCCTGCCTTTCAAGAAAATTGAGGCAGGCCACGGGGATTTCCCTCTGTGGATAAGAAAGTTTTCGCCTGTGGATAACTTGATGCCGAGCGGATCGTGGCGATCTTTAACGGTGGGGCTATCTGTGGATAACGTCAACGATCGAAGACGGCAGGGAAAATCCTGTTGGAAAATAACCTTAAGCGGGCAAAGAATTACCTCATTGCAATTTTAGACTGAAAACGAGATGAGAGGACTTCCAAGATGACAAGACTTGCACGCTTTCTGGACGCAGACTTCGAGAATAATGCCGATCTGATGGACGGAGAGGCAACGGGCCTCTTCACCTCCGGATCCGCTCCGGCGACATGCGATGTCATGGCGGGCGACGCGGTCGAAATGTTCACCTCGGGCTCGGCTCCTGAGACCACGGCCACGATGGCGGGTGAGGGCGTGAACCTGTTCACCACCAGCTGCATCGCGCCCGAAGGCGACGCGCTGGACGGTGGCAGGGTTGCGCTTTTCACCACCAGCTGCTGACCACAAGAGGCAAGAAAGTCCGGCACTGCGGTGCCGGACCCCGTCCCCTGGCTCGAGGAAGCTCCGATTGTCCAATGTCGTCAGCCTCAAACCCCGCGCAGGCAACCGCGAGACGCGCCAGACCCGCCTGATTGCAGGTCTCGCCGAAACCCGGCACGCGGTAAGCGATGTCTTCTGGCTGAAGGAGAACGCGGAACTGCTGGGTATTCTGGCGGCCACCGGTCAGTCTCCCGAAATCGCGGCGCTCGATCCCTGGGCCGACTTCTACGACAGCATCGCCGAGCGGATGCGTTTCTTTCCCCAATATTATCGCTTCCTGTTGTCGATTTGCCTCGATCTTGAGGATATCGGCATGGCGGGCAACAAAGGCGATGCACTGTGCCGCTGGGTCGCTGCATCGCGGCTGCCGGTGGCGGAACTCTCCGATCTGCAACGGGCCGAGGCGCGGCGGCTGCTGGCGCGCCGGGGGGCAGCGAAGCCGGTCGGCAAAGGCACGCTCGGGGTGCGGTTGCACCGTTTCATTGCGCGCAGCGAGACCTTCGCCATTCCCAACAAGAAGGCCGCCTATGAGCTGACCCATATCGTGTTCTACCTGTCGGACTACGGCAGAAGCGATCCGGGATTGGGAGCGGCGGCGATGCGCAGTCTGGAATTCGCCGGTCTGCTGGCGTTTCTGGACCAGAATATCGACCTGCTGGCCGAGGTCTGCACCGCCCTGCGCTTTGCCGGGCGGCAGCCCAGCCCGATCTGGGACAGGGCGGTCGCCAAAGGGCACTGGGCCACGCAGGCCGTGGCCGATGGCGCGTTGGGGCTGACGGACGCCTGTCACGAATACCTCGTCACGGGCTGGGCTCTGGACGTTGCAGGGCAGGGCGGTTTCGCGGCCGACGTACCGGCGGGTCCGCTGAGGTTCCGGTGCAGACAGCGCCCTGCCGGGGTCTTGCGATCGATGTCTGAGTGCATGTTCGGGCTCAGCGATGCGCGCCGCGCGGACTGGTCGCGGATGCGGCGATACGTGATGGCAGACCTTGGGCAATACGGGCATGCCCTGCTGGCAGAGGCGGAGCAATCCACCGATCAGTTCGACGCCTTCTTCGAGGGTTTCGCGCGGGCCCACGCGATCTGACGCTACATCGAGAAGGACGTGCCGCAGCCGCAGGAGGCCGTGGCATTGGGGTTCTCGATCACGAAGCGGGCACCGATCAGTTCCTCGGAAAAGTCGATCACGGCATTGGCCAGAAACGGCAGTGACACGCTGTCCACGACGACCTTCTGTCCGCTGCCTTCGAGTATCAGGTCATCTTCCTTGGGCTCGTCCAGCGCGATCTCGTACTGGAAGCCCGAACAGCCGCCGCCTTCGACCGCGACACGCAGGGCCTTGCCGTCTCCGGCGGCACCGATCTCGGCGAGGCGCTCGAAGGCGCGGGAGGTGACTTTGGGGGGCAGGTTCATCTGAAGGCGCTCCGAACGGTCGGTTTCAATCCTCGTGTCCCTATTATATAGAAACACCAAGGACAGGCCACAAGGACCAGCCGCAATGCGCGCACCCTATGCCTCTGATCCGGCCAGAGCCAGGGGACGGCGCGTGCCGGAGGAGGAAAGCACCTTTCGCTCCTGCTATCAGCGGGACCGGGACAGGATCATCCATGCCAGCGCCTTCCGGCGGCTCAAGCACAAGACGCAGGTCTTCGTGGAGCATGAGGGCGACTATTTCCGCACCCGGCTGACCCATTCCATTGAGGTGGCACAGGTGGCGCGCACCATTGCGGGGTCGCTGGGGCTGGACGTGGAGTTGACGGAGGCGGTGGCGCTGGCCCACGACCTTGGCCACCCGCCCTTCGGCCATACCGGAGAGGATGCCCTTCAGGCGCTGATGGCACCCTACGGCGGCTTCGATCACAACGCGCAGGCGATCAAGATCGTGACCTCGCTGGAGCGGCATTATGCGGCCTTCGACGGGCTGAACCTGACCTGGGACACGCTGGAGGGGCTGGCAAAGCACAACGGTCCCGTCACCGGGACGCTGCCGCACGCGCTGGCCGACTACAATGCGCTGGACGATCTGGAACTGGGCACCCATGCAAGTGCCGAGGCGCAGGTGGCGGCACTGTCGGACGACATTGCCTATAACAATCACGACCTGCACGACGGATTGCGCGCGGAGCTTTTCACGGAAGAGGACGCGGCGGCCTTGCCGCTGGTGGGGGCTGCTTTCGAAGAAGTGGACAGGCTCTATCCCGACACCGATCCCTACCGCCGCCGCCACGAGGCGCTGCGGCGTGTCTTCGGCGTCATGGTGGCGGATGTGATCGAGACCTCGCGGGCGTTGCTGGAGGCGTCGGGCGCGCGGTCTGCCGCCGACATCCGGCATCTGGGGCGCCCCGTGATCCGCTTTTCGGATGCCATGTGGGCCGACTTGCAGCAGATCCGGGATTTCCTGTTCCAGCGCATGTACCGCGCGCCCTCTGTCATGGCCATGCGCGCCGAGGTGACGCAGGTGATCGAGGAACTTTTCCCGCTGTTCCTGGAAAACCCCGACATGCTGCCGCGCCACTGGGCGGCGCAGGTGGCGGAGGCCGCTCAGGACCGCACCACACTGGCGCGGATGGTGGCGGATTACATCGCCGGCATGACCGACCGCTTCGCCCTGCAGGAACACGCGCGGCTCACCGGACGGGACGCTAAGGCATCCTGAAAGCCCGCGCTGCCGCCGAGATTGACTGCCCCTTGCCAGATGATACATGGGCAGGACACAAGGAAAGCCCACATGAATATCTTCGCCGAAATTCGCCAGACGATCATCGCCGCCCTCGAGCGGATGGTAAACGCAGGAAGCCTGCCCGAAACGCTCAGCTTCGACGCGATCACCGCGGAACCCCCGCGCGATGCAGCGCATGGCGATATGGCGACCAATGCCGCGATGGTGCTGGCGAAACCTGCCGGGCTGAAGCCGCGCGAGATCGCGGAGGCGCTGGCGGCGCAGCTTCTCAGGGACGACCGCATCACGGCGGCTGACGTGGCGGGGCCGGGGTTCCTGAACCTGCGGCTGGCACCTTCGGTGTGGCAGAGCGTGGCACTTTCGGTGCTCGAGGATGGCACCGATTACGGCAGGGGCACCTTGGGCAAGGGCAAGCGCGTCAACGTCGAATATGTCTCGGCCAACCCCACGGGGCCGCTGCATGTGGGTCACACGCGGGGCGCCGTCTTTGGCGACGCGCTGGCGAGCCTGCTGGCCTATGCGGGCTATGACGTCACGCGCGAATACTACATCAACGACGGCGGCGCGCAGGTCGATGTGCTCGCCCGCTCCGTTTACCTGCGGTATCAGGAGGCGCATGACCTCAGCGTTGACTGGCCCGAAGGCACCTATCCCGGCGACTACCTGATCGAGGTCGGTGAGGCGCTGAAGGCCAAGGTGGGCGATGCCTATCTGGAGCAGGACGAGGCGGTCTGGCTTGAGGAGGTGCGCAACTTTGCCACCGAGGCCATGATGGACCTGATCCGTGCCGATCTGGCGGCCCTCGGGGTCGAGATGGATGTCTTCTATTCGGAAAAGTCGCTATACGGCACCGGCAAGATCGAAGCGGCCATTGCGGACCTCAAGTCCAAGGGGTTGATCTACGAAGGTGTGCTGGAGCCGCCCAAGGGCAAGAAGCCCGAGGACTGGGAGCCGCGCGAGCAGACGCTGTTCAAGTCCACCGACCACGGCGACGACGTGGACCGCCCGGTGATGAAATCCGATGGCGCCTGGACCTATTTCGCGCCCGACATCGCCTATCATTACGACAAGGTGCAGCGCGGCTTCGATGCGCTGATCGACGTCTTCGGGGCGGATCACGGCGGCTACGTCAAGCGCATGAAAGCCGCCGTCAGCGCACTGTCGGATGGTGCTGTGCCGCTCGACATCAAGCTGACGCAGCTTGTGAAGCTCTTCAAGAACGGCGAGCCCTTCAAGATGTCCAAGCGGGCAGGGACCTTCGTGACCCTGCGCGACGTCGTGGAGCAGGTGGGCCCGGACGTGACGCGCTTTGTGATGCTCACGCGCAAGAACGACGCGATGCTGGATTTCGACTTTGCCAAGGTGCTGGAGCAGAGCCGCGAGAACCCGGTGTTCTATGTGCAATATGCCAATGCCCGTGTGGCATCGGTCCTGCGCAAGGCGGCGGAGGCCGGGATCGACGTGTCGGACGAGGCGCTGAAGGGCGCGGACCTGAGCAAGCTCGACCATCCGGCAGAGCTGGCGCTGCTGCGCAAGATCGCGGAATGGCCGCGTCTGGTGGAGACGGCGGCGCGCAGCAATGAACCGCACCGGGTGGCCTTCTACCTCTATGAACTGGCGGGCGATCTGCACGGGTTGTGGAACAAGGGCAACGACGACGGCAGCCTGCGCTTCATTCAGGAAGATGCCCCCGAGACATCACAGGCAAAAATCGCGCTGGCCCGGGCCACGGCGATTGTAATTGCGGCGGGGCTTGGTATTCTTGGTGTGAAACCGGCGCAGGAGATGCGGTAAACGCACCATCGCGCCGACACAGGCAAACCAAAATGCAGACCCGCGAGGCTATGTACCGCAGCGGGCAGCGAGGCGCAGATGGCAGATTTCACTTCAGCCCCTGACATGGGGGATCACGCATATGAGTCCGAGGCAACCTACAGCACCGCACCTCGCGCCAAGGTCTTGTCAAAGCTGACTAATCTGGCCGGAGCACTGGTGTCGCTGGCGCTGATCGCGGGTATCGGTGTCTGGGGGTACAAGCTGCTGGTGCGCGACGTCAGTGGCATCCCCGTGGTGCGTGCCGCCAAGGGCGAGATGCGTATCCGCCCGGAGGAGCCGGGCGGTGAGCGGGCTCTGCATCAGGGGCTTTCGGTCAATGCCGTGGCGGCCGTCGGCACCGCCGCGCGGCCGGCGGACGAGCTGCGTCTGGCCCCGCGTCCCGTCGAACTGACGGAGGAAGACCACATCGCGCCTGCGGCAATGGTTGCAGCTGCGCCACAGGAGGCGCTGCCCGAAACCCCGCCCGATGCACCCGTGCCGGACGTCTCGGCGGCGCTGCAATCGGGCAATGTGGATGACCTCGTGGCGCAGCTGACCGAGGGCGTGACCCCGATGACGGTGCCCGACGATTCAACCGACAGTATCGCAGAGGCCATTGAGGCATCCGTCGCCGAGGCGCAGGCCCAGATCGACGTGCCGGTCGCCGAGGCCATCGAAGCGCCCGGTGTGCGCAACTCGTTGAGGCCGCGCAAGCGCCCTGTCGAGCGGGCGGTCATCGTGCCTGCCTCCCTGACCTCCGACATGGGTGCCGCTGCGGCGACTGCGGAAGTGGATGCCGCGACCCTGCCCAAGGGTACCCGTCTGGCCCAGCTCGGTGCCTATGACAGCCCTGAGGTCGCCCGCGAGCAATGGGACCAGTTGCAAACCCGCTTCTCCGCCTATCTCGACGGCAAGCAGCGTGTCGTGCAGAAGGCCACCAGCGGCGGGCGCGTGTTCTACCGTCTGCGCGCCCATGGGTTCCAGGATATCGGCGACGCGCGGCGTTTCTGTTCTGCCCTCGTGGCTGAGAACGCGGATTGCATCCCGGTGGTCACCCGCTGATGAAACCCTTCGGGGCGACGGTCATCGACGCGGAGGGTCTGCGCCTGAGCGCCGAAGAAAAGGCGCTTTTCCGCGAGGCAGACCCCTTTGGCTTCATCCTCTTCGCCCGCAACATCGACACGCCCGATCAGGTGCGTGCGCTGTGTGACGAGATGCGCGAAGCGGTGGGCCGCGAGGCCATCATCACCGTCGATCAGGAGGGCGGGCGCGTGCAGCGGCTGCGCGCCCCGCATTGGCGCGAATGGTCGCCGCCGCTCGATCTGGTAGCCATCGCAGGGGCGCGTGCGGAGGAGGCGATGTACCTGCAATACCGCATCATCGCCCATGAGTTGCGGGAGCTTGGCATCGACAGCAACTGCGCCCCCATGGTCGATCTGGCCGGCCCCGCAACCCACGCTTTCCTGCGCAACCGCTGCTATGGCAGCGATCCGGCGCGCGTCACCGCCATAGGGCGCGCCGTGGCTGACGGCATGCTGGCGGGCGGGGTGCTGCCGGTGCTCAAGCACATGCCGGGTCATGGCCGGGCCACGATGGACAGCCACATCGACCTGCCCCGCGTCTCGGCCCCGCGCGAGGCGCTGGTGGCGGAGGATTTCGCGCCTTTCAAGGCGCTCCGTGACCTTCCGATGGGCATGACTGCGCATCTGGTCTATGAGGCGCTCGATGCGGCCCCCGCGACCCTGTCGCCCCGCATGATGCACATCATCCGCAGCCTCATCGGCTTTGACAACCTGATCATGACCGACGACATTTCGATGAAGGCGCTGAGCGGCGCGCCCGCAGGAAACGCCCGCGCGGCGCTGGCGGCAGGCTGCGATGTCGTGCTCTACTGCAATGCGCCGCTTGAGGACCGCCGCGCGGTCGCCGAAGCGGCAGGCGAGATGACCGAACCGGCGATGACGCGGGCAATGCGCGCCCTGAGCATGCGCCGCACCCCGGACGATGTTGACATTCTCGCCCTGGACGCCCAGCTTGAGGCGCTTTTGGGCGGGGCGGGGCATGGCTGAAACCACATTCGAGGAAGACAGCGTTTCCGTCGCAGAACGCGTCGCCGCCGAGGCGCTGATCATCGACGTGGATGGCTTCGAGGGGCCGCTCGACCTGCTGCTGATGCTCAGCCGCACGCAGAAGGTGGACCTGCGCAAGATCTCCGTCCTGCAACTGGCGCGGCAATATCTGGCCTTCGTGGAGAAGGCCAAGGCGCTGCGGCTGGAACTGGCCGCCGATTACCTCGTCATGGCGGCCTGGCTCGCGTTTCTCAAATCCCGCCTGTTGCTGCCCCCTGATCCTACCGAGGATGGCCCCTCGGGCGAGGAACTGGCGGCGCATCTCGCATTCCAGCTTGAACGTCTGCAGGCGATGCGCGATGCCGCCGCCCGGCTGATGGCCCGCGACCAGCTGGGGCGCGATTTCTTCGCCCGTGGCCAGACCCACGAGGTCGAGCGCGTGCGCCGCGTGACTTATACGGCGACCTTGCTGGACCTGATGCAAGGCTACGCCCGCATCCGGACGCGCGACGAATTCCGCCCCTACGCGATGGACCGCGAGTCGATCTTCACGATGGAGCAGGCACTGGAGCGGATGCGCGGGCTGATCGGCTATGCGGGGGACTGGTCGGACCTGACAAGCTACCTGCCCGAAGGCTGGGAAATCGACCCCGCGAAGCGGCGTTCGGCGACGGCGTCGACCTTTGCCGCCTCGCTGGAGCTGGTCAAGGAGGGGCATCTGGAGATACGGCAGACAGAGATGTTCGCGCCGATCCAGGTGCGAAAGAAGGATGGACCGCGTGACTGAAGTGTCTGACGATAAAGAGGAAAGCCTCTTTGCCGCACCCCCCATGGACGAGCAGGAGCGCATGATCGAGGCGGTGCTTTTTGCCACCTCCGAGCCGGTCACGCTGGCGGAGCTTGACGCGCGGCTGCCGCACGGGTCGGACGCGGGCGAGGCCATGGTTTATCTGCGCCGCCGCTATGAGGGGCGGGGGGTGCATGTGGTCAAGGTGGGGGACGGCTATGCCATGCGCACGGCCCCCGACCTCGGGTTTCTGATGCAGAAGGAGACGGTAGAGGTCCGCAAACTGAGCCGTGCCGCCATCGAAACGCTGGCGATCATCGCCTACCACCAGCCCGTGACACGCGCCGAGATCGAGGAGATCAGAGGTGTCTCCGTCAGCCGGGGCACGGTGGACCAGTTGCTGGAACTGGAATGGATCCGCTTTGGCCGCCGCAAGATGACGCCCGGAAGGCCCGTTACCTTTGTGGTGACCCAGGAATTCCTCGACCACTTCGGGCTGGAGAACGCGCGCGACCTGCCGGGGCTCAAGGAACTCCGTTCCGCCGGGTTGTTGGAGAACCGACCGCCGCCCGGTGTCTTGCCGATCATGGGCGAGGGAGAGGACGAGGAAGAGACGACCGAGGGACAAAGCGAACTTTTCGAGGATTGAGCGGCCCCCGGAGACGCCGCTTGAGGAACCCTTGCATCTCTGCGAGGTTGAGACCCTGAGACGTCTGCGGCCCGATGGCCGCCTCCTGATGAAACCGGACAGATATGGCACTCGACCCCTACAAGGCTCTCGGCGTTTCCAAGGATGCCAGCGCAGCCGACATCAAGAAGGCCTATCGAAAGATCGCACGGACCTCGCATCCCGACCTCAATCCCAGCGATACGGAGGCGGAGGCGCGGTTCAAGGCGGCCTCGGCGGCCTATGACCTGCTGAAAGATCCCGACACACGCGCCCGCTTTGACCGAGGCGAGATAGATGGGTCGGGGGCGGAGCAGCGTCAGGAGCGTCAGTACTACCGCGACTATGCAGAACAGCCCGGTAATCCCTACCGTGGTGCCGCACCGGGTCAGGCACCCGGAGGCGGGTTCGACGACGCCTCCGACATCTTCGCGGAATTCTTTCGCCAGCGCGGACAGAGCGGTGCGGGCTTTCAGGGTCAGGGCTTTGATGCGCGTGGCAATGACCGTCGTTTCGCGCTGGAAGTGCCCTTCCTCGACGCGGCGCGCGGGGGTGTCCGGCGGATCACTCTGCCCGAAGGGGCGACGCTGGAGGTGAAGATCCCGGAAGGCACAACGGACGGCCAGACGATACGCTTGCGCGGCAAGGGCGATCCGGGTTTCGGCAAGGGGCCGGCCGGGGATGCGCTGATTACCATTGCCGTGGCAGCGCACCCTTTCTTCACCCGCGAAGGCGACGACATCGTGATCGAACTGCCTATCACGCTGGACGAGGCGGTGCTGGGCGGCAAGGTCGAGGCCCCCACCATCCATGGCTCCGTAAACCTCGGCATTCCCAAGGGGGCCAATACCGGACAGACGCTGCGGCTGAAGGGCAAGGGCGTGAAGTCCAGCCGCGGGCAGGGCGACCAGCGGGTGACGCTCAGGGTCGTGATGCCTCCGAAGGTGGATGAGGGGCTTGCGGACTTCATGACGACCTGGCGCAAGACCCATTCTTACGATCCGCGAAAGGGGATGAAATCATGACTGGTTTTTACACTCGGAAGGAAGTCATCGCGGCCATTCGCCCGCTCGACGAGGCGCGGCTGGTGTCCTTCATCGAGGCGGAGATCGTGATCCCGGTGCAGACGCCGGATGGCCCGGTCTTCCGGCAGATCGACATAGTGCGGATGGAGTTCCTCTGCGAAATGTCGGAAAGCTTCGATCTGGAGGGCGATGCCCTTGCCGTGCTGATCTCGCTGGTCGATCAGTTGCACGGTACGCGCGCCGAATTGCGCGCCCTGGTGGAGGCCCTCGCAGAGGAGCCGCCAGAGGTGCGGGAGCGGGTTTCGAGATTGGCGGGACAGGTGCGGACGATTCACTGACAGCCGGTGACGCCGATTTCCGCGCAGGGGCAGGAATTCGACTGCAAAGGCCTGATTTTCGCCATTTTCAATGCTATATTAGGCGCTGAGGCATCAGAAAGGGTCGGGCAATGAACCAGATTATCAACATGATCATCCGTCAAGTGATGCACCAACTTGTGCGCCGGGGCGTGAATGCGGGTTTCGATCAGGCCAGCAAGATGGGAAAACGTCGCCAGCAGCCGCAGGGCGAGATCGACGATTATGGCAATCCGACGGAGCCGAAGCTGACCCCCGAGGAACGCCGCGCCCGTCGTGAGGCACGCCAGACCGCAGGGCATGCGAAACAGTCGATGAAGACGCTGCGGCGATTCTCAAAATTCTGATCGACGGCATCCGCGAGATCGTCGGGCGCCTCGCAACGGCTAGCCTGTGCGAAAATGCTTGCTGAGCTTCAGGCCCTGACCCTGATAGTTCGACGCGATCCCGGCCCCGTAGAGCTGCGTCGGCACTTCGGCCATGCGTTCATAGACCAGCCGCCCGACCACCTGCCCGTGTTCCAGGACGAAGGGGGCCTCGTGGCATCGCACCTCCAGCACACCGCGTGAACCGGCCCCGCCTGCCGCTGCATGGCCGAAACCGGGATCGAAAAATCCCGCATAATGCACCCGGAACTCGCCGACCATGGCGAGGTAAGGCGCCATTTCAGCGGCATACTCAGGGGGAATCGTCACGGATTCCCTGCTGACGAGAATATAGAAAGCGCCCGGATCGAGGATGATGTGGCCGGTCTCGCTGTGCACTTCCTCCCAGAAGTCGGCGGGAGCGTAGTGCGCGATCTTGTCGAGGTCGATTACGCCAGTATGGGGTTTTGCGCGGTAGCCGACCAGTGATGAGCCGGGCAGCTTCAGGTCCACGGAGAAGCCCAGCCCTTCGTCGATCACCGCCGTGCCATCGACCAGCGGGGTCCGGGCGTGCAGGGCGCGAAGGGCGTCGTCGTCGAGCACCGCATCGCCGCGCCCGAAGCGGATCTGGTTCAAGCGCATGCCGGGACGCACAAGAACCGAGAAGGAGCGGGGGCAGATTTCAGCGTAGAGCGCGCCGCGATAGCCCGGGGCGATGCGGTCGAACTCCGTGCCGCCGTCGGTGATGGTGCGGGTCAGCAGGTCCAGCCGCCCGGTGGAGCTTTTGGCATTGGCCACGGCGGAGACGTCATCGGGCAGGGCCAGATGCTCCATCAGCGGCACGACATAGACACAGCCCTTTTCCAGCACCGCGCCCTGGGTCAGGTCGATCTGGTGCATCTGGAATTCGGCGAGCCGGTCGGTGACCTTCTTGCCGTGGCCCGCAAGGAAAGAGGCGCGCACGCGGTAGGCGGTGGTCCCCAGGCGCAGGTCGAGGCTGGCGGGCTGGATCTGTTCGGGGATCACGGCGGGCGTCGCGGCGATCACGCCGTCGTCGATCATCGCTGCGATCTGCTGGTTCGGGATCACGCCGGTCACTTCGGGACGCCTTTCAGAATGACAAACGCCCGCAACCGAAGGTGCGGGCGGTTGTGATGTCGGTTGGTCGGGCTAGCAGGACTCGAACCTGCGACCTTCCGTCCCCCAGACGGACGCGCTACCAGGCTGCGCCATAGCCCGACTAAGGGCGGTTCATAGCTGATCCTGCCCGCTGTGCAAGAGGGAATTGGCGCGGCTTTCACAGGCAGGGCAGTCAGGCGTCGCTGCCGGGACGCGGACCGTTGCGGCGGCGCGCGGCCATGGTGTCGCGCAGGGTGGTGAGGCGGTGCAGCAACGGGGCAATCTGGCCTGCCTGCTCTGCGGTGAGCCTGCGCGTGCGGAGGGAGGCAGAGAGCAGGGCAGGCGCTGCAGGTATCTCCGCGTCGGAGGGAATCGGGGGAACGTCGATGATGCGCGGTTTGCGGGGCGGTGCCTCAGCGGCGGGTTCCGGTTCCGCTTCGGCTTCGGGTTCGGCAGGCGTGGGGTCCTGTGTCGGGCTATCGCCAAGGGGGCGGCGCAGGAAGGCGGGCAGGGCCACGGCGTCATCAGATCCGATTTCTTCTTCGGGCGCGGTTTCTGGATTGACCTGCTCTGCGGCAATCTCAGCCTTCTCAGGCTCAGGCTCAGGCTCAGGCTCAGGCTCAGGCTCAGGCTCAGGCTCAGGCTCAGGCTCAGGCTCAGGCTCAGGCTCAGGCTCAGGCTCAGGCTCAGCTATTGGTTCCGGTTCGGATGCGGTCTCCGGCATCGGGTCGGGTTTCGGCAGTTCGTCCGGTTCCGCGCCCGTCTGGTCGGCGGCCAGATCATCCGGCGGCACCTCGGCCAATTCCTCGGTTTCCTCGTCCGCGTATTCTGCGGTGACAGGCTCCGCCTCCGGTGGTGTGTTGCCCGCGAAATTCAGGACGACACCGCTTTCGGTCGGTTCCGGTTTCGGGCGCGTGACGGGCGGAGCTTCCTCGGTCTCGAGCTGGGACATGGTCAGTTCGTCGAGCGGTTCGGACAGGTCGGCCACATGGCTCATGCCCTCCTCGCGGAGGATCTTCTGGACGCCCTTGATGGTCAGCCCGTCATCATGCAGCAGCTTCTTTATGCCGCCCAGCAGCAGCATGTCGGCAGGGCGGTAATAGCGCCGCCCGCCTGCGCGCTTGATCGGTTTGACCTGGCTGAACTTGCTTTCCCAGAATCGCAACACATGGGCCTGAATGCCCAGCCAGTCGGCAACTTCGGAGATGGTCCTGAATGCGTCCGGCGATTTTGCCATGGATCAGGACTTGTTCCCGTCAGCAACGCGGTCCTTCATCAGATGCGAGGGGCGGAAGGTCAGCACCCGGCGCGGGTCGATCGGGACTTCTTCGCCGGTCTTGGGATTGCGGCCCACACGGGCGGTCTTGTCGCGCACCGAAAAGGTACCAAACGACGAAATCTTGACCTGCTCTCCACTCACCAATGCATCGGACATATGCTCCAGCACCGATTCAACGAGTTGTGCGCTTTCATTGCGCGACAGGCCCACCTCGCGGAACACGGCCTCGCTCAGGTCCATCCGCGTCAAGGTCTTGTTCGCCATACCGTCCCCCATGTTTTCAGCCACCATAGGCCTCTGAAATTTTCGGAGTCAATATCAATGGCTTGTGTGGGCAAGTTTCGGCGGAACTTTAACGCGTTTCGTCAGGGGCTTACCAGCGCAGCACGACAGCACCCCAGGCCAGGCCCCCGCCGATGGCCTCGGTCACGAGAAGATCGCCCTGCTTGATCTGGCCGCGCGCCTGGCCCACCGACAGGGCGAGGGGTATCGAGGCGGCAGAGGTATTGCCATGGTCCTGCACGGTGACCACGACGCGGTCCATCGGCAGGCCGAGCTTTTTCGCCGTGCCCTGAATGATGCGGATATTGGCCTGATGCGGCACAATCCAGTCCACGTCCTCGGCCACCACACCCGCCCACGCCATGGCGGTGGTGGCGGTGGCTGCCAGTTTTTCCACGGCGTGGCGGAACACCTGATTGCCCTGCATGCGCAGATAGCCGGTGGTGCCCGTGCTCACGCCGCCATCGACGTAAAGCAGGTCGCGGTAGCGTCCGTCGGAGTTGAGGTCCGTCGCCAGAATACCGCGGTCCTGCGGCGTGCCCTCGCCCTCCTGTGCTTCGAGCAGGACGGCCCCCGCGCCATCGCCAAAAAGCACGCAGGTGGAGCGGTCGGTCCAGTCCATGATGCGGCTGAAGGTCTCGGCCCCGATCACCAGGACCCGCCGCGCCTGACCGGACAGGATCAGGGCATTGGCGTTGGCCAGGGCATAGACGAAGCCTGCGCACACCGCCTGCACGTCAAAGGCAAAGCCGCCCGACATGCCCAGTTCCGCCTGCACCATCGTGGCGGCGGAGGGGAAGGTGAAATCGGCGGTCGAAGTGGCAAGGATGATCGAATCGACGTCATTCGCGGCCAGCCCCGCCTGCGCCAGTGCCGCGCGCGCGGCTGCCGTCGCCATGGAGGAGGTGGTTTCCCCGTCCCCCGCGAAGTGGCGCCGCTCGATGCCGGAGCGCGAGCGGATCCATTCGTCGTCAGTGTCCAGCGTCGCCTCGAATTCCGCATTCTCGACAACCCGATTGGGCAGATAATGGCCACATCCGATAACCACCGCGCGCAGGGTCATTCCGGGGCCTCCTCTTCTGGTATCGTGACGGCCACACGGGTGGCCAGCTTGTCGTTGAACCTGTTCTCGGACAGTTGTGCTGCGAGCTTGATGGCGGCGGAAACGCCGGTGGCATCCGCCGAGCCATGCGATTTCACAACCGTGCCGTTCAGCCCGAGAAACACACCGCCGTTGACGCGGCGGGGGTCGATCTTCTGGCTCAGCCGCTGCAGTGACGTATAGGCCAGGAGCGAGGCAAGCCGAGACAGCATCGAATATTTGAAGGCCTCGCACAACCTCGCGCCGATCATGCTGGCAGTGCCTTCGCCGGTCTTGATGGCGATATTGCCGGTGAAGCCGTCGGTCACGATGACGTCCGCACGCACGCCCGAGACATCCACACCCTCGACGAAGCCCACGAACTCGTAGCCTGCGTTCTCGTGCTGGTCACGGATCAGCTCGTAGGCTTCCTTCAACTCGGCGCGGCCCTTGTGTTCCTCGGTGCCGACATTCAGCAGACCAACGCGGGGTCGCTTCACATCAAGGCCGTTGCGGGCATAGGAGGCGCCCATCAGGGCAAAGCGCATCAGGTCGTCGGCATCGGCGCGCACATCGGCGCCGACGTCGAGAATCACGTTGAAACCCTGAGGGTTGGAGGAGGGGTAGAGCACGGCGATGGCGGGGCGATTCACGCCGGGCAGCTTTCTGAGGCGGATCATCGACAGGGCCATGAGCGCACCGGTATTGCCGCAGGAAACGGCCACCGCGGCCTCATTGGTGCGCACGGAATCGATTGCGGACCACATCGAGGTGTCCTTGCCGGTGCGCACGACCTGGCTGGGCTTGTCGTCCATCGTCACGACATCGGCCGCGTGCCGGATGTCGCAACGCCCCGCAAGCTCGCGTCGCTTGTCCACGAGCGGGTTCAGCACGGCTTCGTCGCCGTGCAGGATGAACGCGATGTCGGGATTGAGCTTTGCGGAAAGCGCACATCCTGCCACGACGGCGGCCGGGCCCTGATCGCCACCCATCGCATCGACAGATATCAAGGTTCTCGAGGACTTCGCGTCTGTGTGATCGGTCGGTGCCGTCATCGCTGCGAATGCCTCATGATCTTTTCTGGTGCGCCTGAGGCAACTTAGGCTGCGTCGTCTTCCAGATCAATCTCATCGGCCAGAACAACAACTTCCGCATCGGCATAATGGCCACAGGCCGCGCAGATATGGTGCGGGCGCTTCAGCTCGCCGCAGTTGGAACATTCGTTCGGATTCGCTGCGGTGAGCGAATCGTGCGCGCGGCGATTGTTGCGACGCGACTTGGAGACTTTATTCTGCTGGACAGCCATGTCTGGTGCCTTTGTCATTCGGGGCGGGAACAATACCATATGGCACGTAACAGCCGTGTTTCAATCCGGACCCTTTTGGGCGTGACGCCGCTTTAGGCCCGCAGCCCTGCAATGTCCAACCTTAATTGGGATGAGGGGCGCAAAATACCGTCAAATCCGGAGGATGCAAGCGCGGTTTATGCAACAGGCGTTTGCCTGCCCGATCAGTTCTTTTTCAGGCTGTCGCGCAGGCCCGCCAGCCCCGCGAAAGGTCGCGCGTCCTCGTCCGTCATCGGGGTCTCGCCGGGTTTGGTCACCACCACCTGGCCCAGTTCGGCGTCCTGCTTGCGCGGATAATCCGGGACCGCCAGCGCCAACGCCTCCTGCATGACGCGGCCGGGGTCGATCCATGCGCCCAGAGCTTCGGTGGTGTCGTCGTCTGGCATTTCTGCCTCTGGCTCGTCCGGTTCGCTGTAGTCCCGCACGAAGCGGCGGACGACGTCTTCATCGATGCGCGTCGTCACCGGCTCCAGCGTGACCACGCAGGGCTGCACCACCGTCGCCCCCAGCCGCGCCTGCAATTCCCAGCCCGTGGCGCCCTGCGCCACGATACGGCCCGTGAAGCTGAGCTTGCGCAATGCGCTGAGGTCCAGTGCCTCGGCGATGACGGCGAGGGTGGGCGCGTCGGGACGCAGGGCAAAGGCGTTTTCGGCGTTCGGCGACAGATCCGCCACGCGGAAGGCGGTATCACTGGGGGGCTTGGGGGACATCGGCATCCACTTTCGTTTCTTGAACCCATGGGGGCCCTTGGTGTATGCGGGATAAAAGCCGGAACTTCCACGGGCAAGAGGGCAGAGCACATGCGTGAGACAAGACGACCCGGCAGAACTGTACTGCGCGCGGGCATCTGCTCGGTCTTTCTGGCGCTGGCCGCCTGCGCCCCGCAATACGAAAACCACGGCTACATCCCGCCGGAGGATGACCTGAACCAGATCCAGGTCGGGCAGGATACCCGCGACAGCGTAACGGAAAAGATCGGCGTTCCCGCCTCTGCCGGCGTGCTGGACGACGGCGGATTTTACTACGTCCGGATGCGCCAGCGCTCCATCGGGCCTTTGGCACCCCGCGAAGTGAACCGCGAAGTCGTCGCGATCAGCTTTTCGAGCAATGGTGTGGTGCAGAACGTCGAACGCTTCGGTCTGGAGAAGGGCCGTGTCGTCCCGCTCGCGCGCCGGGTAACCTCGTCCTCTGCCAGCAACAAATCCTTCATCCGCCAGCTTCTGGGCAACATCGGCCGCTTCAATCCCGCAGGTCTGGCCGGGTAGCCTTCATGTTGCGGTCATAAATCATCGGCAAGGTCGGAAGGGCGAACAGACGATGAGACGGGCCGCAAGATGACACTCCTGGCAAAAGGCCGCTACACCGCCGATCGGGCGCAGGGGGCCGCCGACCTGGAGGCCGCCCAAAGCCTGCGCGCCCTGTGCTTCGGCCTTCGCCAGTCGCGCGACATCGACGATTTCGACGACCGCACCACCCATATCCTCGTCCGCGACCGTGACAGTGGCACGCTTGTCTGCTGCTTCCGCCTGCTCGCACTTCACGGCGCGGACCTGCCGCAGAGCTATGCCGCGCAGTTTTATGAATTGAGCGCCCTGCACAGCTATGAGGGGCTGATGATGGAACTGGGGCGATTCTGCGTCCACCCGGACTGGCGCGATGCCGATATCCTGCGGGTGGCCTGGGCCGCGATGACCGATTTCGTGGATGCGAACGACGTGCAGATGCTCTTTGGCTGTTCCTCCTTTGCCGGGGTCGAGACGGCGCAGTACCTCGACGCCTTCGCCATGCTCAAGGCGCGCCATCTGGCGCCGACGCGCTGGCTGCCCCGGGTCAAGGCGCCCAATGTCTTTCGTTTCGCCGCGCGGTTGCGCCGCAAGCCGGATGCGAAAAAGGCGATGCTGCGGATGCCACCATTGCTGCGCACCTATCTGATGATGGGCGGCTGGGTCAGCGATCATGCGGTGGTGGATACGCAGATGAACACGTTGCACGTTTTCACGGGGCTTGAGATCGGGGCGATTCCCGCCAGCCGCAAGCGACTGTTGCGGGCGTTGGTATGAGTTTATTTTGCAAGATGAAGCAGGGGCGATTGACCCTTTCGTGCGGCCCGGATAGCAGGCGGCATGGCACGCGCACCCCTTTTGCAACTCAACGAGATCTCGCTGACCTTCGGCGGCGATCCGGTTTTCGAAGACCTGTCGCTGGTGATCCAGCCCGGGGACCGGGTGGCCCTTGTGGGGCGCAACGGATCGGGTAAATCCACGTTGATGAAGGTCATGGCCGGTCTGGTGGAATCCGACGCGGGCGAGGTGATCGCGGGGCCGGGTGTTTCGGTGGGCTACATGGAGCAGGACCCCGATCTGAGCGGATTCGAAACCCTCGGCGATTTCGCGGCCCATGCGCTGGACCCCGGCGAGATGTACAAGGTCGAACGTGCTGGCGAGGGGTTGAAGTTCGACCCCGACCGCCCCGTCGCCACCGCCTCCGGCGGAGAGCGCCGCCGCGCGGCACTGGCGCGGCTCATGGCGGAAGAGCCGGAACTGATGCTGCTCGACGAGCCGACCAACCATCTGGACATCGAGGCGATCCGTTGGCTGGAAGACGAGTTGAAACAGACCCGCACCGCCTTTGTCATCATCAGCCACGACCGTGCCTTTCTGCGTGAATTGACGCGTGCAACCCTCTGGATCGACAGGGGAAGTGTGCGGCGGCAGGAAACCGGTTTCGGGGGATTCGAGGCCTGGCGCGACCAGATCTGGGAAGAGGAAGACACCCAGCGCCACAAGCTGAACCGCAAGATCAAGGCGGAGGCGCGGTGGGCAGTCGAGGGGATTTCCGCGCGCCGCAAGCGCAATCAGGGCCGGGTGCGGGCCTTGCAGGAGTTGCGCGCAGAACGATCGGCACAGATCAACCGGCAGGGTGCCGCGGCCATGGCACTGGAGGCTGGGCCGAAGTCGGGTCGCAAGGTGATCGAGGCGACAGGCATTGCCAAGCGGTTCGGGGGCAAGATGATCCTGCGGGATTTCTCGCTGACGGTGCAGCGGGGCGACCGGATCGCCCTTGTCGGACCCAACGGGGTGGGCAAGACGACGCTGCTGAACATGCTGATCGGCCGCGAGGAGCCGGACGAGGGCAAGATCGCCCTCGGCACCAACCTTGAACTGGCGCTTTTCGATCAAGCCCGCGCGCAGCTGGACGAGGACATGACGCTCTGGGACAGCCTGACCGGCGACCCGGACATGCGCGTTTCAGGCAAGGCCGATCAGGTGCTGGTGCGCGGCCAACCCAAGCACGTGGTCGGCTATCTCAAGGAGTTCCTCTTTGACGAGGCGCAGGCCCGCGCGCCGGTCCGCTCGCTGTCGGGTGGTGAGAAGGCGCGGCTGTTGCTGGCCAAGATCATGGCGCGGGAGAGCAACCTTCTGGTGCTGGATGAGCCGACCAACGATCTGGATGTGGAAACGCTCGATCTGCTGCAGGAATTGCTGGGCACCTATGACGGCACCGTGTTGCTGGTCAGCCACGACCGCGACTTCCTCGACCGCGTCGCGGCCACCACCATCGCGATGGAGGGCGACGGGCGCGCCACTGTCTACGCAGGCGGATGGAGTGATTACCTGAGCCAGCGCGGGCAGGACGATTTCTCCGAAAGTGTTGTGGTGTCAAAGCCTTCGGCGGCGAAGGTAAAGCAGGACAAGGCCGCGAAGCCGGGCTTGAGCTTTACCGAGAAGCACCGGCTGGAGGCCTTGCCGGAGGAGATCGCGCGGCTTGAGGCGGAGATCGGCAAGCTGGAGGGTCTGCTCGCCGATCCGGCGCTCTTCACCCGCGAGCCGATGAAGTTCAAGAAAGCCACGCAAGTCCTTGTTGAACGTCAGAAAAAGCTCGCTAGGGCTGAGGAAGAGTGGCTTTCCCTCGAAGAGAAGGCCGCCGGGTAGGAGCATTTCATGGCGTGGATTTATCTCGGGCTGGCGGCGTTCTTCGAAGTCATCTTTGCCATGGGCATGAAGATGTCGGACGGCTTTACCCGGCCGCTTGCCACAGTCGTCACCCTTGTTGCCATCGTTGGGGGCCTGTGGTTCCTTACGCTGTCGCTACGCGGTCTGCCGGTCAGCATCGCCTATCCGATCTGGACCGGGGTCGGCACGCTTGGCACCGTGCTGCTGGGCACGCTGATGCTGGGTGAGTCGATGTCGCTGCTCAAGCTTGCCTCCGCGGGATTGATCGTGGCGGGTGTGGCGGGACTGAAGATCGCCGCAGGTTAAACCAAAGATAGCGAGTCGCCGGGGGCGATTTCCCCGCCGGTGACGATACGCGCGTTGAGGCCGGAGCGGTGCTCCAGCAGGTCGCAGATCGTCAGACCCGTGATCATGTCGATGTAGCGGCAGGGCGTGTTGAGCCGTCCGCCCTCAAGCACAACGTCGCCGATTCGAAAGCGCCGACCGACCAGATGGTTCAGCGGCACGTCCCGAACGGTCAGGTTCCGGCGATGCTGGTTCGCGTCAAGGGTGATGCCGTGATCCCGCGCAAGCGCCTCCAGCGTCTCCACCTCGATCAGCGTGACCTCTCGCACGTCAGGCAGGGCGGAATAGGTGCCGGTGTCGATGCCCTTGGCATAGCGGTCGCCCTCGATCCCGACACCTGCGATCAGGTGCGCGCGGGGCTGTTCGGCCATCGGCGCGCGGGCTTTCGGTGTGGTGTGGATGGAAAGAAGGGTGCCTTGCCACATGGGATGGCCTTTCGTTTGATTTTCAGTGGGGCCGCGCGGGGACGCCGGTGACCGTGACGCCGGGCGGGACGTCGCGGGTGACGACGGCACCCGCGCCGACGATGGCGCCCTCACCGATTTCGACCCCCGGCATGACAATCACCCCGGCGCCGATCCAGACGTCCGCGCCCAGTGTGACGGGGCGGGCGATTTCCAGCCCTTCGGCGCGTTGCACAGGGTCCTTGTGGTGTACGGCGCAGATGAGCTGTGCGCCCGGTCCGATCATCGTGCGATCCCCGATCGAGACTTTGGCCGTGTCCAGAATCGTGCAACCCGCATTGAAATAGACCCCGCGTCCGAGGTGGATGTTGAACCCGTAGGCACAATGGAAAGGCGCTTCGATCATGCAATCCGCGCCGTGGCGCGCAAAGAGGCCAGCCAGGGCGTCACTCAGCCCGGCGCTGTCGCCGGGAGGAGTGTGATTGTGGGCATAAACTGCACGCCGCGCGAGTTGTCGAAGCGATTCAAGCTCCGCATCGACGCAAGCGTACCACTGACCGGCCGCCATCTTCTCGCGATTGGACGCCACCTGCGCTCAGCGCATTCGGAGCGCGCCGTCGAGGCGGATCACCTCGCCGTTGAGATACCCCATCTCGACGATGAAACCTGCCATGCGCGCATATTCCTCGGGATCGCCCAAGCGCGGCGGGTTGGGGACGTCGGCGGCAAGTTGCGCCTGTACCTCTTCGGAGAGGCTCGCCAGCATCGGCGTGCGGAAGATGCCGGGGGCGATGGTCATCACGCGGATGCCCTCCTTGGCCAGATCACGCGCCATCGGCAGGGTCATGCCCACGATCCCGCCTTTCGAGGCGGCATAGGCAACCTGGCCTTTCTGCCCGTCGTAGGCCGCGACGGAGGCGGTGTTCACAATCACGCCGCGCGCGCCGTCGGGTTCGGGTTCGTTCCTTGCGATCGCGACGGAGGCCAGCCGGGCCACGTTGAAACTGCCCACAAGGTTGATGTCGACGGTACGGCGGAAGGAATCGAGCGGGTGAGGCCCGTCGCGGCCCAGTGTCTTGACGGCAAAGGCGATCCCCGCACAGTTCACGGTCGCGGTGATCTGGCCCATCCTGTCGAGCGCGTAATCGACGGCGGCCTGCACCGAAGCCTCGTCCGTGACGTCGGTGCGGATGAAATGCCCGCCGATCTCCTCCGCCACGTTCGGTCCGCGCTTGTCGTCACGGTCCAGCAGCGTCACCTTTGCGCCTTGAGAGGCGAAATGGCGGGCCGTCGCCTCGCCAAGGCCGGACGCGCCGCCGGTGACGATCGCCGCTGTGGTGCTGAGTTTCATGTGATATTCCCCTGGACGTTTTTCCGGGGCAGATGATCACGGACGCTGCCCGCGTGCAAGGGGATGCCACCGCCCCCACGTGCCCCCGGTGGGGCAGGCCCGCGCCCCGGTGCGCAGTTTGAAACGGTTGAGGTCGGGGGTGGCGCGATCCAGCAGGCCTAGGTCGAGGCTGGAGATGCCCAGAGACGCAAGCCATTGTGCGGCCTGCCATAAAAGCAGGTTGTGGGCGTATTCCGCGCGCCCGGCATCCGTTGTCAGGCCGATGTGGTAGGTGGCACGGTCGCCGTGGAGCAGGAACAGCATTTGCGCGACGGTTTTGTCTGCCTGCATCGCGCTGAAGACCCTTGTCTGCGCGGGTTCTGCGGCGGCGAAGGCGGCCGTCAGTTGGGGCGGCCAGTTGGCATAGTGGCGGCTGCGGGCCTGTGCGGCCTCCGCCAGCAGGAGGGGGTGGTTCGGATCGGCCGGCAATGGCGCATGGGTGACGATGAGCCCGGCGCGTTCCGCGCGGCGAAGCTGGTTACGCCACTTGGGGTGCAGTGCGGCGCGCAGGCTTTCGGTGCC